>JAKFYF010000287.1 GCA_021731005.1 Hyphomonadaceae bacterium
CTGTCGAGCGCGCTCGAACTCATGTCGATGCGCACGCGTTGGCCGGCCTCGCCCTGGAAGCGGTAGGTGTCGGTGAATTCGCCGCTACGCAACGTGGTATCGCCGGCGGCGAGTTGGCCGCGCACGCCGCGTCCGAGCCGCAGGCGGTCGGCGTTCGAGGCCGAACCCTGGCCTGGCGCAGCGGCGTTGGATTCAGCGATGGTGAGGCTGTAGCTGCCCCGCTCTCCCGCCGCGTAGCTCGTGGCCATGATCACATAGGCGCCGTCGGCGGGCAGGGTGACTAGCATGCGGCTGTTGCGGGTGTTGTTCTCGGCGTCGTCGTCATTGAAGGCGCTGAAATCGTTGGGGCCGGCAATCGCGACGTAGGGGTCGAACTCGCCGGAATTCATCCGCACTTCCAGCTGTTGGCCGCGGCGCCCGTTCAGCGTGTACGCATCGCGGAACTCGCCGGAATTAAGCAGGCCGTCGCCTTCCGCCAGCGTGGCGTTGACGCGCTGGCCAATGCCGATCTCGCCGGATGCGGCAGGTTGGGCCGCCGCCGCCGTCTGCGCCTGGCCCTGCGCGCGGACGCTCAGCGTATAGGCGCCGGTTTCCCCGCCGCGATAGGAGGTCGGACGAATATTGATCTGTCCGTTCTCTGGAATGGTGACGGTGATGCGGCTGTTGGTCGATCCGCGTTCGCCATCATCGTCGTTGTCTTGCTGCAGCCCGCCGGGCCCGCGCACCATCAAATAGGCGTCGAATTCGGTGGAGGCCATTTCGACAACAAGGGTTTGCCCGCGTTGGCCGGCGATGGTGAAGGTGTCGACGAACTCTCCGTTGGCCAGCCGCTCGTCGCCGTTCGCCAGCGTACCGCGCACGCTTTGTCCAAGTTGCAGGGCCCCGCCCGACACGCTTGCTTGTTGCGGGGCCGCGCCTGCCGCGGAGGCGGCGAGCGTGAGCGTGTAGTCGCCCGTGATGTTTCCGGCGAGGCTGGTGGCGATGATGGTGTAAGCGCCGTCGCGCGGGATGGTGATTGTGAGTCCCGCGTTGGTGTTGGGCGCCGCTTCGTCGTCGTTTTGCTGCGAGAAGCCGTTGGGCCCGATGACGATGAGGTAGTTGTCGAAACGCGCATTCATGCGCACCGTGACCGACTGGCCGGCGCGCGCCTGAAATGTGTAACGATCGGCATACTCGCCTTGGCTTAGCCGGCTATCGCCTTGCGCCAGCGCGCCGCGCAAGGTCTGGCCAGCGGCGATCGCTTGCTGCGCCCGCGCCGGCGAGCTCAGCAGGGCGAGCCCACCCACAGCCGCTGCAATGGCCAAGAATGTCCGCTTCATCGGTGACGCCAAGTTCCCCTCCCGTGCCCTCGAAACCGCTTCGTCTGCGCTGGGGTTTTGGCCGGAGCCGAACGGGGCAGTCAAGCGCGGCGCACATCCATGAGTTGCGGGACTGGCGCTGCACGCTTGGGGCGCATAGAGGAAGGCATGGGCATTTCGGGCATGACCGGCTTTGCGCGCGCCGAGGGCGCGGTCGGCGAGACGCGGGGCGGGGCGCGCTGGATTTGGGAGATCAAGAGCGTCAACGGCCGCGGTCTCGATCTGAAACTGCGGCTGCCGACAGGATTTGACGGCTTGGAGCAAGCGGCGCGCATGTTGGCGGGCAAAGCCTTCAAGCGAGGATCGCTGCAGGCGACGTTGACGCTCACGCGCGATCCCGAATCAACGGCGCCGACGCGCGTTGACCTGGCGCTGGTAGAGAAATTGCTTGAAACCGGCGCTGCATACATCAAAGCGGGAAGGGCCAAGAAACCGCGCTGGGACGGTTTGCTCCAGGTGCGCGGCGTCGTGGTCAGCGAGGACGCCGCGGCATTGAGCGAGGAGGCGCGGGCCGGCCTCGAAGCAGCGCTGCTGGCGGGCTTTGAGGACGCGCTCGCCGCACTTTCGCAAGCGCGCGCGGCGGAGGGACGCATGCTGGCGGGCGTGCTGGGTGAACTCAGCAACACCATGGACGCCCTGATTGCGCGCGCCCGCACGCTTGCCGCCGCCGCGCCGGGGGCAGCGCTCGATCGCATCCGCGCGCGGCTGGCGGGGCTTGCGCCGGAGGTGCAGCTCGATCCGCAACGGCTGGCGCAGGAAGCAGCGCTTGCCGCCTCGCGCGCGGATGTGGCTGAGGAGCTGGAACGCCTGGCCGCGCACGCCGGCGAGCTGCGCGCGCTGCTTTCAGCCCCGGAACCGGCCGGGCGGCGGCTCGATTTTCTCGGCCAGGAATTGACCCGCGAGGCGAATACGCTTTGCTCTAAATCGGCAGAGCTGGAGCTGACGCGCATCGGCCTCGACCTCAAAGCCGTGGTCGATCAGATCAAGGAGCAGGCCGCCAATGTTGAATGAACACGTCGCGCGCCGCGGGCTGATGTTCGTGCTGTCGAGCCCCTCCGGCGCCGGCAAATCCACTATGGCGAAAAAGCTGATCGAGGACGATGGCAACACTTCGCTTTCGGTGTCCGCCACCACGCGGCCGCCGCGCCCCGGCGAGATCGACGGGCGCGAGTACAAATTCATGGACCGCGAAGCCTTCGAAGTGATGGCCGACCGCGGCGAATTTCTCGAGCACGCCATGGTGTTTGGCGCCCACTACGGCACCCCGCGCGCGCCGGTGGAAGCGCTGCTGATCCAGGGCCGTGATGTTTTGTTCGACGTGGACTGGCAAGGCGCGCGCGCCCTGCGCGCCGCCGCGCCAGAGGATGTGGTCGGGATATTCATATTGCCGCCGTCCATGACGGAACTGGAACGCCGCCTCCACACCCGCGCCCAAGACAGCGAAGAAGTCATCGCCAAGCGCATGGCGCGCTCTTTGGATGAGATTTCACACTGGGAAGAATACGATTACGTGCTGGTCAACACGCTGCTGGAACAGACGCTGGCGCAGATAAAACAAATCCTGGCGGCGGAGCGGCTAAAGCGCGCGCGGCAGCTTTGGCTGAAGCTGCATGTGGAGCGGCTGAAGCGGGGGATTTGAGGGACATCAGCCAAGAGGAGCCCTTTCGGGGCCAACTGAATAAGGCGATGGACCTGGGAGGAGAGAAGCCGAAGCAAGCGCTGAAGGATTTTGATGATTTGATCAAAAGCTATCCGGATGCGACCAAGGGCCGTGCGATCTTTTATTTCACGGTTGATGGTGAAGCGCATGTGGTGCGTGTACTTGCGGTTTTCTTTGGCGGCCAGGACCATCAGCGTCAAATACTGAAGCGGTTGGGCAGCGCGTGAATAGGGCCTGCCGCAGGTGCGGTCTACGTCATTTCCCGCCACGCTTCCGCCAGCGCGCGGAATCCGGCTTGGTCGATCTCCTCGGCGCGGGCAGTTGGCTCTATCCCCGCCGCGCGCAGTAGCGCATCAGCATCCGGCGTCAGCGCCTTCAGCGCCGAGCGCAGCATCTTTCGCCGCTGCCCAAAGGCGGCGGCGGTGACGCGCTCCAGCGCTTCGAGGTGGGGGCAGGGATCGGCAAGGTCCACCAGCCGCACGACGGCTGAGGCGATTTTCGGCGGCGGCGTGAACGCGCGCGCCGGCACAGTGAGTTCAAGCCGGCAAGCGCAGCGGGCCTGCGCCAGCACCGCCAGACGCCCATAGGCGTCGTCGCCTGGTTTGGCGACGATGCGTTGGGCGACTTCTTTCTGGAACATCAAGATCATGTCGCCGCGCCAGGGGCCCGCCTTGAGCCATTTGATCAGCAGCGGCGTGCCGATGTTGTACGGGAGGTTGGAGACGATGGCGGCGGCCAATCCCCCTCCCCCTTGCGGGGAGGGGGCAG
>JAKFYF010000177.1 GCA_021731005.1 Hyphomonadaceae bacterium
GCACGCCGCAACCGCCAGAAGAGCAATGCTTAATTGTTTCACGCCGGCGGTCCATAATGGACCGCTTAAAGCTCCACGCTCACCCTCACCCCCGCAACCAATTCATCCTCGATTCCGCGGTCGCCTCCCGGACGCCGCACCCATTGCAGATCGGGCTGGAGGGTGAGGAAGGGCAGGAGCTTGTCGGAATAGGTGATTTCGATTTGAGTCTCGGCATTGGCCATCGAGGCGCCGAGGTCGATCTGGTTGTGGCGATAGCCGTCCGACAGCAGGCCCTGGTTCACACCGAACGAAAACGTGCTGTCGGGGCGGCTCGCGAACACGCGCTCGATCAGCACGCCGGCCTGCCAGCCGCCCGCGAACGGCGTGGTATCCCCATCGGAAACGCCGGCGCGCAGGAACGCTTTCGCGGCGCGCGCGCCTTCCGCGTCATTGAGCGGCTGCTCGTACACGACGTAAGCGCCTTGCGCGTCGCGCTGCACCGGATTGCCAAAGCCGTCGAGGTCGCGGATGTCGTCTTGGGACTCAGTGTAGCGCCAGAGCCCGAACGCCAGCTTGCGCTCGCCCTCGATCCCGCCCTCGGCAATCAGCAGCGCGCCGTCGTCGAACGAAGTGTCCACGCCGTCGGGATCGCCGACAACGCCGGCATGGGCGTTGAGCGCCGCCGCGCGCATGAACAGGCCATTGTCGAAATTGGTGTGGAAGCGCGCGGCCAGCGCCGTCGATGGAAAGATCGAGGGGCCATTGGGTCCGGTTGAGGCGATTTCCGAGCCGATGCCGAAGGCCGGCGCGATCAGCAAACCGGCCGAATCGTTGGCGTAGAATTCGCTGTTGAGATCGTAGAGGCCGTAGCGCAGCGAGGACGCGCCCCAGCTCTGCTCGATCCAGGCCTCGAACAGGCGCAGACGCTGGCTCGAGACCTCGATATTGTCGACGCCCTGCAGCGTGCCGGCATCGTCATTGGGCATGGCCCCGGAATTGTTGAGCACGTCGACATGAGCGCTGGCGCCGCGCCATTGCATCAGCCGTTCGAGATCGAAGTCGGCGATGAGATCGAGATTGTCGAGAAAGCGGCCGCGCTGGGCGAGGCCGCCATCGACCACGCCCATCACGTCGGCGGTGTAGGCGAGCGAAAGCTCGACCGGCCCCGCGGTCTCCTCGGCGCCGGCCATTCCGGTCAAAGCGCCCGAAGCGCCTAGCACAGCAAACGCAAATCCCCGCACGCCGAACCCTCCCGCCCGAATGGCGACGGCACTGTTGGCGGATACGGTTAATCAATCCTCAAGTCGGCCCTCGCCCGGGAAATACTTTGTTCACCACATTGCGCTAGCGAGGATCGATCTACTGGCGGGGTCATTTCCATGTTTTCTTCGTTGAACCGCGCCGCGCTGGCGGCCAGCGCGTCCTTGCTTGCGGTCGTCGGCGCCTGCGGCGGCATCGGCCTTTGGTCCAGCACCACGCTTTCTGGCGCGATCCAGGACTCCCAGCGCACCGCCGAGCTGCTGCGCAGCCACCTCGCGGCCGACATGATGCACGACGCCATTCGCGGCGACGTCCTCAACGCCCTATTGACGCGCGACCCTGCGCTTAGCCTTTCGCTTGATGAGGCAAAGGCCGACCTCTCCACCCACCTCGAAGAATTTAATGCCAACGTCGCGCGCGAGCTCGAACTGGCGGCGACCGACGAAGAACGCTCCGTGCTCCAGGCCCTGCAGGCCCCTCTGGTCGCCTACGCCGAAGCGGCCCGCACCATCATCGACCTCGCCGGGCGCGACGGGGGGGCTGCGGCCAACAATCTGCCGGCCTTCTTCGCCCAATTCGGCGCACTGGAAGAATCCATGGGGGCGGCCACCGAAACCATCAGCGCCAGCGCCACAAATACCGCCGAGCGCGCACACGCGGCGGCGCGTCTCTCCCGCATCCTGATGATCTCGGCGCTGGTCTTGGCGCTCGCCGCCACCCTTGGCCTTGCCTTGGTCGCACGCCGCTTCCTGGTGCGCCCGCTATTGGACCTTACAGCGGCGATGAGCCGCTTGTCGCAGGGCGACAATGCAGTCGACGTGCCGAGCGTCGAACGGCGCGATGAAATCGGCGCAATGGCGCGAACGGTGCTAGGCTTCCGCCAGGCGGCGATCGACAAGATCAAAATCGAGGGAGAGGCAGAGGAACAGCGCAAGCGCATGCAGGAGCAGCAGATTGAGGCCGAGCGCGAGCGCCTGCGCAGCGAGGCCGCCGAGCGCGAAGCGGAAAACCGCCGCCAGCGCGAGCGCGAGATCGAACGCGCCAAGAGCGAGACCGAACGACGCGCCGAGGTCGAAGCCGAGCGTGCGCGCAACGAAGCTGTGCTGCGCACGGCGTCGGAAGCACAAGCGAAAGTGGTCGCCGCGCTGGCGCGGGGCTTGGATCGGCTGGCTGGCGGCGATCTGACCTCAAGCCTCGCCGAGGCCGTGCCCGCCGACTACGAAAAGCTCAAGCAGGACTTCAACACCGCCGTCGCCAAATTGCATGAAGCGATCGGCGAGGTGGCGCGCGAAGTCGGCAGCATCCAGTCCGGCGTCGGCGACATCTCGAAGGCCACCGACGATCTGTCGCGCCGCACCGAGAACCAGGCGGCCAGCCTCGAGCAGACCGCCGCCGCGCTCGACGAAATCACCGCCACAGTCAGCAAGACCGCCGCCGGGGCGAAGGAAGCCACCGGGATCGTCACCGTCGCCCGCGACGAGGCGCAGGAAGGCGGCGAGGTGGTCAAGAAAGCCATCGCCACCATGCAGGCGATCGAGAAATCGTCGGCGCAGATCGCCCAGATCATCGGCGTCATCGACGAAATCGCGTTTCAGACCAATCTGCTCGCGCTCAATGCCGGGGTTGAAGCCGCACGCGCGGGCGACGCCGGGCGCGGCTTCGCGGTGGTTGCCTCCGAGGTGCGGGCGCTGGCGCAGCGTTCGGCGACCTCGGCCAAGGAGATCAAGGCGCTCATCTCCGCCTCCTCCGGCCTGGTGGAATCCGGCGCCGATCTTGTGAACCGTTCCGGGGACTCGCTGCAGCGCATCATCGAACGCGTCGTGCAGATCGATCACGTGGTGCGCGAAATCGCCGCTTCCGCGCAGGAGCAAGCCACCGCGCTCAGCGAAGTCAACACCGCCATCAATCAGATGGATCAAACCACGCAGCAAAACGCCGCCATGGTGGAAGAAACCTCCGCCGCCAGCCACACGCTCAGCAGCGAAGCAGCGACCTTGGCCTCGCTAGTGCAACGCTTCCGCCTCAACGAGACAGGTCACAACACCGCCACGCCCATCCGGCGGCGGGCTTGAGTTGCTGGAGCAGTTGTCTGAAGTTGGACCGCGCGTCTTCAGACGCGCTTAGAGGCCAACGCAAAAGCGGGCCTGAAGGCCCGCGGTCCAATCTGCACCTCGCGGCCTACCTTGTCCCCGCGCGCCGCCGGTACGTGAAATCCCACTCGGTCACCAGGTCACCGCCGCCTTCGGGCGCGAGATCGCCCCATTGCCGCACGGTGTTGGCGTCGATGCGCTGAAAGCTCATGCGCCGGTGGCCTGGCGGTTGACCCGCCGCTGGCGGACCGAGCACATCGAAGCGCAACACGCCTTCGGCGTCGATGGCGCCCGCGAACTCAGTGCGTGAGCCGGTGGAATCGATCCAGGTTTGATGCCACTTGCTATCGCTTGCATCGTAACCGTTGATCGAGTGGCCGTGACCGCCGCCGAACGGGCGCCAGTGTTCCATGATGACGCAACCCTGGTCGTGCAGCGTGATCGAACTTTCC
>JAKFYF010000209.1 GCA_021731005.1 Hyphomonadaceae bacterium
AGGCATTGCGGCCCGCCTCTTGCGCGCCGCAATGCCTCCGACAGCGCCGGGTCTGCGGCGAGCGCCGCAAGTCCCGCATCCCCCTTTCCGTGCGCGACAAGGTTGAGGCGGGCCAAGCGCGCGTGGGCCGCCACCGGCCACCTGCGAAGTATCTGCTTCATGCGCTCAAAAAGTGCAGAATGCGGTTGGCAATGCCGGCACCGTCAAGTTCCAGCACCGCGAGAACTTCATCGGTGCGCCCCGACGGCGGCGGCACATCAAGCCCAAGCGAAAGGCACCGCGGCCGCGCGACGGCATGTTCAGCGACCGCGGCCAGAACCATCTGCCCCTGCCCGCCACGGCGATAGTGATTGTCGAGAGTGACCAAGACCGGGTACAACGCCGCGACACCGGCAATCCAAGCCGCGTCGATGACGTTCAGCCACGGCAGCGAAATGACGGCGAAACTGCGATCACGGTCCCTCAACAGCACGGCGGCGTTCAGCGCTTCAGCGACTCCGAGCAAACCGGCGGCAATGATCACGCCATCCCTACCATCGCGCACCGCATAACCCTTGCCCATTTGGGGCCTGTAGCCATTTGGCAAGCGCGCGCCCGTCGCGTAGGGCATGGAAGCGAGGCGCAAGAAGCTCGGGCCGCTGTGCTTGTCGACACACCATTCCAACAACGGGCCAACCTCTGCGGGACAGCATGGCTCAACCATAACCATGCCAGGCGTCCCGCCGACGGCGGAAATCTCGCGTACGCTTTGATGGGAGTGGCCAGGCCCGGCTGGTATCACGCCTGATAGACCACCAACATAGACGATCTGCGTCCCCTCGATGGCATTGTTGTAAATCTGCTCGTTAGGACGCGTTGAGAGAAAGCAAGAGAACGAGTGAACAACGGGCAACATGCCCTTGAGCGCAAGGCCGCCAGCTTGGCTCACCATGTCCTGCTCAGCTATTCCGCACTCTATGAAGCGCTCGGGGTAGGCGTCTCTAAAGGGAATGAGACCCATATCCAAAACAAGATCGGCATCGAGCGCAATGAGCCGCGGATTGCGAGCCGCTAGGGCAAGCAGAGCCTCTGTGTAAGCTGGTAACAATTTCACTTGCGCTGCAACAGCCGCCGGCGCAGCCGGCCGCGGCGAGACCGAAATTCGGATTGGCTCGACGCCAAACACGTACAGCTTCTCCGCCAGGCGCTGCTCCAACTCTTCCACCGCCCGTAGGTATTGTTCCGCCGAGGGCGCGCCAGAATGGAACTTGAACATCTCGACATCAGAGTCGATGGCGACGCCCTCCATAAACGAAACTCCCTTACCCTTGATCGTATCGGCAATGATGACCTTGGGACGCAATGTTTCCTGGCGCATCAACGCAAAACATCGGGCGAGAGCATCGTGATCGTGGCCATCGACCCGCTCAGTCCGCCAACCGAAAGCGTTGAACTTCGCCTCAAGGTCGCCCAGATCCGAGGTGCGGGCCACCGAATAGTCTGATTGAATCTTGTTGTGATCAACGACGACCGTCAGCTCCCCCATCTTGCGATTGGCGGCTGATACGAGCGACTCCCAGATTTGCCCCTCCTGCAACTCGCCATCGCCGGTCATGACATAGAGGCGCGTGGCAACACCCAGCGCGCGCGCTGCTTCGATCATCCCCTTAGCCTTCGACACGCCCATGCCGAGGGATCCCGTGTTCGTGACGAGCCCTGGAATTGAAACGTCGGGGTGACCTGGCAGACCGCCAAGCCTGCGCAGTTTGTGCAACAAGCCTTCTTCAAGCACGCCCTGTGCGATCAAGACTGCGTACAGTGCGGGTGCGTCATGCCCCTTGGAAGAGAAAAACACATCGCCATCGCGATCCATCTCGGAAAGGTAGAGATGGGAAATAATGTCGAGTGCCGAGAACGACGATCCAATGTGGCCTGAACCAGCGAGCCCTATCATGTAGAGAGCGTTCAACCGCGCCATATCCGCGTAGAGCGATATTGCAGTCGGCATCGACGCGCTGAGGCGCGCCACGCGCTCAAACTCGTTGCGCTTGATGTAGTACAATTCACTCTGTACAACTTCACCGATAAGATCGCCCAATATCCACCCCTCACTGGTCAGGTGCTCTACTCACTAGCACCGCTCCAATATCGCGCTTGCCACAGCGTGTCTACTCCAACAGGCCGCTTTCGCGAGGTGGCGGCCCGGGCCGGCGGCCTGCGACGCGGTGGCCCCGCCCTCGCGCTATGAGCCGTTTGGCAACGTCACCATCGAGGCCTGGGACGCGGGCAAGACGCTGGTGGCCGCCAACGCGGCTGGATCCGCCGCCACCATCACCCCGGATGTCGATGCGCTAATGGTTCCGCGAGACAATTCCGCGGCGCTGAGCCACGCGCTGCGGCGGGTACTGGAAAATCGCGAACTTGCCCGGCGCCTGGCTGAGTCCGGCCGACGCCTACGACCCCGCCAACACCGTGGCGGTCTTTTCGAGGCCGCCTCGGAACTCTACAACCGCATCGATCGAGCGGGCGGTGAGAAGGTAAGCCCGCGAAAACTTCCGCGAAGACCGCCTCAAAACCATCAAAGCCGTAACCGGGAGGATTCTTTGAATGACCCTGCATGGATGGAGCCCGAGAGGTGACAAGAACTCTTGCATCTTGTGACCTGCCACATGTAAAAAACCTGTTGTGCCGTAACAAGAAAGGGTGGGGTAGTGCGTTCGCGACTCCACACAGGAACAGCACAATGAGGGAACAAACCGAAGAACACCTAGACGGCAGCTTTGAGCGTCGAGCGCGTGATACTGCGGTCAAGTCTGCCCTGACAGGGGCTGCTGCAACCTCTATGGTCGTGATGCTTTTTTCGCCTGCTGGGCTTGGCGGCTTTGTCGGCACCAGCTTGGCGTCAGGACTTGGCGGCGACAACAACATCGCCCTCGCCGATTATCCTTATGCAAACCTGCCGGCGGTTCCAGCGCCATTCACAGATTCAGAGCTGAGCGAAATTCACGCCCAGCTTGCACGCACGGCTGTCGCGCTCGAATTGACCCGCACGGCGACCCAAGCGCGCATTGAACAAGTCCGCGCCATTGCGGAGAGTGACCGCGCTTCGTCATTTGCACGCGCCGACGCTGTGGCCCCAACGCCGGCGCAGATCAGCGTCGCAGCGGTCGGGCCTGCCGTCAGCCAGCCTTTGCAACTCACCGAGCTGGAACCTAGCCTCGTTCCCGTCGACTACGCTGGCGGCGCAATCGCCAGCGGCTACCAAGGCAGCCACCAGGCGCTCGCCGATCTCATGTTCGCGCACGAGAATTTCTAAAACCTGAGCCGTCTGCGGCGCTTTTTGCCGCGCACAGATCGACAATTGGGCGCCATGCGCAATACCAAGCACCGCGGCATCGAACGCGCCGGCGCCAAATTTCTCACTGCATAGGCCATCCCCTTACGGCCCGATGATGAAGTCGCTTTGGGTCAGCGCGAGGCCGACGCCGAGAATGGCGAATTGCACGGCGGCGCCCGCGCCAGAACCGTCGGCATCGTACAACAATGCGCCCGAGCCGCTATTGTAGATGACGCGGTCCTCGGCGTCCGCGGCGACCGCGCCGATGCGGAATGCGTCGGCGTCGAGCGCGCCGGCGGCGAGAGCGGTGAAGATGGCGGGGTCGAGACGGATCACATCGTCGGCGACCGAGAAGCCGGAAATCACATCGACATTGCCCGCCCCGAGCGCGCTCGAGAACACGAACGCATCAGCGCCGGCGCCGCCGATCAGAGTGTCGGCGCCGAGGCCGCCATCGAGCG
>JAKFYF010000148.1 GCA_021731005.1 Hyphomonadaceae bacterium
CATATAGCCCGATGGGTTGGTCGATCGCGCCGGTGCCGTCGAGCTGGACTTGGCCGCGGATGCCGGCTTGAAGCAGGGCCGCGTCCCCGGGGCCGCCGCTCGTAACCGCCAGATTGGGCGCCGCGTACATCAATTCCTGCAGACTGTCGATCTGGCCGCGCTCGAGTTCGGCCGCGCTAACGGCCGTCACGGCAACAGGCGTCGTCTGCTGGTTTTCCTCGGTTCTGCGAGCCGTGACGATGATTTCGTCCACACCCGCATTCTGAGCGAATGCCTCGCCGGGCGAGATGAGAGACGCCAGCGAGCCAAGCAATGTCGCAGCGTAGAACGCCTTCTTTGTGTGCATGTTCCTCCCCCTTTTCGGCGTGTGTGACCACGCCCCCTCGCGTTCGCGTGCGCAAGGGTTCCGGGCGACTGCCGCCCTTTTGGAGGATAGTGCTCCGCAAATCCGCAATGAGTCAATATGGCAGATTTTGTTCAACTGTATTATAGGCTGAATCATAGACTGAAATGCAACACCGGGGGTTCCCCGAGGGGATCTCGCGCCAGGAGGGAAGCGGAAAATGACGCGAGCGCTTGAGGGCAAGGTAGCCTTGATTACAGGCGGGGGAGGAGGCCAAGGCCGCGAAGCAGTGCTGGCATTCGCGGCGGCGGGCGCGACGGTCGTCACCTGCGATCTCAAACAGGAAGGATTGCGCGAGACGCTCGACCTGGCCGCACAAGCAGGCGGACGTGCGAGTGGCGCGGCGCCGCTCGACCTCGGTGAAGCGGGCGCAGTGCGCGACTGGATCGATGCGGCCGCGCGCTCACACGGGCGCATCGACATCCTCTACAACAACGCCTCGGCGGCGCGCTTTGCGCCCATTGGCGAGATGTCGGTGGAGGATTGGCAGTTCACGATGCGCAACGAACTTGATCTCGTCTTCTACGCGACCCGCTTTGCATGGCGCCATCTTGCGGAACGAGGCGGCGTGATCATCAACATTTCATCGGTAGCTGGCTGGGCTGGCTCGGCGAGCGCCGGCACGGGCGCCCATTGCGCTACCAAGGCCGGCGTGCAGGCGATTACACGCCAGACCGCGCTCGAAGGCGCAAAGCACGGCATCCGCGCGGTCAGCATCAGCCCGGGTTTCATCGCCACGCCCGGCGTCGCTGACTTTCTTGCCAACGCGCAAGTCAAGGCGGCGTTGGAAAGCAAGATTCCGTTGGGAAGAGCGGGATTACCGAAGGAAATCGCGCACGTCGCGCTGTTTGTCGCGAGCGACGCCGCATCGTATTTGACCGGCGCCGATATCATCGTCGATGGCGGCATGATGGCGGGGTGAATCCATGAAGATCGCTAGGTTTGCCAACGAAGCGGGGCATGAGTTTTGGGCGGTTCTGGAGGGTGAGAAAGCGCATGTCTTGCGCGGCGCCTTCGCCGATTGGTCGCTGGCGCTGGCGCAGGGCGCATTCGACACGCGCCTTAAGGAAAGGACGGCGGACGCGCGCGGACTGCGGCTGCTGGCGCCGGTGGATCGGAGTGCGCGCGTGTTCGGCGTCGGACTGAACTATTTGACCCACCTGACGCACCTCGGCCGGACCGAGGCGCCGCCGCATCCGATATCCTATTTGAAGCCGCAAAGTGCGGTCGTGGGACCCGACGAACCGATCGCTTATCCGCCGGCGACAGTGCAACTCGATTATGAGGTGGAACTTGTGGCGGTGATGGCGCGGCCGCTCGATGACAATTCGCCAGCCAGCTCATGTCTGCTTGGTTACACGGTTGGCAACGACGTCAGCGCGCGCGACGCTGGTAAATTGCTGAACCGCCTCGATTTGTTCACGCAGAAGGCGCTGGATCGAACTGCGCCGATCGGACCGCATATCGTCACGCTCGATGATCTCGGCGGGGCGGGGCAACCCAGCCTGGATATAAGCCTCACCGTCAACGGCGAGCTGCGCCAGCAAGACAACACACGCAACATGATCTTTGGGATCGACGAATTGTTGAACTATGTCGATGCGCGGGTGGCGCTCAGGCCTGGTGATCTCGTGTTCACCGGCACAACCTTTGGCGTCGGCCTGGAAGATGGGCGATTTCTGCAGCCGGGCGACGTGGTGGAGGCTCGTATCGAGGGTATCGGCGCGTTGCGCAACACAGTAGCGCCGCCGCGCCAACTGCCGCCAGCGCGTCGCGCGGGACGATTGGGTCTGCCAAACGCCGGGTAGGCGTCAGAGGAAGACGGCCAGATTGCACATGCCGAGCACGGATTGATCGATGATGATCTCGCGCCGGGCGAGTTTGACGCCGTGGTCGGTCTCGCGCAGCAGATCGTGGCGCACCATGGTGAGCACGCCAAGTTCGGTTTCCTCGAAGCGACTGCGCGTGAGCAGCACGTAGCTGGTGACTTTAAATTCCGATGGAATGTCGGTCGCGTCGACGAGCACATTGGTCACGAGCCGGCGGGTCCGCGACGGCGGGTCCTCGGCCCAGGCGCTCTTGGTTTTAGTCAGCCGGATAACGCGGCCTTTGATTGAGGCGAAGGTCTCGTCGAAATGGTTCATTGTGCGCACGATGGAGAGCTGTTGATCGGCAAGACTCCGCGTCATGCGCAGCGGCGCGGTGTAGATAAGATCTTCAGCCAACACGCCGACCCAATCGTCGAGGCGCAACTCGTCGAGCAGAAGCGCCTCCTCGTACAGGAACTCGGTGAGGCGGTTGTAGGCCGGGGAGCCGACCGGCACGCGGCGCGGACGGGAGACGGGGTTCGGCTTCTCGTCGATTTTGGCGGCGCGGGTGCTCATTGAAGCTTCCTTGTGTTGGATTGGGCTCACGCCGCCGTCATCAGGCGATGCCACGCCAGCCACCAATTCCATTGCGTGTCGTCCTTGGTGAAGCCGTCATAGACCAAGGCCGGGCCGGGCCAGCTTGCCGGCTTCGGCTCCTTGCAGATGGCTTGGTACTTCATGGTCATTTCCGCCCCCATCGGCCCGCGCGCGTTGCGGGTCATGTGCGGCCACGTGTCGGAATCGTCCTGCTCGACCATGCCCGATGTGCCGAGCATGCGGATCGTCGCTTGCCGCGCGCGCTCCTTGAGTTCGGGCGGGGCATCCTTTTCGGCAAGGATGTAATTTGTGAATTCGAGCTTGTGCGGCCCGCGCGGAATGTAGGTGTGCAGGCTCATCAGGCCGAGAATTTCCCCATCGGGTTGCGGTGCATAGATGAAGCCGATCAGAATGTTGGGGAAGATGCCGCCGACCTGTGGCGGCTGGTCCACCAGCAGCGCCACCTGCTCGGGCGAGAGCTTCCTCTTGAGCTGCGGCAGCATTTCCTTGGTGACGCCTGGAGGCGGCAATAGCGCGAGTTTGTCTTCTACGGTCATATTCTCGGCGCCCGTCATCAGCGCCTTGAATTTGCCCGCGACCGGCATGCAGCGCAGTGCGTGCCCCTGCGGCGAGCCGACCTCAACGCCGTACATAGAGCGGGCGATGTCGCCCTCGTTCATGCCTCCGAACTCGCCCAGCCATTGGTGCAACGTGATCGTGTGATAGCCGTCCGCGGCCGATTGCTCGCCGGCGGTTTTCCAGTTGGCGTTGATGGTGAAACGCTGCGGAGGCCCAAGCGCTTCCATGCCGCATTCGGTGCGGCAGAACAGCATGTCATAGTACCACTTCATCTCGCCCAGGAATGCATCGAAGCTCGGGCCGTCGATATTCCAGGTGGCGAAAATAAGCCCGCCATAGAGATGGACGCGCGCCTTCTTCATGCCAAGTT
>JAKFYF010000327.1 GCA_021731005.1 Hyphomonadaceae bacterium
GGGGCGCGCGACGTCGCCGCTTGCACCAAGCTCTTGGACCGCCGGCGTCTCGCCGGCGAGGACGCCGGCGGTCCAAGAAGAGGTTCCTTCTGTACGCCCCCCCTCGGGCTCGCGTTCGCTCGCCACCTCCCCCACAAGGGGGGAGGTCTCCGTATCCCGTTCCGCCAACATTCTTGCAAACCTACGCCGGATCATCGCTTTCATCATCGCGAAATCGTCGCCGCCGAATTCTTCGCGCTCCATATTGAACTTGCGGTACTGGTTCTTCACGAAGCCGTCGGGCCCGGCGACGATCATGGCGCCGAGGGCGTTCGCCCCCTGGATGTGTGAATTGTCGTACACCTCGATGCGCTCTGGGCGTTCGCTGAGGTCAAACGTTTCGGCCACCCCGTCGAGCAGCTTCGCCACGCTGCCGCTTTCGGCCATGCGCCGCCCGAGCGCCTCGCGCGCGTTCAGCAGCGCGGCGTCGAGAATGTCCTTCTTTTCTCCCCGCTGCGGCGCGCGGATTTCCACGTTGCGCTCCATGCGCAGCGATAGCGCCTGTTCGAGCAATTCGCGGTTGGCCGGTTCGGCGCTTGCGAGGATCAATCGCGGCGGCTCGCGATCCTCGTAGAATTGTGCAATGAAGGCGGAAAGGATATCGCGGGCAGTTTCCTCGGCATTGTGGCGGGGGAAATAAGCGCGGTTGCCCCAGTTCTGGCCGGCGCGGAAAAAGAACACCTGCATGCAGGATTGCCCGCCTTCCTGGTGCAGCGCGAACGCGTCGGCTTCGTCGAATGTAGCTGGGTTGATGCCCTGGATGGCGCGCACCGAGGCGAGCGCGCGAATGCGGTTGCGTAGCCGCGCGGCATTTTCGAACTCGAGCGCATCGGAGGCCGCGCGCATTTCCGCGGCCAGGCGGTCTTGCAGATCGACGCTGCGCCCCTCCAGGAAATCCTGTGCGTCGCGTACCAGACCGGCATATTCCTCCTCGCCCACCATGTTCACGCATGGCGCAGCGCAGCGTTTGATCTGATGCAGCATGCAGGGCCGCGTGCGCGCCGAGAAAGTCGCGTCCGTGCACGAACGCAGCAGGAACGCCTTCTGCAATGTGTTGAGCGTGCGGTTGACCGCCCCGGCGCTGGCGAAGGGCCCATAGAATTTGCCCTTGAAGCTCTTGGCGCCGCGATGCTTCTGCAGCGCGGCGGTGGGATGGTCGGTGCGGATGGCGATGTAGGGGAAGCTCTTGTCGTCGCGCATCAGCACGTTGAAGCGCGGCTTCAAGCGCTTGATCATGTTGGTTTCGAGCAGCAGCGCTTCGGTTTCAGTCTGGGTGATGATCACTTCGAGCGAAGCGGTTTGCTGAATCATGCGATAGATCGCGTTCGAGTGGCCGCGTCCCTGCGCGTATTGGCCGACGCGATTTTTCAGGCTCTTGGCCTTGCCGACATAAAGCACTTCGCCGTCGGCGCCCAGCATGCGATAGACGCCGGGCCTCGACGGCAGCCTCGACCAAGCGTCGCGAACGGCGTCCGCGCCCCGAAGCGCCTGGCCTTGCGTGGACGGCGGAGCTGCTTCCGCCGGCAGGTCGGCAAGCGGGGGCAGGGTGGGTTTGTCGGCGCCGCTCATGTCATTTCAGTTAGGTTGCCTTCAGCACAGGGGGCCCCGGTTGATTGGCGGGCGCGGTCGGCCTACGCAAGGGATTACCACGCGGACAGGGGACGGTTCATGCGCGGTTTGCTGTTCACCATGGCCATGCTGGCCGGCGCCGCAGCGCACGCCCAAACCGTGGACCTGCTCGGCGGCGACGATGGGTCGCCAGATAAGCCCATCGCCGGCTTTTACGAGAGCGCGGGATTGAGCCAGGTCAGCGATGAACTCGACACCGCCGGCCGCTCTCTGGTCGCCTGGCGCTACGTTACGCTCGATCATGATGTGATCAGCTTGATGGCGGCGGGAGAAGCCGGCCACCGCGAGACCTATCGTCTCGACGGCGGGCGCGAATATCTGTTCCAGGCCGCCTGCGATCGCATGTGCGACGACATCGACTTGGAAGTGATCGACGAGAACAAAGTGGTGCTCGCGCGTGATTCCAGCGAAGCGGCTTGGCCGGCGGTTTCCTTCACGCCGCGCGCTTCTGGCCGCTACACGGTGCGGGTATGGCTCACGCGCTGCGCCGCGGATTATTGCTACGCCGGATTCCGCGGTTATGGCCGCGTGCCCTGAACGAAAACTCCTCCCCCGCCTGCGGGGGAGGTCGCGAGCGAAGCTAGCGGGAGGGCGCGCGTGGGGCCCCCGCCCTGCTATTTCATCGCGCTTTGCGCGCTGGCTGCTCCCCCGTAAACCAGGGGCAAGTGGAGCAAGGCGCAATGGCCTGGACCAAAACCTATCTCGGGGGCGAGCCCATCCGCGTCAACAAATGGCTGGCGCAGGAGGGGGTTTGCTCGCGGCGCGAAGCGGAGGCGGCGATCGCCGCCCGGCACGTGGCCATCGATGGCGCTCGCGTCGACGATCCCGGCCGCAAGATCGAACCAGGCCAGACGCTGGTGCTTGAGAGAGATGGCGCGCCGGCGCCGATGAGTTTCGTGCTCAACAAGCCGGTTGGTTATGTCTCGGCGCAGCCGGAAGGCGCGCAGGTTCCGGCCGCGCGCTTGCTCACGCGCGCGAATTTGGTTGGCGCGTGCGGTCGCATGCCAAACGCGCGCACCTCGCTTGCGCCGTTGGGGCGGCTCGACCAGGATTCACGCGGGCTGCTGATCCTGAGCGAGGACGGGGTGCTGGCGAAAGCCGTGATCGGCGCGGATTCCAGCATCGACAAGGAATATCTGGTCCGCGTCGAGGGCGCGGTGAACGCGGAGAAGCTTGCACGACTTCGCCAGGGCCTGATGCTCGACGGCAAAGCGCTCAAGCCCGCCAAAATTGCCAGGCTGGCGGCGCAAGTACTGCGCTTCGTTCTGAACGAAGGGCGCAAGCGCCAAATCAGGCGCATGTGCGAACTGGTTGGGCTCAAGGTGATCGACCTGCAACGCGTGCGCATCGGGCCGCTGGCTCTGGGTGAGCTGCCCGAGGGCAAATGGCGCGTGCTCACCGCCGATGAGCGCACGCTGCTCCTGCAACGCGCGTGACGCCATGGCGGGCGCTGACCCCATCCACCAAGTGCTGGACTTCGGGTTGTCGCGCGGCCCACTTGCCAATTCCTGTTCGCCATTGCCTATAGCCTCATGCCAGCCGACAACGTCACCCCATTCCGTCGCCCGCCGCCGAAGCGCCCGCCGGCGCCGCAGCAGGAAGGGTGGGGCTTTAGGACCCATCGCGGCAAGGCGGTGCTGGCGCACCTGTTGACCGTCGCGGCGTTTGTGCTCAGCTTGATGTTTCCGTTGCCGCCAATGTCGTTTGTCGCGCTCGCAGCGGCGGTGGCGGCGTTCTTGTTTGTCTATTCCAATCGTGGCGCGGCGATGCCGTGGGCCAACACACACCATGAGCATGCGCTGCGCACGCTGGTGATCGGCTATTCCATCCTGACGCTTTTGAGCCTGCTGGGCATGGTGGTGAACACGCCCTTGAGCCTGGAACAGGTGCGCAGCGGGGTGAGCCTGTTTGCGTTCTGGGCGGGCCTTGCGACGGTGCTCTGGGCGTTGTTGCGCGCGCTGATCGCGCTAGTGCTGGCGGTGCTGCGCAGACCGGTGTGGCATCCGCGGGGTTGGTTTGTGTGAGTCTGTCCTTCCCCGCAGGCGGGGGAGGTCCGACCGAAGTGAGGGGAGGGGTAGGTGC
>JAKFYF010000328.1 GCA_021731005.1 Hyphomonadaceae bacterium
GCGGACTTGCCGCTGGCGGTCGGGCCCATGATGAGGAGTGCGGGTTTCATGGCGGCGCCGCTTGGAGCGTGAGCACGGTCAGTCTTCGTCCGGAGCCGGGAGCGGTCGTCCGGGCGCGGAAAAACTGGGCAGCAAGGCGGCGACCGCGTTCGGCGCAAGCCGATCCATCATGCCAAGCAATTGGATGACGATCCCGATTTTTTTCTCGAAGTTCTCAAGCGCCTTGCGCTCTCGGTCGAGTGTGGCGCCGGCGAGATCAGCCTGCCGGCGCTCAAAGATGTCGCGCGTTTGCTCGACGATCAGCAAAGCCTCAGCCTCAATCTTCTCGTTGCTCACCTTCTTGGCGCGCATCAGTTCCTTGATGTGGGCCAGCGCCTCGTTCGCGACTTCGCCCAATTCCTCACGAATTGTTGTTCCCGCCTCACGGTCGATCTTGGTGTCCAGGAGATTTTCGATCGCCTTGATGACTTGCACACGTACATTTGCCCTTGCCGCCAGATCGTCTTCAGACGGCGCAAGCCGAGATGTATTGGCGACGTGAATGACGTTGTTGCCTTGTACGATCTGAGTCATGACCTCGGTGAAGACGTCAATGACAAGGTCGGTCGCATCGAGCGCTGTCGGGCTTTCCATAATTGTTGCAAGGCGAACGACGCCCTTCTGCGTGAGCACCCAGGGCAGCGCCCGGCTCCCGCCGCGGCCGGCTTTTGGGATCATTCCCAATGATCTCAATCGCTCATGCTCGGCCGGGGTCAATTCAAAGGCATAGCGTGCCGGCAATTTAACTGGATTATTCTTAATGTTTTGAATGACTTGACGCGTCTCCACCGCGAATGCCGCCGCTACATGATGGGCCAACATCACCAATTCGCCGCGCAATACGAACACGTAGGGTTCTGCGCTCGAGGCCAATTCCGATGCCATCCTTCGTCCTTTGGGATCATCCCCAATGATGTCAAATTCCTCACCCCCTTCAGGATCGCATAGTTGAAGCTGGCGAACCACACTGGAATCCCGCACTGGTGGCGCCGATGAATCCCCACGCCCTCGTCTTCGTCGCGCCGGCCGACGACAAGCCCGCCTACCGCGAGGCGCTGATGATGCTTGGGCGGGTGGCGTTGGCGCGGAAGCTGCCGCCCCCGGCGGTGCTCTCAGGCTGGGAAAGCGCGGAGTGGATCTATCCCGAACTCGACGACGACCTGCGCGCGGAGGCCGCCGAGGCGGTTGCGCCCTTCCCGGTGGATTGGGCGCTGGTTCCGGTCCAGGGCCGGCGCAAGAAGCTGCTCGTGGCGGACATGGATTCCACCATCATCAATGTCGAATGCTTGGATGAACTCGCCGACTTCGCCGGGCTGAAGCCCGAGATCGCGGCCATCACAGCACGCGCCATGGCCGGCGAACTGGCGTTCGAGCCGGCGCTGATGGAGCGGGTGCGCAAGCTGAAGGGTCTCGCGCTCGGCGCGTTGCAGCGCACCTACGACCAACGCGTGCGGCTCAACCCGGGCGCCGCGACTTTGGTGCGCACCATGGCAGCGCGCGGCTCGCGCTGCGTGCTTGTTTCGGGCGGCTTCACGTTTTTCACCAGCCGCGTGGCCACGGCCGCCGGTTTTCACGCCCACCGCGCCAACCTGCTGTTGGACGACGGCGCCGCGCTCAGCGGCCGTGTGCAAGAGCCGATCCTGGGGCGCGCGGCGAAGCTCGAAGCGCTCAAGGAGGAAGCCGCAAGCCTGAATCTCCTGCACACCGAAACGCTCGCCATCGGCGACGGCGCCAACGATCTCGACATGATCAAGGCGGCAGGGCTGGGTATCGCCTACCGCGCCAAGCCGATCGTGGCAGCGCAGGCGCATGCGCGGATCGAACACACGTCGCTGGAAACGGCGCTGTTCTTTCAGGGGTACCGAAGGAGCGAGTTTGCAGGGGCTGACGCGCACTAAACACAGCCCCCGTCATTCCGGGTCTCGCTCCGCGAGCCCGGAATGACGGGGTAAACATTGGAGCAGCACAACGCATACGCGCCACTGCTAACTCCGCGCCCTGAGCCGCCGATAGGTAATCGCGCCGCCTCGGTTGATGCGCACGACGATGGCGCGTTCGCCGATCGCGGCCTCGCCTGCCACGGCGCGGGTCGCGGCGATGGTGTCGACCGGCTGGAAACCCATCGCCTCGACAACATCGCCGGTGCGCAATACCCCTTCATTCTCACCGCCAATATCGCCGCCCAAGACGACAAGCCCGCGCACTTCGGGTTCGATCTGGAATTCCTCGCGCAGGCTGGCGTCGAGTTCCGCCAGCGCGATGCCGAAAATGCGGCCGCTGCGGGGCCCGCCATCGCGTCGCCGCGGCGCGGGGTCGGCGCCGGCGACAACACGGGGGCCGCTCCCAGTTTCCTCCAGCCTCTGGATCGTGGCGCTCAAGCGCATGACCCGACCTTCGCGCACAATCTCCAGCACAGGCGAGGCGCCCACCTCCGCTTCGCCCACCATGCGCGTCAGCGCGCGGCTGTCGGCGACGGGGCGGCCATCGAACGACACCACCACATCGCCTGGCCGCAAACCGGCGGCGGCGGCGGGGCCGCTCGGGGTCACGCGCGTAACCAGCGCGCCCGCGGCGCCGTCGAGGCCGGCGCGCCCGGCGGCCTCATTCACATTAGCCAGCCGAACGCCAAGCCAGCCGCGCCGGGTCTCGCCGTAGCGCAGCAATTGCTCCACCACCGGACGCACGATTGCAGTGGGCGTCGCGAAACCCACGCCCACCGAAGCGCCTGTCGGCGAGACAATGGCGGTGTTGATGCCGATCACTTCGCCGTCGGTGTTGAACAGAGGGCCCCCGGAATTGCCGCGATTAATGGCGGCGTCGGTCTGGATGAAATCATCGTACCTGCCGGCGTCGATATTGCGGTTGCGCGCAGACACCACGCCGGTCGAAAGCGAACCGCCAAGCCCGAACGGATTGCCGATGGCGAGCACCAGGTCTCCCACGCGCGCGGTATCGCTGTCGCCCATCGCCACATACGGCAAGGGCTGGCGGGCCTGGACGCGCAGCACGGCGACGTCGGTGGCGGGGTCGCGGCCGACCACAATCGCCTCGTAGCGCTGGCCGTTTTGCAGGATGATTTCAATCGCGTCGGCGGCCTCGATGACGTGATTGTTGGTGACGACAACGCCATCGGGAGAAATGATGAAGCCCGAGCCGAGCGAAGTGATCTGCGCCTCGCCCGCGCCTTCATTGAGCCGCTCAAGCGGCGTGCCGGGCGGAAAGCGCGGCAGATCCTCCATGCCCTCGACGCGCTGGCGCGTGGCGATGTTCACCACCGCGGGCGCCAGCCGCTCGACCAGGTCGGCAAAACCTTGCGACGGCAAGCGCGCGCTGGCGGGCGCCAAAGCGAGCGCGAGGAAAGCGAGAAGGATGAGGACAAGGCGCATGGGATTCGGTGCGCCGATATTGAACCGGCGCGGGAGTATCCGCAATCGTGGCGCTCATGCGAGATCAGATTACGGCGAGAGCACGACCTTCAAAGAATGGGGCGCGCACCTCCTGGTGCGCATACTTCAACACAGGCGCGAGGTCGACGTGCGCGCCAGGAGGCGCGCGCTCCAACCGGTAAAGTGGTCCCACCCCCTCCCTCCCCTCGCGGGAAGCGCCAGGCGCCTATTGTGCTCTTCGCCTCTGCATGTAGCGGAAGAAATCGCTGTCGGGGGGAACCACGATGGGGGTGCCCTCTTGGATCGCCGAT
>JAKFYF010000151.1 GCA_021731005.1 Hyphomonadaceae bacterium
CCCCTACCCCTCCCCCGCAAGGGGGGAGGGCGCGCGCCCCGCGTGTTCAGCGCTATGTGCTGGCTCATCTCAGTCTCCCTCAAACCGGAAACACTGTGCGTCCGCCGACAAACGTGCGTTTCACTATGCCTTGCAGCGTCTTCTCGTCGAACGGGGAATTATTGGACTTGGATTTCAGCGCGTCGGAATCGAGCTTGAACGGCGCGCCGAGATCAACCAGGATCAGATCCGCCGGAGCGCCCTTTTCGAGCCGGCCTTGCGGCAGCTTGAGGATTTCCGCCGGTTTCAGCGTCATTGCGCGGATCAATGTCGTGAGCGGGACATCGCCATTGTGGTGCAAAGTCAGCGCGCCGGCCAGCAATGTCTCCAGGCCTACCGCGCCGAACGCGGCCTCGGCGAACGGCAGGCGCTTGTCTTCCGCGGGCCTGGGATCGTGGCCGGAGACGATGACGTCGATCACTTCGTCGCGCACCGCTTCCACCAGCGCGCGGCGATCATCCTCGGAACGCAGCGGCGGGGAGAGTTTGGCGAAGGTGCGGTAGCCGTCGACATCGTTTTCGTTGAGCACCAGGTGATGCACGTTGACGCTCGCCACCGCATTCACCCCGCGCGCTTTCGCGCGCTGCAGCGGCGCCAGCGCCTGCACGGTGGAAAGCATGTCGAGCATGAGCCGCCCGCCAGTGAGTTCGGCGAGCGCAAGATCGCGGCGCGCGAAGATGGCTTCAGCGACGGCCGGAATACCGGAAAGCCCCAGCCGCGCCGCGAGTTCGCCTTGATGCATGACCCCGCCCTCGGCCAGGCAAGGATCTTCGGGGCGATGCGCGATCAGCGCCCCGAAGGCGGTGGCGTACTTCAGTGCGCGCAGCAGTACGCGGGTGTCGGCGATGGGTCTGTCGCCGTTACAGAACATCACCGCGCCAGCTTCCGCGAGCAAGCCGACTTCCGTCATCAACGCGCCGTCGAGCCCCTTGGTGAGGGCGGCGGCGGGAAGAATGTGCACCCCGCCCGCGCGGTCGCTGCCGCGGCGCAACACAAAATCCACGAGGCTCTGATCGTCGATCACCGGCGTGGTGTTGGGCATCATGACGAGCGTGGTAACACCGCCTGCCGCCGCCGCGCGTCCAGCGGACTTGAAGGTCTCCTTATGTTCGGCGCCCGGTTCACCGATGACGACGCGCATGTCGATGAGGCCAGGCATGATGTGCGCGCCGTGCGCGTCGACGATCTCAGCGCCGTCGGGCGCGCTCGTCACCGCGCCGATGTCGAGAATTTTTTCCGCGAACAAAATCGCGCCGTCGGCGACTTTGTCGGACGCTGGATCGATCAGGCGCGCGTTGTGGATGAGAGTGACGCGGGTCATGCGTGACCTTTTCCCTTCTCCCCTTGAGGGGAGAAGGTGGCGGCGAAGCCGACGGATGAGGGGAACGCTGAACCATCAAGCAAGAACGCTGTGCCTCGTCTTGAGAGACCGCGCGACCCCTCATCCGGCCCTTCGGGCCACCTTCTCCCCTCGAGGGGAGAAGGGACGCTCACCTGGTACGCGCAGGCACGCGCTCCGGGGGAGGGGATACTTCTCACGGCCGCTTCATCGCAACGCTCAGCGTGGTTGAAAACGCGATGGCGATGATGAACGGCACCCAGATCGGCAGATGCCCCAAGCCTGGCGCGTTGAGCGCCTGCGCAAGGTGGTCGTCGACCGCCCACCAGAGCAGAAACATCCACATGCTCTCGCCTCCTCATGGGTTGGCCCCTTCATCGGCGCCTGTCTCGGCGAGCGCCTCTAGCACCGCCATGCGCACGGCCACGCCCATGCGCACCTGGGTCTCGATCAGTGAGACGCTTGGATTGTCGGCGACGCTGGAATCGATTTCCACGCCCCTGTTCATCGGGCCCGGATGCATCACCAGCGCGCCGGCTTTGGCGCATTTGAGCTTGTCCTCGTCGAGACCATAGAACCAGAAATATTCACGCGCGGAGGGGAAATAGCCTCCGGCCATGCGCTCGCGCTGCACCCGCAGCATCATCACCACGTCTGCGTCTTTGATGCCTTCGCGCATGTCATGGAACACGCGCGCGCCCCAGCGCTCGGCGCCGGTGGGCATGAGCGTCGGCGGGCCGATCAGCCGCACATTGGCGCCGAGCAGGTTCAGTAGCGCCACGTTCGAGCGCGCGACGCGCGAATGCAGAACGTCGCCGCATATAGCCACAATAAGGCCTTCGATGTCTCCGAGGCGGCGGCGGATGGTGAAGGCGTCGAGCAGAGCCTGGGTCGGGTGTTCGTGTTGGCCGTCGCCGGCATTGATCACCGCGCAGTCGACCTTGCGCGCCAGCAGCGCGGCGGCCCCCGATGCGCCATGACGTACAACAAGCAGGTCGGGGCGCATGGCGTTCAGAGTGGCCGCCGTATCGATCAGCGTCTCGCCTTTAGCGACGCTTGAGGAGCGCACCGACATGTTGACCACGTCAGCGCCCATGCGCTTGCCGGCGAGTTCGAAGGAGGATTGCGTGCGCGTGGAGCTTTCGAAGAACAGATTGATCAAGGTGCGCCCGCGCAGCGCGTCGAGTTTCTTGATCTTCTTTTCCAAGAGCGGCTCAAACGCCTCGGCGCGGGTGAGCAGCGCGTCGACCTCTGGGCGGTTGAGGTCGGCGATCGCCAACAGGTGCTTGCTGCGAAAGCGAACCGGCCCGCTGTCGTTCTGCTTCATCGGCGACGGTCGCTGAGCCATGTCCGCTTGTTAAGCCTTGTGTCCGAACTGCCGCAAGCGGGGCGAAACAGCGGCGAACAAAATTGTTTCCGCCCTCTTGTGGCCGCCGACTCGGTGCTGTACTGGTTTTGTTCCAAGGGTGGTTAATTGGTTAACGGCCGATTGGGACAAGACGGGGCGGGCGAGGGTGGGCGTGGAGTTGAAGGCAATGAAGAACCGCGATGAGCTGCCGCTGCGTCCTGTTGGTCTGGCCCTGGCGGCGGTGGTCGCTGGCCTCGGGGCCGGCAAGGCCCAGGCTGTCGAGGCGCCCCTGCGTGCGCCGCTTGAACCCAGCGCACAGCAAAAGACCTATGCCGTCGATCCAACCAACCATCCTGGGTTCGAAGAAGATCCGGGCCTGGTCGTAGGCCCCAGCGCACCGGTTACGCCGCTCGGCAATTCACGGTGAAGCGAAGCGCAAAGCAAGCGCGATGGCGAGCGGCATGGTGATGAAAGAGGCAAGCGTGGTGGCGGTGATAATCGCGGCCATCAGCCGGGCGTCGCCGCCCATTTCGCGCGCCAGCGTATAGCCGGCCGCCGCCGTGGGCGTTGCGCCGACGCCGACAGCGACCGCTGTTGCTGCTGGGCTGACGCCAAACAGCGCCGCGCTGACGCCAATCGCGAGGGGCGCCGCCAGCAGCTTGAGGATCGAGGCGGCGGCGATCTTGGTCCAATCCGCGCGCAACGCCGCAAAGTCGAGCCCGGCGCCGACCGTGATCAGCGCCATCGGCATGGCCGCTTGGCCCAGCAGACCCAGCGACTGGCCAATTGGCCCCAGGTTCGACACTCCGGCCGCCTTCACCGCGAGCGCTGCGGCGCAGGCAAGGATCAACGGGTTGGCGATGATTTGTGCGAGCATGGCGCGCCAGTTGGCGGCGCGCGCCTGGCCCCAACGTGCAAGCACGGCAATACAAATCAGATTCAGCATTAGCACCAGCGGCGCGTAGACAATGCCGATGAGATCAGCGCCTGCCGCGCCGAAAAG
>JAKFYF010000169.1 GCA_021731005.1 Hyphomonadaceae bacterium
CCCGCCAACAACTGGTCGAGCAGCTCGGCGGAAATCGCCGGTTTCGGTTTCGCAATCGTCTTCATGTGAGTCTCCTTCAAAAGGTAAACTCACAGAAACCTACTTACACGAAATTTCGGACAGCCTCGGCTTCCTAAATCCCGCTCGCCAGCTTCCGCTTCCGCTCCACCGAACTCGGTATCCGCAAACTCTCGCGATATTTCGCCACCGTGCGGCGCGCGATATCGACGCCTTGCTCCAGCAATATCTCGACGATGCGGTCGTCGCTGAGAATATCTTCCGGCGCTTCGGCTTCGATCAAGCCCTTGATCTGGTGGCGCACCGCTTCGGCGGAGTGCGCCTCCCCGCCGTCGGCGGCGTTGATCGAGGCGGTGAAGAAATATTTCAGCTCGAACAGCCCGCGCGCGCAGGAGAGATACTTGTTCGAGGTGACACGGCTCACCGTGCTCTCGTGCATCTCGATCGCGGCGGCCACGGTTTTCAGGTTCAAGGGCCGCAGCTGCGACACGCCATGCACGAAGAACGCGTCCTGCTGACGCACGATTTCGCGCGCCACTTTCAGGATCGTGCGCGCGCGCTGGTCCAAACTCTTCACCAGCCAGGACGCATTAGCCGCGCATTCGCTCAGGAACAATTTATCGGCCTCGCGCACCGCGCCTTTCGACACCGTCGCGTAATAACGCTGATTCATCAGCACGCGCGGCATGGTGTCGGCATTGAGTTCGACGTGCCAGGCGCCGTCTTGCCCCAGGCGCACATAGACGTCGGGCGCCACCGTTTGCGTCACGCCCGCGCCGAAACCCGCGCCGGGCTTCGGCGTCAGCGCCCGCACTTCGCCGATCATGTCGATCAGATCGTCGCGATCGACGCCGCAGATCACTTGCAGGCGCTCCATCTGGCTCTTGGCCAAGAGGTCGAGATTTTGGATCAGCGCTTCCATCGCCGGATCGAAGCGGCCGCGCTCTTTCAGCTGCAGCGTCAGGCATTCGGGAATGTCGCGCGCCATCACGCCAGTGGGCTCGAAGCCCTGCATGAGCGTGAGCACGCGCGCGACGTCGGCTTCCTCCGCGCCCAATTGGCGCGCAATCTCGCGCACGTCGCCGCGCATATAGCCCCAATCGTCGATCTGATCGATGAGGGCCGCGCCGATCATGCGTTCGGTGGCGCTCACGCCCGCTTCGGTGAGCTGCGCATCGAGGTGCTCGGCCAGCGTGATATCGCTGGCGAGCGTCTCCTCCAGGCCGGGCAGATCGTCGAAATTCTTGCCCGAGGAAACCTTCGACCAGTCCTGCAGCGGCGCAGCGCCCGCCTCGGCAAGTTCGCTGCTGCTCAGGTCCGGCGCGATGTCGGCGATCTCGACATCGAGCGCGGGTTCTTGTGGTGCGGCATTGGACTCGAAATCGAGCGCCTTCGCATCGCCGCTGTCGGCGACCTTCGGCGCATCAATCGGGTTCTCTTCCCGCTCCAGCAGCGGATTGCGCTCGAGTTCGGCTTCGACGAATTCCTGCAATTCGAAATTGGAGAGTTGCAACAGCTTGATCGCCTGCTGCAATTGCGGCGTCATCACCAGGGCCTGGCCCTGGCGCAGCTCCAAGCGGGGGATCATCGCCACGGCGGCCCCGCTTAACTGAACGTGTCGCCGAGATACCTTTCGCGTACGACCGGGGAGGCGCGCACCTCCTCAGGCGTGCCTTCGAACATCACTTCGCCGTCGAACATGATCGAGGCCCGGTCCACGATCTGCAGCGTTTCGCGCACATTGTGGTCGGTGATCAATATGCCGAGGCCGCGTCCCTTGAGGAACAAGATGAGCTCTCGGATGTCGTTGATGGCGAGCGGATCGATGCCGGCGAAAGGTTCGTCAAGCAGCATGAACGAAGGCCGTGTCGCCAGCGCGCGCGCAATCTCGACACGCCGGCGCTCGCCCCCAGAGAGGGCCGAGGCAGGTGCGTCCTTCAGATGGTCCACGCGCAATTCCGCGAGCAGACCGTTTACGGTTTCGCGGCGTTTGGCGGGATTGCGTTCACTCAGTTCGACGACAGACATCACGTTCTGTTCGACGGTGAGACCACGGAAAATGGATGGCTCTTGCGGCAGATAACCGACGCCCAGGCGCGAGCGTTGATACATCGGCAGCGTAGTCACGTCCTGTCCGTCGAGAAGGATCTGTCCGTGGTCCACGCGCACGAGCCCCGTGATCATATAGAAGCAGGTGGTCTTACCCGCTCCATTGGGGCCCAGCAGGCCGACGACTTCGCCGCGATTAAGGAACAAGGATACGTCCTTAACCACGCGGCGGCCGCGATAGGATTTGCCGATCCCGACCGCGCCGAGCCCGGTTTCAGCGGGTTCGAGGCGGGCCGAACGACGTGCTGCGCCCTTAGCGCTCATATCGACCCGCCGCGGCTAAGAATTCGTGAAGGTTTCACCGGCTCCCGCCCGAGTTGCCGCGGGGAACGAAAACCCCGCGCACGCGCTCGCCGGTATTGGGCCGTATCGTGGTGCGCCGGGAGCCTATCTGCAGCACCAGGGTTTCGCCGCGAATGACATTGTCGTCGCTGGCAACCACGACATTGCCGGTGAAGGTGACCGCGTCCTGCGCCACCTCATAAACCGCCCGATTGCCCCGCGCCGATTGCGCAGGGCGAACATAATAAACCTCTCCTTCGGCGACCATGCGCTGGATGTCGCCTGAACCCAACCCTTGAGAATCGGTCGGCGAAGCCGAGGAACGGCTAAAGAAAAGCGTGATGCGGTCCGCCCGCAACCGGGCATCGTTCTGGACGATATCCACATCCCCGGTCAGGACCAGTTGGCGCTCGGCGTCGACATATTCGAGGTTATCAGCCGAATAGGAAACCGGCCCGCCGCTCTCGCTCAGCTGCGCGTGGGCAGGCGACGCCACGGCAAGGGCGGCGAATATGACGCCTGCGGCGATAATCTGGGCTCTCATGGCGTCGTCGGCTCCCCACTTTGCTGGCCGCGGTCCGGAATCTGGCCGCGGACACCCCCCCGCAGGACCACGGCGCGGTCTCTGTCGCTCAATTCATAAGCGTCGGCTTGGACCACGCCAAGGGGGCCGGCGCCGGTCACCCCGCCGCGCCCGGTCAACGCCCCTTGCGCCAGGTCGACCACCATGTAGGGGGTGGTGAAGCGGTTGCCGGCGCGGTCGGCAAACAGCACCTCGCCGTCGAAAACCACCGTCTTGGCCTGCTCGTCATAGACCCCGCGAGGGGCGGACATGATTGTTCCGGCCTCGGTTCGATAGACCGGCGAGACCAGCTCGATGGGCCGGTTTTCCCCAGGCGGGCGCTCCGCCAGCTCCGCGGAGAGCTGGTAGGGACCCCCACTATCGGTACGGCCGATGAAGCGGGGGTTGATCATGCGCAGGGGCTCGGTGGGGGCGTAGATTCCGGCGTTAAACCCGCCCTCGATCGCGTAAAGCCCCATGAAGACGAAAACCGCCGCAAACGAAGCGCCAGCGCCGGCAACGAAAAACCGCCGCAACCCGGCAATCAGGCGCGAACGCTGCCGCGCCGCCCGCAGCGACAATGCGCGCCTGGGCTCCCAGGCATCGTGGGCGTCTTCGTAAGCGGCGGCGGCGGCTGTCGTCATGTTCAGGTTTTGTCGCCCGCCTTGGCGGCGGAAGCAAGGTCAGCTCGGCTGCGCGGGCGGAGCGGCGTCCGCTTGCGGAGGTGGCGGGGGCGGAGGCGGCAGCGCCGGCA
>JAKFYF010000278.1 GCA_021731005.1 Hyphomonadaceae bacterium
CCCGCGCTCCTGCTCAGCCAGGACCGCGATGATCTGTTCCTCCGTGAAACGGGATTTCCGCATGTGAGAGCCTTTCCTCGATCAAGGACTCTCCTTTCAAGTGCGGGACCAAACCGGGGGCGCCTCAATCGGCTTGGCAATAATTGCGCGCGGCTCGCCCGTCGCCCGCCAACCGCTCTCGCCGCTGCCAAAGACAACACGGAGCGCTCTTTCGCAACAAATTCTTCTGCTAGTAGATCAAATCTACGACTTCATCAGGCACAAATCTCTCGACGAGCAGGCGCATGCGAGATTCGAGGAGCGATTCCGCAAAGAGATCGTTCGCCTCCATTGGACCTCCAGACTACACTTCAGGGTTAGAGGGAACTGGGAGCAATTCCTTGAGGAGCGGATCGTTGCACCAATTGGAATTGCACAATGCGGACTCATCCCGCTCGCCGAATGTTTGACGCCTGAATCGGCAAAACGGTACCTCTAGTGGCGCCCTTCTAATTATCCAAGAAGCTCCGCAGCTTCCTACTCCTGCTCGGATGCTTCAGCTTCCTTAGCGCTTTCGCTTCGATCTGCCTGATCCGCTCCCGCGTCACGCTAAACTGCTGACCCACTTCTTCCAGCGTGTGGTCGGTGTTCATGCCGATGCCGAAGCGCATGCGCAGGACGCGTTCTTCGCGCGGGGTGAGGCTCGCCAGCACCCGCGTGGTGGTTTCGCGCAGGTTCGACTGGATCGCGGCGTCGACTGGCAGGATCGCGCTCTTGTCCTCGATGAAATCGCCGAGGTGGGAATCTTCTTCGTCGCCGATGGGCGTTTCCAGCGAGATCGGCTCCTTGGCGATTTTCATCACCTTGCGGACCTTCTCCAAAGGAAGCCCGAGCTTTTCGGCCAATTCCTCCGGTGTTGGTTCGCGGCCGATTTCGTGCAGCATTTGCCGCGAAGTGCGCACCAGCTTATTGATGGTTTCGATCATGTGCACGGGAATGCGGATGGTGCGCGCCTGGTCGGCGATGGAGCGCGTGATCGCCTGGCGAATCCACCACGTCGCATAAGTCGAGAATTTGTAGCCGCGGCGATACTCGAACTTATCGACCGCTTTCATCAGGCCGATATTGCCTTCCTGGATAAGATCCAAAAACTGCAGCCCGCGATTTGTGTACTTCTTGGCGATGGAGATGACGAGGCGCAAATTCGCCTCCACCATTTCCTTCTTCGCTTGCCGGGCTTCGCGCTCGCCCTTCTGCACGGCGTGGACGATGCGGCGATATTCGTCGATCGGCACGCCGGTCTCTTGCGCCAGCAGGCCGATCTCGGAACGCAGATCGGCGATGTCGTCGGCCTCGGAGGCGACGAACTTGCCCCACGCCTTCGACTTCACCGCGATTTTTTCCACCCATTTCGGGTCGAGCTCGCTGCCTTGATAGGCCTCGATGAATTGCAGCCGCGGCACCCCGCTCGATTCGGCGAGCCGCATCAGCTTGCCCTCAAGCTGGATGAGCTTGCGATTGATGGCGTAGAGCTGCTCGACGAGGCTTTCAATGCGGGCGTTGTTGAGTTTCAGCTTTTTCAGCTGTTCGATAATGGTGTTTTCGGCGCCGTCATAGCTCTCCTTCTGCGCGGCCGGCAGCGATTTGCCCTTTAGGCGCAGATCGATGCGCTTGTCCTGCAGCTTGCGGAATTGGCCGAAGGCTTCGGCGATGGCGTCAAGCGTCGCCATCACGCCTTCTTTGAGTTCCGCCTCCATCGCCGACATCGAGATGGCGGCCTCGTCGTCGAACTCGCTGTCGGAATCGGCGTCGGCTTCGGCGGCGATCTCGCCGGGATCGCGCGGCTCGCCGTCGGCGTTGAGCTGAGACGGAGGCGGGGCGGCGGCCTTGGCCGCCACCGCCGCGGCGGCCGCCGCGATCTGGATTTTGGCGGCTTCGGGATCGACCAGGCCGTCGGCGTTCACCCCCGGCGCCGATTGCGGCACGATGCCCATCTCCGCGCCATAGGTGGCTTCAAGATCGATGATGTCGCGCAGCAGGATTTTCTGCTCGCGCAATTCCTGGCGCCACACCATGATGGCTTCGAAGGTGAGCGGGCTTTCGCACAGACCGCGGATCATGGCGTCGCGTCCGGCCTCGATGCGCTTGGCGATGGCGATTTCGCCTTCGCGCGACAGCAATTCGACGCTACCCATCTCGCGCAGATACATGCGCACCGGATCGTCGGTGCGGTCGGCGTCCTCGCGCGTATTGGTGACGACGGGCTTGGCGTTTTCCTCGCGAACGACGACGGCCTTGACTTCTTCCTCGGTGGCTTCGCCTTCTTCTTCGCTGTCGACGACATTGATGCCCATGCCGTTCAGTTCGGCCATCACGTCTTCGATCTGCTCGGAGGAGAATTCTTCCGAAGGCAGGACCTTGTTCAGCTCCTCGTGAGTGACGAAGCCACGCGCCTTCGCCGCCTTGATCATCTTCTTCACGGCGGCGTCGGAGAGATCGAGGATCGGACCCTCAGGGGCGTCCTTTTCCTCGGCCACGGTTTCTTCGGTCTTGCTCACTCGGTTCTTCCTAGTGTGTTGCGGTTCGGGCGGTGTCGGTTTGCTCTTCGCCATGATCTAACTTTGCTTCCCGTGCTCGCGTCTCTATCGCCAGCGCTTCTCTGCTCAGGGCCTGGAAGCGGGCGAACGCGGCGTCGTCGCCGTCGGCGGCCCGCGCCCGCAATTCGCCCAATTCCTCCTTGATGGCCGGCAGCACCACTTCGCGCGTCACTTGGGCCAGCCATTCCGCCCCGGCCGCGAGGCTGGTGGGATGGCGGGCCTTGGCCCAACGCGAAAGACGCGCCGCGGCGCGCTCTTCGCCCAGGTGGTGCAAATGGAGGCTGAGGGCCTCCCGGTCAATGGCGCGGCCGTCTTCGCCGGCCTCGGAAAGGGCCACGATTGCAGCCCGGATCGCCGAAAGGTCGGGATCGGAGATATCAAGCCGGTCGATCCAGTCGCCAAACACCTGCATGACGGCGGGGTGGTCAATGGCCGCCTCCAGCAAGCGCTCGGCAGCCGGGGCGGCCCGCGCGCCGGCCATCGCCTTCAATTCGGGGGTCGCGCCGAGGGGTTCCTCGCGTCTGGGGCCGGGCCGCCAGGGCGGCTTCTGCGCCCGCAGGGCGGCGCTGGCGCGGGTCATGAGTTCGGTGAAATAAGCGCGCCTGGTGTCTGGATCGGCGATGGCATTGGCGGCGTTGCGAAGCGCGGCTTGGAATGCGGCGCGCGTTTCCGGCGTAGCGAGCCCGTGGCGGGCCTTCTCGCGCTCGAACAGCGCATCGGAAGCGCTCGCCGCGGCCGCGATAAGCGCGCTCAGCGCCTCTGGACCGCCGCGGCGGAAGGTATCGTCGGGGTCTTCGCCTTGTGGCGCGCGGGCGATGCGCAGGGTGCGGTTGGGTCCGAGGTGGGGCAGCGCGAGATCTAGCGCGCGGTCGGCGGCGCGCTGACCGGCGCTATCGCCGTCGAAGCAGAACACCGGTTCGCCCCCCGATCGCCACAGCAATTGCAACTGATCTTCCGTCAACGCCGTGCCGCACGGCGCGACCGCGGCGATGCCCGCGCGCTCGAAAGCGATGACGTCGAGATATCCCTCGCCGACAACCAGCCCCGGCGCTTTGGTTTTCGCCAGCAATTCGCGCGCTTGTTTGAGGCGGTAAAGCACGCGGCTCTTGGAATAGAGCGCGGTTTCGGGCGAGTTGATGTATTTGGCCT
>JAKFYF010000063.1 GCA_021731005.1 Hyphomonadaceae bacterium
AAACCGCGCAGCAGATGTTTGAGGGCGGTGAGTGGCAAACGGGCGAAATGGCGCTACCGCACGCGGGGCGCGATCTTGTTCTACCCACCGCGATCTTCGCACGTTGGCGCAATCTCTAGGGGACCGACATGGCCGACACGCTCATCATCGAACGCGACGGCCCGGTCTTCATCGTTACGATCAATCGGCCAGAACGGCGCAACGCGGTCGACAAAGCGACAGCGGCCGCGCTCGAAGCCGCGTTCCGTGCTTTCGATGCAGATGAGAGTTCCGCTGTCGCCGTGCTCACAGGCGCTGGCGGCGCGTTCTGCGCGGGAGCAGATTTGAAAGCGCTCGCGGAGGGAGAAAGCGGCAAGCGCGTCGTTGAAGGCGGCCTCGACACACCCGGTCCCATGGGGCCGACACGGTTGCGGCTCTCCAAGCCGGTGATCGCCGCGATCGAAGGTCATGCAGTCGCGGGCGGGATGGAGCTCGCGCTCTGGTGCGATCTGCGCGTGATGGCGGACGACGCAACGTTCGGGATCTATTGCCGGCGTTTTGGCGTACCGTTGATCGACGGCGGCACGATACGGTTGCCGCGCCTCATCGGTCATTCGCGCGCGATGGACCTGATGCTTACGGGCCGAGCCGTGGCTTCTACGGAAGCACTCGCCATCGGCCTCGCCAACCGCATCGCGCCGAGCGGCGCAGCACGCGCCGTCGCCGTGGCGCTGGCAACGGAAATCGCGGCGTTCCCGCAAGCTTGCATGCGTAACGACCGGCTCTCGGCGATCGAGCAATGGGATTTGAACGAGGACGCCGCCATCGCCAACGAAACACGCCGCGGACTGGAGACGCTGCGCTCCGGCGAAACACTCTCCGGCGCGCAGCGTTTCGCAAGCGGCAAAGGCCGCCACGGCGAATTCGATTAGTGGAAGTTGCGACCCTTTGGCATCACTTCAGCGGCCTTCTTCACATCGAGATTGATCCGCACATTGCGCGGATGACGCTGCCGCGCATCGCCCTCGCCGCCGCGCTTCGGCTCATCTGTCGGCCCCGTCGGATCGATCTCTTCGCCATGCGTTGAAAGCTGCGCCAGCAAGGGCGTCCAATCATGCACGCGCTCGGCGACGACGTGGATCACACCGCTTTCGCTCTGCACCGGCCCATCCACCGCAATGAGCCGTCCACCGAGAATTTCTGGCCGGAATTGTTCAAATACTTTCGGCCACACCACGATGTTGGAAATCCAAGTCTCATCCTCCAACGTCGCAAAGATAACCCCCGACGCCGTGCCCGGGCGTTGCCGCACCAGCACCAGCCCCGTCACGCGAACCCGCGTGCCGTTGGGAATATCCTTGAGTTGCTCCGCGCGAATCGCGCCACGCGCACTGAGTTCGTCACGCAACAAAGCCGCCGGGTGCGTCTTTAGCGACAACCCGATTGTTCGATAATCCTCCACGATATGCTCGCCGAGGAGCATTGGCGGCAAGTCATAGTCAGGCTCTTTGGTGCGATCCTCCCCTCTCCCAAACAGCGGCAAATCCTCTTGGCCCCCAACCCTGTTCAACCCTCGCGCCGCCCACAACGCATCGCGCCGATCTAGCCCCAGCGAACGGAATGCATCGATCTCAGCCAGACGCACGATGGTCGAAGCAGGCAGGCCGCTACGAAGCCATACGTCGCGAACGGAATCGTAGCCGCGGCCGCGGTGCTCCGCGAGCTGCCGCATCTCTTCTTCCTTTAAACCCTGAGCTTGACGAAAACCCAGCCGCATCGCGTGAGTCGAGCGAATATCGCCTCGCATTTCTTGATGACGACTGTGGGTGCGCTCGGAAGCCGTTGGGCCACGCTCAAGCGTATTATCCCAATCTGACGTGTTCACATCGATGGTGCGGACCTCAACGCCGTGCTCTTCCGCGTCGCGCACGATTTGGGCGGGAGCGTAGAAACCCATAGGTTGCGCGTTGAGTAACGCCGCTGCAAAGACATCAGGGTAGTAGCACTTCAACCAAGACGAAACGTAGACGAGGATCGCAAAGCTTGCGGCGTGGCTCTCCGGAAAGCCGTATTCGCCAAAGCCTTCGATCTGCGCGAACGACGCTTCCGCGAACCCTTTGTCATAACCGTTTGAAGTCATCCCCTTGATGAATTTCTCTTTCAGCGTCCCAATCGTGCCAACACGCTTGAAGGTGGCCATCGCCCGCCGCAGCTTGTCGGCTTCCGGCGGCGTGAAGCCAGCTGCAACGATGGCGATCTGCATTGCTTGTTCTTGAAACAAGGGCACGCCGAGCGTGCGCTTCAGCACCTCCCAGAGTTCCGGTTTCGGCGCTTTCGCTTCCTCTAAGCCTTGGCGCCGTTTCAGATACGGATGCACCATCCCGCCCTGGATCGGCCCGGGTCGAACGATAGCGACTTCAATCACCAGATCGTAGAAATCCTTCGGCTTCAGCCGCGGCAGCATCGACATCTGCGCACGGCTCTCCACTTGAAACACGCCGATGGAATCCGCGCGGTGGAGCATCGCATAGACACGACTATCGTTCGGCGGTGTGATGAGCCCGGCGCAAAACTCACCGGGATAGTGCTTCGCGTGCAGATCAAAAGCCTTCTGAAGGCACGTCAGCATCCCCAACCCCAGCACGTCGACCTTCAGGATGCCTAAATCCTCCAGGTCATCCTTGTTCCACTCGACGACAGTGCGATCCTCCATCGCGGCATTTTGAACAGGCACCACGTCATGCACTTTTTCGCGTGTGATGACGAAGCCGCCGACGTGCTGTGAAAGATGGCGCGGAAAACCTTGCAGCTGATTGGCCAACTCAACGCATTGCATCAGCTTCGCATCGGCAACGTCGAGCCCCAACTCCTTAAGATCCTTCTCTTCGACGCCTCGCGACCACCAGTGTAGCGTCTTTGACAAGCTTGCAATGCGGTCTTCAGAATAGCCGAACGCTTTTGCCGTTTCGCGAATTGCGCTTCTGCCCCGGTAACAGATCAGCGTCGCCGCCAACGCGGCGCGATCGCGCCCATACTTTTTGTAAATGTACTGAATGACCTCTTCGCGCCGCTCGTGTTCGAAATCGACGTCGATATCAGGCGGCTCGTTGCGCTCTTCGGAGACGAAGCGGTCGAACAGCAACATGTTCTTTGCCGGATCGACTGAAGTGATGCCCAGGCAATAGCAGATTGTGGAGTTTGCCGCGGAGCCGCGGCCTTGGCAAAGGATCGGCTGCTTCGGATTGCCGTCCTTATCGAAGTCCGATCGCGCGAACTTGACGATATCCGCGACTGTCAGGAAGTACGGCGCGTATTTGATGCGGCCCACGATATCGAGTTCGCGCTCAAGGGACGCGCGCACTTTCTCCGGGATGTCGTCTGGATAGCGCTCGTGCGCGCCCTTCCACGCCATATCGGCGAGCGCCTCCTGTGGATCGGAATAACCTTCCGAAACTTCGTCCGGATACTCGTAGCGCAAATGCTCCATCGAAAAGCATATGCCTTCGAAGAAGCGCAGCGTTTCATCAACTGCATCCGGTGCAGCACGATAGAGCCGGCGCATTTCCTGTTCTGGCTTAATGTAGCGTTCGGCATTCTTCGCCAGCAGAGCGCTGGCTTCATCGAGCTTCTTCCTCTCGCGAATGCAGGTGACGACATCGAGCAGCGCGCGGCGATCGCCGCGATGCATCAACGGCTCTGTCGTAGCGATTAAATGAACACCCGATAAGAC
>JAKFYF010000153.1 GCA_021731005.1 Hyphomonadaceae bacterium
ACCTGCAGTTGGTACAGGCCGGCCCACTGGTGCGAGCGGCGCCCTCAAGCCGCGGCGAGACCCAGCTCTCGTTCGCGCCGGTGGCCGCACAAGCGGGGCCGGCGGTGGTCAATGTCTACGCCCAGCGCGTGGTCCGCGGCATGGCGCGCGATCCATTCTTCGGGCGCTTCTCGGCGCCGCGGGTCGAGCAATCGCTAGGCTCCGGCGTGATCGTGCGCGCCGATGGCGTCATCGTGACCAACAATCACGTCATCGAAGGCGCCCAATCGCTGAAAGTGGTGCTCGCCGACCGGCGCGAGTTCGACGCCGAAATGGTGCTCGCCGATCCGCGCGTCGATCTGGCGGTGCTGCGCATCCGCGGCAGCGGCTTTCCGACGCTCCCGTTCGCCGACAATCACAACACCCAGGTCGGCGATCTTGTGCTCGCCATCGGCAATCCGTTCGGATTGCAACAGACCGTGACCAGCGGGATCGTTTCGGCGCTGGCGCGCACGGAAGTGGGTGTCTCCGATTATGCGTTCTTCATCCAGACCGACGCCGCCATCAATCGCGGCAATTCGGGCGGTGCGCTGGTGGACATGTCCGGCGCGTTGGTCGGCATCAACAGCGCGATTTTCTCAGAGAGCAATGGCGGCTCCAATGGCATTGGTTTTGCCATTCCGTCCGAGATGGTGCGTCGCGTGGTGGAGAGCGCGCTATCCGGTGGGCGCACCGTGGTGCGGCCATGGCTGGGCGCGCGCGTGCAGACGGTGACACAAGAACTGGCCAATTCACTCGGCCTGCCGCGCCCCGAGGGCGTGCTGGTGCGTGATCTTTATCCGCGCTCGGCCGGTGAGCGCGCGGGTTTGCGCGATGGCGATATCATTCTCTCCGTCGGCGGCACCGAGGTGCGCGACGAAGGCGGCGTGCGCTACCAGTTTGCGACGCAGCGACCAGGCTCGCGCGTGCCGCTCGTGGTGCTGCGCGGCGGCAGGCGCATGACGCTGACCGCAACAGCGGAAGCCCCACCCGGAGGTGCGCCTGAAGCGCGCGAGTTGGAGGGCCGCCACCCGCTCTCAGGCGCGCGCGTGGTGACGCTGACGCCCGCCACCGCGGAGGCCGCGGGACTAGACCCGTTCGCCACAGGCGTGTTCATCCAGGCGCTCGACCGTGGCGGCGTGGCGGCGCGCATCGGCTTCCGCCCCGGTGACATTATCGACGCGATCAACGGCCAGCCGGTGCGCGACGCCGCCCAACTCGACCGGGCGATGGCGCAAGCGCGCGCGTGGGTCATCGGCCTAGAACGCGGCGGCCAGCGCGGGGAAGTGCGGTTCGGGATGTAGGGTTAGCCGCCCTCGTTTGTGCCAGCGGGACATCCCCAGCCCGGCGGACCGAGGTCGCCCAATCCGCGCCTCCGGTTTTTCTTTGACCGCCTTGCCGTTTTTCAGCGGCGACTGGCGGTCTGGGAATCATGGCCCCAAGTCACTTTCCTCAAGCCCGCCTTGCTGTATGTCATGAAAGAAATCGCGCGCCTCTCGCTCCAGCATCTCCATGTCCGCATCCGAGTTGCAGACCCGCGCGGGCAGGCGTGACCCGACAACAGTCTCTCGTCGGCAGCGTCGCATGCGGCGCTCACGGCGGTGTGCTTCCTCCGCGGAGACTTCACCCTGCGCGGGCGTTGCTTCGGCATTGGTCGCAGGATCCGCCGGTTCGCCCGCGGCAACTTGGAATAGGGAGACAAAAATGATCTCGATCATGTTGGACATTCCCAAATCGCCCGCGCCTAGCCGCGAGCCTTTGCCTTGGACCCTATCCCCCCGAGGTGCCGCCGGGCACCTGCACGTCATGAAGGAAATCACGCGTCTCGCGTTCAAGCATCTCCATGTCAGCGTCGGAGTTGCACACACGCGAACCCAGCCGAGAACCCGTTACGACCTCGACCCGGCACCGGGCGCGACGGCGTTCACTCCTCCGCTGGGGCGCTTGCTCCGCCGCCGCCGCACTCGGTGCGGCCTCTGTCGCCTGTGGGGGAGACGCGGTTTGGGCGGGAGGATTTCCCGCGGCTGCCTGTAACAACGATACAACAACCAATTCTAGCATTGGAACTCCTGCTGGTTGCGCGGCGCCTAATCGATCCCTTAAGGCTTGCATACCACCAGCGTCCCACAATGCCAATCCTGGAGTGGGCGCGGAATGCAATGTCCATGGCCGGCGGGAAACACGGTCCCCAAGTGGAGTATCCGCAAGTGGAGTAATTGCCGACACCATGTCCGATCTCTTCTCCGCCGCCGGCCTCGACCAGGGCGCGCCCGCGCCGCTGGCGGAGCGGCTGCGCCCCAGAAAGCTGAGCGAGGTCGTCGGCCAAGAGCACCTGCTGAAACCAGACGGCCCCATCGGGCGCATGGTCGCTCAGAGGCGGCTCGGGTCCATGGTGCTCTGGGGGCCGCCGGGGGTGGGAAAGACCACCATCGCGCGTTTGCTGGCCGAGGAGACTGGGCTCGAGTTTCAGCAGATCAGCGCGGTGTTCTCTGGCGTCGCCGACTTGAAGAAAGCGTTCGAGACCGCCAAGGGCAGGCGTGCGAGCGGCAAGGGCACATTGCTGTTCGTGGACGAAATCCACCGCTTCAACCGCGCCCAGCAGGATGGGTTTCTGCCTTACGTCGAGCAGGGGGTGGTGACGCTCGTCGGCGCCACCACCGAGAACCCGAGCTTTGAGATCAACGCGGCGCTGCTTTCACGCGCGCAGGTGTTTGTGCTGAAGCGGCTCGACGACGCGGCGCTGGAATTGCTGTTGCAGCGCGCTGAGGCGCTCTTGCAACGCGATTTGCCGCTCAACGATGACGCGCGCATCGCTCTGTGCAATCTCGCCGATGGCGATGGCCGCTATCTGCTGACGCTGGCGGAGGAATTGTTCGCTCTCGCGCCAAAAACCCAATTGGGCCCGAAGGCGCTGGGCGAACTCCTGCAGAAACGCGCGCCCGCCTACGATAAAGACCGAGAAGAGCACTACAATCTCGTCTCGGCGCTGCACAAGAGCATTCGCGGCTCCGATCCGGACGCGGCGCTCTATTGGCTGGCGCGCATGGTCGTTGGCGGGGAGGATCTGCTGTTCATCGCGCGGCGAATCGTGCGCGCGGCGGCGGAAGATGTGGGCCTGGCCGATCCCACCGCGCTGTTGATCGCCAACGCGGCCAAGGACGCGGTGCATTTCATCGGCCCGCCGGAAGCGGAACTGCACCTGGCGCAAGCGGTGCTGCACCTCGCGACGGCGCCGAAATCCAATGCGGCCTATGTAGCGTGGAAGCAGGCGAAAGCGGCCGCGGGGGAGACCGGAACGCTTGGACCGCCGATGCACATCAGGAACGCGCCGACCAAGCTCATGAAGGAACTGGGGTACGGCAAGGGATACGAATACGACCACGATGCTGAAGGCTGCTTCTCCGGTCAGAACTATTTTCCCGACGAGATGGAGCGCCGCCAATTCTACGCGCCGGAAGGCAGGGGCCGCGAAGGAGCGATCAAGGAGCGGCTGGAGCATTGGGCAAAGGTGCGAGCTGAGCGTGAGTAAGCCCGTGGTGATTGGCGAAACCTCCCCCCAAGCGGGGGAGGTGGCCGCAAAGCGGCCGGAGGGGGGGCAGGCAGAAGGCACAGCTGGCGGCGCCGTCGCGGTTCCTTCTGCGCGCCCCTCACCCCC
>JAKFYF010000103.1 GCA_021731005.1 Hyphomonadaceae bacterium
AGGCTCTAGCACGCGGGCGGGAGCTGGTGTGGGACGGCCGCTTGAGTCTAACCGCACTGGCGCCCGGCTGGTCAATCAGCGCTGCCTCTTCGGCCGCACCCGCCCTAACCACGCCCGCCGGGCGTTGCCTGTCCCTCGCGCAGGCCCGTGGGCATGTGCAGATGCGGTGGCTGCTTGCCGAGCGCGTGCGCCAATTGCTGGATTAGGCGTCCTAACTTTGCGGTAAGGCGGTATTGAGTTCACGCCGTCTTGACCGAGGCTGGGTTAGAGTTCTGTGCGTTCCCTTGCCTGCCTGGCTTGCGTCAGGGGGTGTTCAGGATCGGGGCTGGTCCCTATCTTGCTGGGACGAACTCTCCCTCCAGGATTTTGGGGGGCGCAGGAAGGTTTTTCATGCCAATCCGCTCGCTGCTGGTCTGGGGCGTCATCGCGCTTGTTCTGGTCGTTGGATTTACGATGTTTCAGGGCGACGGTCGCCGCACCGCGAGCACTTGGTCCTACAGCGAGTTCGTTGACGAGGTAAACGCCGGCAACGTGTCCAGGGCGGAAGTACGCGACAATTCGATCGAGGCGACGACCCGAGGCGGCGAGCAGAAGCACACTGTTTACATTCCCTTTGGCGTGGCGCCGGAATCGCTTTCCTGGCTCGACGAGAAGGGCGTGGTGGTCGAGACGCCGCGGCCGCGCAATGGGCCCAGCCTGAGCGACATTCTGCTCGGCATTCTGCCGATGCTGCTCTTGATCGGGGCGTGGTTCTTTTTCATGCGCCAGATGCAGGGCGGAGGGCGCGGCGCCATGGGCTTTGGCCGCTCGAAGGCCAAGCTGCTCACAGAAGCCAAGGGCCGCATCACGTTCGAGGATGTCGCCGGCATCGATGAGGCGAAAGAAGAATTGGGTGAGATCGTCGAGTTCCTGAAGGATCCCGGCAAGTTCCAGCGCCTGGGCGGAAAAATTCCAAAAGGCGCGCTGCTTGTCGGCCCGCCCGGCACCGGCAAGACGCTCCTTGCGCGCGCCATCGCCGGGGAAGCCAATGTGCCATTCTTCTCGATCTCCGGCTCGGACTTCGTGGAAATGTTCGTCGGCGTCGGCGCTTCGCGCGTGCGCGACATGTTCGAACAGGCCAAGAAGAACGCGCCGTGCATCATCTTCATCGATGAAATCGACGCGGTCGGGCGTCATCGCGGCGCCGGCCTCGGCGGCGGCAATGACGAGCGCGAGCAGACGCTCAATCAGTTGCTGGTCGAGATGGACGGCTTTGAAGCCAACGAAGGCATCATCCTGATCGCCGCCACCAACCGCCCCGATGTGCTCGATCCGGCGCTGCTGCGCCCCGGCCGCTTCGACCGCCAGATCGTCGTCGCTAATCCCGATATTGGCGGGCGCGAAAAAATTCTCCGCGTGCACACCCGCAACGTTCCGGTGGCGCAGGGTGTGGATTTGAAGACCATCGCCCGCGGCACGCCGGGCTTCTCCGGCGCCGATCTCGCAAACCTCGTCAACGAAGCAGCACTGCTGGCGGCGCGGCGCGGCAAGCGGGTGGTGACCAACCAGGAATTCGAAGACGCCAAGGACAAAGTGATGATGGGCGCCGAGCGGCGCTCGCTGGTGATGAGCGAGGACGAAAAGAAGCTCACCGCCTGGCATGAGGCCGGCCACGCCATTGTCGCGCTCAACGTGCCCGAGAGCGACCCCGTGCACAAAGCCACCATCATCCCGCGCGGGCGCGCGCTCGGCATGGTGATGCAATTGCCCGAGGGCGACAAATACTCGATGAACTTCACCCAGATGACCTCGCGCCTGGCGGTGATGATGGGCGGTCGCGTCGCCGAGGAGCTCATCTTCGGCAAGGACAAGGTGACCTCCGGGGCGGCTTCCGACATCGCCTCGGCTACGCGGCTGGCGCGCATGATGGTGACGCGCTGGGGCTATTCCGATGAGCTCGGGCTCGTGGCTTACGGCGACAATAACGACGAAGTGTTCCTCGGCATGCAGGTCAACCGCACGCAGAACGTCGCCGAGGCCACCGCGCAGAAGATCGACTCGGAAGTCAAACGCCTGGTCGACGAAGGCTATGCCCGAGCCAAATCGCTACTCATTGAAAAGGCCGAGGCGCACAAGCGGCTGGCCGAGGCGCTGCTTGAGTACGAGTCGCTCAACGGCGAGGAAATCGCCGCGGTCCTGCGCGGCGAAAAACTCGACCGCCCCGACGACAGCCCGCAAACGCCGTCAGCACCGACCCCGGCTCTGCCCGTGACCGACGAGGAAGACGAGCCCGCGGTGGTGCGGCCAAATCCCTGGGGCGGGGTCGCGCCGCAGGGGGCGTAGTTTATGATGGGCCGCCGGCGTCCTCGCCGGCATCCCGGTTCCCACTTGCGCCCGGCAGCGCTCGTTGAAACGCCGTGCCGGCGAGGACGCCGGCGATCCATGGGAGCCAAGTCGCCAAACGCACCGCTGTGTGCTAAGGTGTGAGGATGAAGAGCGAGATCTTCCCGCGCATTACCGTTGATCCCGAGGTTTGCTTTGGCAAACCTTGCATTCGCGGCATGCGCATTCGCGTCACTGATGTGCTCGACATGCTGGCCGGCGGTGCCTCGCGCGCTGAAATCCTGGCGGATTTCCCGTACCTGGAAGACGAGGATATTTCCGCAGCGCTGAGCTATGCCGCTAAGACGGCCAACAACAAGGTCGCTTTCGCGGCTGGGTGATGCGTTTCTTGGTGGATGCGCAATTGCCGCCCAAGCTTGCGGCATGGCTCAATGAAAGGGGGCATGAGGCTGAGCACGTCGCTAGCGTGCTGGGGGAAACCGCGCCCGACACCATGATCTTCAGCCGTGCGGCGGAGACCGGTAGCGTGATCGTTACCAAGGACCTAGATTTCTTGGGTCTGTGCGACCGAGAAGGTGCGCCGCTCATCCTCTGGATTGCCATTGGCAACACCATCAACAAGGCGCTGTTCGTGCGCCTCGAGCGGGATTGGTTTCGAATCGAGCGAGAGTTGTCCGAAGGAAGAGCCGTGGTGGAGCTTCTTTAGGCGTTTTGGTACAGTCCGCGACAAGCCTGCGGCCGCGCCGCAGGGGGCTTAAGGTTCAAGGGAGGCGGCGCTGGTGACGCTCACACCTGTCGCGTACGAGGCTGGCGGCGGATTTTTCACCGGCTATCTCGCCGACGGCTCGGCCGGCGCGCCCGCGCCGGGCATTCTCGTAGCGCACGAGGGCGGCGGGTTGACAGACCATGTCAAGGAACGCGCCCTGATGTTGGCCGACTTAGGCTACGTGGCGTTCGCGATGGACATTTTCGGCCAGCCACCGCCCGAACTCGACCGTGGCAAGGAATTGCTACGCGCTTTGCGGTCCAATTTGCCCGAGCTTCGCGGTCGCGCACGAGCAGCGCTTGGGGTTTTGACCGCGCATGCGCATGTCGACGCCGGGCGTCTTGGCGCCATCGGTTTCTGTTTCGGCGGCACGACTGCATTGGAATTGGCGCGCGATGGCGCGCCGCTCGCGGGCGTGGTGGGATTTCACGCCGGCCTGGACACCACGCGCCCGCAAGACGCCGCCGCGATTAAGGGTGCCGTGCTGGTGTGCCTGGGCGCCGACGATCCGATCGTCAACGCCGAGCAACGCGCCGCCTTCGTCGCGGAGATGAGCGCGGCCAAGGTCGATTGGCAGATG
>JAKFYF010000205.1 GCA_021731005.1 Hyphomonadaceae bacterium
GTGCAGATCGTGTTCAAGCCCAATTGGGCCCGTCACGCCAAGGCCGCGCCCTTCAAGCGCAACGATGCGCTGTTGGCCGCCATGCCGATCGGCCTCATCGCCTTCCCCGGCTCGGGCATATCGGCCAACCTCGCCGACAAGGCCAAGGCGATGGGCATTCCAGTTTGGCGCTTCGACGCCAAGCGCGCTTAGGTTTCCAAATGCGCCGACCGCTGTCGGATCCAACTTAAGGACGCTCGCGCAGCAATAACGGCGAAGGGCCGCTCCGATGCGGCCGCTTGCCGAGGTGCTGACGCTTCAGCCGGTTATGCAGCGTCAATCAGCGCAGACGCTCGCACGCGCTTAAGTTAGTCGTCTCTGCGGCGTTGTCGGCGCCGCATGCTGCACAGCGAAACGCAAAGGCGCCGATCACAGGCGCCGGCGCCTGCGCGGGAAAGAGCGCATTGTCGCGTCCGCATCGCCGACATGCGCAGCCAAGCGCGCCATCTTTGCCGTGTACTTGCTGCATGGCCATCCCCTCATGCCGCTCGCGCAACTTAACCATCGTGCGCGGCCTGGGGACAAGTCCGCCCCGGTCACTATAACCAAGATGCAATGCGGCCGCGCCACGCCGCTCACGCGCCGGAACGCACCAACCGCAGCGCTATTGTTGTCCGGGCTCCGAACTGTTTCCGTCGCCACAAGTCGCGCCCGGTCTCCGAAATATCCGTCTCCGCCAAGCATATCCCTATCGTACGTCAATCCCCGCGCCATGACGGGCCTCTTGCCAATGGCGACTCTGGCCGAAGGACGGCTTCGCCTCGGCGGGCTCGTGGCGCAACGGTGGGGCGGCGACTTTCTTCCCCTGCCGCGCTGGCGCGCGTCATTCCTCGCTGCACACAACAAAATCGCCGCCCCGCCGTCCTCCGCTGACGCTGCGGCCCCTGCGGGGTGCGCCGCCCGCGCGCCTTCGGCCCTCTTGGTCGCCATCGAGGCCGCGATGGCGCGGCGTTCGACCACACGACAGGAGAAACTCCCATGGCGAATATCGGCACCTTCAAGAAATCCGGCAGCGAGCTCGTCGGCGAAATCGTCACCCTCGGCGTCCAGGCCAAGAACGTCCGCATCGTCGCGGAATCCGAACGCATGAGCGAAACGGCCCCGAGCCATCGCATCTTCGTCGGCCGCGCCGAGATCGGCGCCGCCTGGGCCAAGCGCTCAAGCGAAGGCCGCGACTATCTCTCGCTCAAGCTCGACGATCCGAGCTTCATGGCCCCGATCTACGCCAACCTGTTCGAAGAAGACGATGGCGAGTCGCACACTCTGATCTGGTCGCGCAACCGCAAAACCAATGGCGACTGATCGCTCGCGCGGCGCCCGGTTCGCCGGGCGCCGCGTCCTCTTCACCGCGCATCGCAAACGTCGCGCACGATGACGTCGAGGGTGGTTCTGTTTTCTCCTCTTCGAAGACCGCCAGCCTACGGCGGCGAAGCGCTCGCCTCCAGGCCAAGCAAAGTCGCCTTCGGCGAGCCTGGACCCGAGCGCTTCGCCGCCGTCTCGACCTCTCGTCTTAAAACAGAGGAGAGTTCGATGCTTACGATCCATGATCAAATCGACGAGCTGCGCCGCGAGATCCGCGACTGCGCACTCACCGACGACGAGCGTACTGAGGCGCAGGAAACTCTGGCGCGGCTCAGTGCTGAGCAAGCGAAGCTCAACGCCGCCTTCGAGGCCGACCTGGCCGCCTATGCGCCGCCCGATTGAGGCGGCGTGGGCGTGCAGCAGACGTTCGGCAGATGCGGAACCAGGCGCGTTCTCACGCCTCTCCTTCAATCGTCGCTGCGCCGGACGACCAGGCCAGGGATATTTTTAGAAAGCTCCGCCATCGCGATTGCCTTGGCGGCGTCCAGCAGCTTCTGCGGCACGAAGCCATAGAGTGTCGTGCTCGGATTGCGGCCAGGCGCCGCGCGCAAATCCGGCCCCGGCCAGACAAACCGGTTGAGCGTCGCCAAGCTGATCCAGCACTTTTCCGCATCAAGCCCGAGGTGCGCGCGCACCCGCGCCGGCAGCTCGACCGCCGGCGCGCCCGCTTCCGGCCTTTGCGTTGTCACCGGGGCGACAACCGCCTCTTCGCCATCGGCCAGAAGCACGAGCACAACGACCGGTCTTTCCTTGGCGCCTTCCTCAAGGCCGCGCACGGCCTCATGCTTCCAGAGAAAGCTATAATGCAGGACCATGCCGGCTTGCGGCGCCGAGGGGATCATATGCGCTTGGCCGATCACGCGCGCGGCGGCGCGGTGTCATCCATCAGATGATCGAGCGCGACCGCCTCAGGCGTTTTCGGCGCGTTGGCCAGCGCTTCGAGCAGTTCGGCAGCCTCGTCCGGCGTCGCTTGGTTCAGAACGACAACCCGACGGAACGAGGCGCGCATGCGCTCATACTCGGCCGCGGACAGCACCACCAATTCGTCGCGGCCATAACGTGTGACCACGACCGGGCCCGCGCGCGCCGCATCGGCATAGCGGCCGAAATTGTTCTGGAATTCAGCCGCGGAGATCTTGGTCTTGGCGTTCATACCGCATATTAGCTAACATCCCTAAGATCGTCAACATGACCGCGCTCTGCGGGGCCAGTGACCATCAGGCCCTTGTAATTCACGGACCGACCGCTATGTTGCAACGTAGAACAGGTGCAATATGCGGGAAATGTCGGTCCGCGAGGCCAATCAGAACTTTTCTCAGGTCATAGCGGCTGCGGAGAAGGGTGAGACCATCGTAATCACCAAGAATGGAGCGCCCGTCGCCAAGATCGCACCCCAATCAGCGGACCGAACCCAAGACCGCGATTGGCAAGCCGCCCACGAAGCGCTGGTGAAAAGCCTCAATGAGAAAGCCGAGACGGGGTTTCGCCTGGGTAAAATCACCGAGGATGACAAATACGGCGACGATCAATGACGCGCGTTGCGCTCGACAGCAACATTTTGCTCTACGCCGAACTTGAACCGGGCTCGCAAAAGGGCAAGCGCGCAATAGACATCATAGTGCGCGCCGATCGCGATGGCGTCATCCCGGCGCAATGCCTCGGCGAGTTCCTGCGCGTTGTGCAGCGCCGTCGGCCTGACGTCTTCGACGCCGCGATTAAGCAAATCCAAGTGTATCGCGCGGCTTTCTTGACCCCCGCGACCACCGATGAGGTCATCGAGGCGGCGGCAGACCTTTCCAGCACGCATGGTCTACAAGTGTGGGACGCGGTGATCTGCGCAGCAGCCGAGCGCAGTGGAGCGAAAGCCTTGCTCACAGAAGATCTCCAAGATGGGCGCCTCTTGCAAGGCATGCGGGTCCTCAATCCGTTCAACGGCGCCAATGACGCCGCCATCGATGCGCTGTTCAGCTGAGCGCGCTCCGCGCCCACCGTGAGCGCCTGCTGGGAAACGGCCTTCGCCGAGCCGATGAACGAAACCGGTTCAAACCAGCGCTGGATTCTGAGTTGGCGTTCAGCAGCCCACGTGCGATCGCGGCATGGCGCCGATCGTTAAGCCGCGCCGTTCAGGCGCGACAACGTGCTCTTGGGCGCCGTGCCGATGGCGTCGTTACATCTGGCAACGAACCCAAGATGCGGCGCCACGGCGGCGATGATCATCGACCGACAATAGTCGGCGCGCGCCAAGCACC
>JAKFYF010000257.1 GCA_021731005.1 Hyphomonadaceae bacterium
CTCACCCCCAGCCCCTCCCCGCAAGGGAGAGGGGAACGCGCCGCTACAGCTTGCTTCACGCCCCACGCGAGCTAGGTTGGCGCCCTCAACGGAGCGCCCAGCGTGAAGCCCACCGACATCTCGCACCCTGACTATTTCCACAAGGTGGTCGACTGCCAGTGGGCGTGTCCGTCGCACACGCCGGTGCCGGAATATATCCGGCTGATCGCGGCGCAGAATTATGCCGACGCTTACATGGTCAATTGGAAGTCGAACGTGTTTCCAGGGATTCTCGGGCGCACCTGCGACCGTCCGTGCGAGCCGGCGTGCCGGCGCTCGCGCGTGGAGGACGCGGAGGGCAAGCCGGAGCCGGTGGCGATCTGCCGGCTGAAGCGCGTGGCGGCCGACAACAAGGGCGAGATCGAGCATCTGTTGCCGCCGCTGGCGAAGAAAAAGAATGGCAAGCGCGTAGCCTGCGTCGGCGCGGGCCCGGCTTCGCTGACGGTGGCGCGCGACCTGCTGCCGCTGGGCTACGAGGTCCACATTTTCGACGCCGATCAGAAGGGCGGCGGCATGATCCGCACCCAGATCCCGCGCTTTCGCCTGCCCGAAAGCGTGATCGACGAGGAAGTGAATTACATTCTCCGCTACGAGCCGGTCACGCATTTTGGCGAGCGCGTGGAAAGCCTGAAAGCGCTGTTGGCGCAGAAATGGGACGCGGTGTTCGTCGGCACCGGCGCGCCGCGCGGACGCGATCTCAATTTGCCAGGCCAGAAGGAAGCCGCCGCCAATATCCATATCGGCATCGATTGGTTGTCCAGTGTCTCGTTCGAACACGTCGACAAGATCGGCAAGCGCGTGATCGTGCTGGGCGGGGGCAACACCGCCATGGATTGCTGCCGCACCTCGCGCCGCTTGGGCGGAGAGGACGTGAAAGTCATCGTCCGCTCCGGCTTCGAGGAGATGAAGGCGAGCCCTTGGGAAAAAGAGGATGCGATGCACGAGGGCATCCCGATCCTCAATTTCCTGTCGCCGAAGGAATTCACCCACAAAAACGGCAAACTCACCGGAGTGACGTTCACCAAGATGCATTGGGTGGAGGAGGGCGGCAAGAAGAAGCTCGTCCCCAGCGGCGGCGCGGACGTGCACCACGAATGCGACGACGTGCTGATGGCGGTGGGCCAGGAGAATTCGTTCCCCTGGATCGAACGCGATATCGGCATGGACTTCGACAAATGGGACATGCCGGTCGTCGACGCCGTGACCATGCAATCCTCGATCGCGAACGTGTTCTTCGGCGGCGACGCCGCGTTCGGGCCGAAGAACATCATCTGGGCGGTGGCGCACGGCCACGATGCGGCGGTGTCGATCGATCTGTTCGTGAGCGGCAAGGACGTGCGCGCCGATCGCCCGCCGCCCGGCGTGTCGATGATGTCCACCAAGATGGGCATCCACGAATGGAGCTACGACAACGACGTCTCGCTCGACCTGCGCTTCAAAGTGCCGCTGGTCGAGCCCGAAGTGGCGCTGCGCAATGTCAAGATCGAGGTCGAGAAGGGCTTCGATCCGCTGCTCGGCTTCAAGGAGGCGCAGCGCTGCCTCAATTGCGACGTGCAGACCGTGTTCGCCGCCGATCTCTGCATCGAGTGCGACGCCTGCGTCGATATCTGCCCGATGGATTGCATCACCTTCACCGAGAATGGCGAAGAGACGGTGTTGCGCGAGCGGCTCAGCGCGCCAGCGAAAAATCTCACCCAGGATCTCTACGTCGCAGATGGCCTCAAGACCGGGCGCATCATGGCCAAGGACGAGGACGTCTGCCTGCATTGTGGGCTCTGCGCCGAACGCTGTCCGACCGGGGCCTGGGACATGCAGAAATTCTATCTGGAGATCACCCACGCCGGTTGCGTTTCCGCTGCGCCTTCTCGCAAGCGCGAAGCCGCGTCCGCGAAGTGACAGGGAAGTTAGGCGCGCGCCCTTGCTGGCGTGTGCGCGGGGGACTAGCCTTGCTTCGGGTTGGGGCGGCTGTGTGTCGTGCGCTCGGGCGCAGTCCCAGGCGGTGCGTGCAAGCGCTGCCAGGAATTGGCTGGGCTTGGCGCTGAAGAAGGGGAACCATCATGAAATTTCGTCTCGCCATAGCCTTGGCGCTCGCGCTCGGTTCAGTCTCGGCGCCAGCGGCTTTTGCCCAGCAGCAAGCCACCCAGTTCCGCACCGCCGAGCCGCGCGCGTTCAGCGCCGAGGACCTACGCTCCTACGGCCTAAGCGCTGAGGACGCCCGCCAAGTCGGCGCCCTCCAGGCCCAAGGCTATGAAGTGCGGGTGCTGCCCGCGGAAGAAGCCGCGCAATATACGGGCGGCATCTCGAACCGGACCTGGTGGATCATCGGCGGGGTGGTTGTCGTCGCCGCTATCGTCCTCGCGTCGGATTGATGCAGCCAAGCGCTATTGGAAAAACATTGTTGTTGGCGCTGTGCGTCAGCGCGTGCGCGACCGCCCCGACCTCGGACGTGGCCGCGTTCGCCGCGCGCAGCGCCAATAACAGCTTTGAGCCATTCGAGGCGCCGATCGCGGCAGACGGCGCGCTGGTGCTTACTGTTGTGCATGACCGCCAGAGCTCTGGCGCTTCGTGTGGCGCACACGCGCTTGCCAGCGTTGTGAATTACTGGCGCGGCGCCGGCACCATCACGGGCGAAGCCATCTTCAGCGCCTCGCCGCCGGCGAATGTCGAGACCGGCTATTCCATGGTGGAGATCACCGCGCTGGCGAGCCAGAATGGACTCGTCGCTTCCTCGGTGCGGCTCAATCTGCCTGACCTCATTCGGGAGTTGGAGAATGGGCGCCCGGTGCTGCTGCCAGTGCGGGTGCCCGCGATCTATGTGCAGGATCGCAGCTTGCCTGGCGCGGATCAGCCGATCGTCGGCCGCGTGACCGATTTCGCGGTTGAGCGGGTTGGGCGCGTGTCCGAACTCACCAATCTGTCGCTGGTCAACCATTACGTGCTGCTGGTGGGCTATGACCGCGACCGCGCCGTGGTGGTCGAGCCTGTGATGGGCTATCGCACGATCAGCTTTGAGCGTTTGGCGCGTTACCGCAGGCCGTTTAATGACGCTGCCGTGGTGTTCAGTGCGCCCGCCCCGACGGCGCCGGCGCGGCGACGCCGCTAGAGCAGGTCGCGACTAAATTGAATTGAGCATGCTGCAAGCCCCCCTTCCCCGCGAGGGGAGAGGGCAGGGGCAGGGAGAAACACCGTACATCCAGGTTGGAGCGCGGGGCGCCCGCCCCGCAGCGCGCCCCCTCGCGGGGAGGGGAGATGCTCCAAGCGGCAAGAAACAACCGCTAAACCCAGCCCCTTCATTTGCCTGCCATGACCCGCTAAGCAGGGCGGCCCGCTGGCGGACTTGGCCGCTCCGCGGCCCATTGAGGCAAATCTCCGCCGCATGCCGAAGCCCATCACCGCCATCAACGACTTTGTCGTCAAATTCGCCAACGTGAACGGCTCGGGCTCGGCCTCCGCCAACGGGCTGTTCGCCAAGGCGATCCTGCGCATGGGCGTGCCCGTGGGCGCGCGCAACATCTTCCCGTCCAACATCCAGGGGCTGCCGACCTGGTACGAGGTGCGGGTCAGCGAAGCCGGCTGGCTCGGCCGGCGCGGCGGCGTCGATCTG
>JAKFYF010000125.1 GCA_021731005.1 Hyphomonadaceae bacterium
GCGCACTATCAGCGTGTCGAGGACCCCAGTATCGCCGTTGAGCACCGTCGCACGCAGCGCGCTCTCGCGGCATTCCAAGATTGAAAGCACCAGCAAGCCAGCGCGAAGCGGCGCTAGCAGCGTTGCGAACCTGAAATCCGCGGCCTCCGCGGAAAACAGCAGCTTTGGCGCCTCGCTCTTGCTCCCATAGCGTCGTGACACCCAGCCCGTCTCGATCTCGGTGTGGATGTCGTAGCTGGCGACACAGGTGAAGTGCGCGTGCGGTGTGGCCGCTTCCCAGCGATGGCCTTCGCCCGCAAGCCGCACCGAACCCAGCACGTCCGGCGTCAACTGGAAACGCAAATCATACTTGTGCAGCTGAACCGCGGCGAGGGTGTCGAAGATGAGCCAGTAGCACCCATCGACAAAGAATATGCGCCGCTCATGGCGCGTCTCATACTCGGCGCTGACGACCTCGCCGTGCACATAGTCGGCGTACTCCGTCGACGCAAACGCGCAAACGCGCGAACGAGTGGGCGGCCCGGTTATCTTCCACTTGCGGCCGGCGGGCTCATATCGGGCCTGATCTCGGCCGTCGATCTGTACGGTCGAGTGTGCGGCTGTCCCCCGGAAGGCCGCGCGCCAGTTGACCTCGCCATCCTCCGCATAAGTGTAGCGGCCCGGGTCGACGACAATTGGCGCGCCGTACGCGTAGGCTTCGAAGGACAAAGCGTCGAGATGGCCATGATTGCCTTGCCCGGTGTGACCTGCATCGAACACGAGATAGCGGCGATCCGCGGGCGCTTCCGTCGGCGCCTCGCCCGAGCTCCGCACCACGACATATCCGCTCTCCGCAAAGTGCGCCGAGCGCTCACTGTGCGCCTTCGCGAGCGCCGCTTCGCAATCCAGAAGCCGCGCGCCCTCGCTCAGAAGAGAGAGATAAGAGCCGCCATCGGCATCACTCAGGGCCGGAATCTCGCCGTCGGGCCGGTGCATCCACGCGCCAAACAGAAGCGCGCGCCGGAGGACTTGCTCAAAACTCGCAGGCAGAGGGATGGCGTTCAGCTTCGCCAGGCGCACGACGTTCAGAAAGTTGCGCAGGACGATGCAATGGTAGTGCGTAGATTGCTCGCAATGGCCGCCGTCCGCTTGGAAGTCTGCGGCAGCATTCGCTTCCAACTCCGCAAGCGCGAATGCGCGCCAGTGGCTCGCGTCGGCGAATTCCGGGAAGGTGGTCGCCACCAGAAAAATCGCGTAGAGCTCCAAAGTGCGGTGATTGCGCGCCTTGTGCAGATTGGTCAGGAGCGCTTCGGTTTGTCGGTGCAGCGAGATCAACAACTCGCGGTGAAAGCTGGCATGCAGCAGCGGCGAGCGGACGAAGATGCTCCAGGCATAGACCCAATTCTGCAACCGCCGGCCGGTGACATCGGCGGCGATGAAATCCGCGGGGATGCGCTGGGCTAGCCACGATGCGGTGAGCATTTGCCAGCGGTGAAGGTATTCCTCCTCGCCCGTGGCCTCGAAAGTGCGCGCCAGGCCGACGGCGTAGTAGAATTTGTGCAGTAGAATGTGCCATTCCTGATCGGCGGAGGGGTTCGCGCGCCAATCGAAAGCATAGCCCAGCGCATGGGTTTCGCCATTGAACGTGAAGACGCCGCCCATAATGCCGGCGATCTTGGCCGGTGTGATCTCTTCTGGTTCTTCCACCACGAACAGGAGCGGCCGCTGACGTGCGCGAAAGTGCGCCAACAATGCTTGGTCCGAGAGACGTGCAAACGGCGACGCGAAAACGCAATCACCGGCCAGTGCAGGCTCGGGGGCGGTGCGAGCGAGCATCACACGGCCTCGCGAGCGGCGAGGGCGTCGTCGAGCAGCGCCTTGAGCGTGCGCGTGGTCTTGTGCGAGTCGAAGTGCTCCAGGATGGTCGCGCGCGCCGCACGTCCGAGCGCCTGGCGATGCGCCGGCGGCGCGAGGATCAGTTCTTCTAACGCGGCGGCGAGCGCGGCAGCGTCGCCTGGCTTGACCACCATCCCGTTTACGCCATCGCTGACCAGTTCGAGGATGCCCGAAACGTCGGTGGTGACCAGGGGAAGTTCCATGGCCATGGCCTCGGCGAGCACATTGGGAATGCCGTCGCGATCGCCGCTGGCGGTGATCCGACAGGGCAGCGTGAAAATGTCGGCGTCCGCGTAAATGCCTCGCAACGCACGCTGCGGCGCAGGCGGCAGGAGCGCCACGATCTCTTCAAGCCCCTCGCGGGCGATCAGCGCCCGCATCGCCGCACCGGCTTCTCCTTCCTCGCCGACGATGCGGCAAAGAAACGAAACCCCGCGCTGGCGCAGGATCGAGCACGCCTCGATCAGATCGAGGAAGCCCTTTTTTTCCACGAATCTGCCCACCGACAGCACAACGGGCGGGCCGCCGCCAGTGCGGGCGCCGGCGCGCGGCGAAAACAGTTCGGTGTCGAGGCCGTGATAGATCGTGTGCAGGCCGCCGCACTCGCAGCCCTTCTCCAGGAGATGCGTGCGATTGGCTTCGGTGCAGGTCACGGCGAAGCGAGCGCCGGCGAGCTTCTTGGGCAGAAGATCGCCGGGATTGTGCTTGGCTTCGTAAATGTCCTTGGCATGCGCAGTGAAGCTGTAGGGGACGCCGCAGAGATCGCTTGCGAACTGCGTCACTGTGGTCGCGCCATGGCAGAAATGCCCGTGCAAATGGAGTGCGCGACCGTGCTTTCTGATGTGCGCGGCGATGTAGGCGGCTTGCAACAATTCCTTGATGAACACTTTACGCGGCGCGCCTGATTGTCCATCTTTGTAGGTCCGCATCATAGAGATGGCGCGCGTTGCTGTCGTAAAAAAAGCGCGCGGCGCGCGAAGCGCCAAGCTCGTGCAGGCGCCGAAATAAGCCGGCAGGTTCTGGATGAGCCAGCGTTCCAGCCGAACGCCTGAAATAGAAGTCATCGGCGGCAGATAAGTGATCGGTGCGCGAATCTCGCAGAGCACTGCCGCGCCCAGTTCATCGCCTGGCTTGATCGCATAGATTTCGATTTCCGCGCCCATGCTTTCGAGAATGCGGACTTCGTTCGAGATGAAGCTCTCTGAAAGGCGGGGAAAGCCCTTCAGGATGTAGGCTGTGGTCGGCGCAGGCGGGTCATTGCGCAGGCTCGCGTCCAAGAGTGCGTCGAGACGCGTGATGTCGCCGTCCAGCGAAAATCGCGTCTCCACCACGTGGCGTCCCGCAGCGCCCAGCCTGTTCGCCAGCGAATCGTCGTCGAGGATGCGGGCGAGCGCGTTCGCTAGCGCCTGAGGATCGTCGGGCTCGATCAGCAGCCCGCTTTCACTCTCGGTCACCACTTCGGGAACGCCAGAAACCCGGGTCGAAACCACGGGCGTCGCAACGGCCATAGCTTCGAGAATGACATTGGGGATGCCATCGCGGTCGCCATCGTCGAGCACGCGACACGGCAGCGCGAAGACCCGCGCGCGCCGCATTGCCGCGATCACGTCCTCATGCGGCAGCTTGCCGCAAAGGCGCACGTGGCGCGCAAGGCCGGCTTGCTCGATCTGGCGCTGGAGAGTCGCTTCTTCGGGGCCG
>JAKFYF010000309.1 GCA_021731005.1 Hyphomonadaceae bacterium
GCCACATGCACCGCCATGAATGAACAAGCGGCATGGCATGGCACAACCATATTGTGCGTGCGCAAGGGTGGAACGGTCGTGCTCATCGGCGATGGGCAGGTCTCCGCTGGCGCCACCATCCTCAAGGGCAACGCCCGCAAGGTGCGCCAGCTCGCCGGCGGCGCAGTTATCGCGGGTTTTGCCGGCGCGACGGCGGACGCCTTTGCTCTGTTTGAGCGCCTGGAGCAGAAACTCGAGCGTTTTCCCAGCCAATTGGCGCGCGCCTCTGTCGAACTGGCCAAGGATTGGCGCACGGACCGGGCGCTGCGCCGGCTCGACGCCATGCTGATCGTGGCTGACGCCAAGGAAACGCTGCTGGTGACGGGCGCCGGCGATGTGGTCGATCCCGAGCATCCTGTGATCGCAGTCGGTTCGGGCGGCAATTTCGCGCTAGCCGCGGCGCGCGCGCTTTTTCCGCATCTGGAGTCCGCCGAAGCGATTGCGCATCAAGCGATGGACATCGCCGCCGACATTTGCGTCTATACCAATCGCAATCTGACGGTGGAGACGCTCAATGGCGAACCGAACTGAGCTGGAAGCAGCGGCGGCGGCCGGCGTTATCAGCGCCGATCAGGCGGGCAAGCTCGACGCCTTCCTGGCGACGCGCGCGGCGGGCGCGCCGCCGTCCCTGAGCGGGGAGGAGGACTTCCGCTTCATCCGCAATTTCCACGATCTGTTCCTTGCCATCGGGATAGTCTTATTTGCGGTCGGCATGGCGGTTGGGGTCGGGACCGTTGTCGCGACCGGCGACTCGCCTCCCGAACAGCGCGCGGTGTTGACCGGCGGGCTCTGCGGCGGCGCCGCTGCCATCATGTGGGTCTTGGGGGAATTGTTCGCACGCCGGAGGCGGCTGTTCTTGCCAGCGATCGCAACGGTGATTTCCTTCACGCTGTTCGTGGTCGTCGCAACCGCGTCGCTTTATTTCGGCATCCTTGTTGGCCGCGAGGTTAATCTCTCGAGCGATGTCGGCGATGGCATGTCGCCCTTGATTCAGATCGGATTACTGCTTTCCGCGGCGATGATGTTCCTCGCGCCGGCGGCCTTTTACGCGCGCTTTCGTTTGCCGTTCTCAATCGGGATGAGCGGCGGCGGCGCGGCCTTCTTCGCGATCGCGTGCGTGATGGTGTTTGCCTTCAAGGACGCGGTGCGCTTGCTGCCGGCGCTCTACCTTGGGCTCGGCTTGCTTCTGTTCGCCGCCGGAATCGCCTTCGACGCGCGCGACCCCGCGCGCGCCACAAGAATGTCGGACAACGGCTTTTGGCTGCATTTTGCCGCCGCGCCGTTCATTCTCAATGGCGCGTTCGGGCTGTTGAACCAGGTTTTCATTGGCGCGGACGCGGGCGTTATGGGCGGCAGCGGCGGCCTGGCGATGGCGAGCGCGGACAAGAGCGAGAACGCTGTTCTCCTGGCCCTCGCAACCCTGGCCACCGTCGTCGTGCTCGGGTTCGTCTCGCTGCTGATCAACCGGCGCGTGCTGATCGTATCGGCGCTGCTCACGACCGGCATTGCGATTGGCATCTTGTTGAACGAGTTGGGCCTGGGCGCGGGCGGCATGGCTGCGGCGACCCTGATCGTGCTCGGCGGCTTTGTGCTCATCCTGGGCGCGGGCTGGCGTGGTGTTCGCCGCGCGTTGCTGGGATGGGTCAAGCCCGATGGCGTGTGGGCGCGGATATTCCCGCCCGAGGCGGCGGCGTAAGCGCAGGGCGCGCCTTGCAACATCCCTGATGCGCCTTAAGTCAACGCCGCGATGACCCATTTTTCTCCGCGTGAAATCGTCTCCGAGCTTGACCGCTATATTGTGGGCCAGGGCGACGCCAAACGCGCCGTCGCCATCGCGCTGCGCAATCGATGGCGGCGCAAGCAATTGCCGGAGGATCTGCGCGAAGAGGTGACGCCGAAGAACATCCTGATGATCGGGCCGACCGGCGTCGGCAAAACCGAAATCGCGCGTCGTCTCGCAAAACTGGCCGGCGCGCCGTTCCTGAAAGTCGAGGCCACCAAATTCACCGAGGTCGGCTATGTCGGCCGCGACGTCGAGCAGATCATCCGCGATCTGGTGGAGGTTGCGCTCAACATCGCGCGCGAGCGCCGCCGCCGCGAGGTGCGCGCCCGCGCCGAGGCCGCGGCCGAAGAGCGGGTGCTCGACGCGCTGGTGGGGCAGGGCTCGGCCGCGGCCACCCGCGAATCCTTCCGCAAGAGGCTGCGCAACAACGAACTGGGCGCTTCGCCGGTGGAGATCGAGGTAGAGGACGCCGCCACGGCGATCCCGAACTTCGAGCTCCCCGGTCAGCCCGGGGTTGGCGTCGTCAATCTCGGCGAAATTTTCGGCAAAGCGTTCGGGCGGCGCACCAAGCGCGTGCGCATGAGCGTCGCGGAGGCTTACGAACCGCTGGTGCGCGAGGAGAGCGACAAGCTTGTCGACCAGGATGCGCTGATCAAGGAGGCGCTTTCGCTCACCGCTGAAGACGGCATCGTATTCCTGGACGAGATCGACAAGATCGCCTCGCGCTCGGAGCGCTTGGGCGGCGGCGATGTCAGTCGCGAAGGCGTGCAGCGCGATCTGCTGCCCTTGATCGAAGGCACGATCGTCAGCACCAAGCACGGGCCGGTGAAGACCGACCACATCCTGTTCATCGCCTCAGGCGCATTCCATGTGGCCAAGCCTTCGGATCTGCTGCCAGAGCTGCAGGGGCGCTTGCCGATCCGTGTTGAGCTGAAAGCGCTGACGCGCGAGGATTTCCGTCGCATCCTGACCGAGCCGGAAGCAAGCTTGGTCACCCAGTACAAGGCGCTGCTGGCGACCGAAGGCGTGGTGCTGGATTTCACCGAGGACGCTATCGAGGCGATCGCGTCCCTCGCAGCCGACGTGAACGCCTCGGTGGAAAACATCGGCGCGCGGCGGCTGCATACGGTGATGGAGCGGCTGCTCGACGAGATCAGCTTCACCGCGCCCGACCGCAAAGACGAGCGCGTCAGCATCGACGCCGCCTATGTGCGCGAGCGCGTCGGCGAATTGGCCAAGAACGCGGATCTGTCGCGATTTATTTTGTAGCGCGCATATCACCCGCTCTCGGGGATACTACTCTCCAGACACGGGGATAGATTGTGCTCTATCCATGCTTCCGCCCAACAAAAACAAGCACTTCGCCAAATCTATCCGACCGCATCCGGGCGGGGTTACAGTGGCTCGTCTTCTGTAGGGAGGCGTTAGGATCCAACAGCCGAACAGCTCAGAAGACGTGGTTTGAGTGTGAGTGCATTGAGGAGAGGAAACGAGAAACTCAATGGCCCGGTGGGCGAGGCGATCGTCAATAGGAGTAGGCAATAGGAACGCTTGCACGCGCCGCCCCCATTGCCCATTGCCAATTTGCCCATTGCCTCATGTTGAACCCACCGCACATCGGCCGGGAACGAAAGCACGGCGCCAAGAGGAGCGCCGGAACCCCAGCGTCGCGGGGATGATCGAAGGGGATGAGGCCCTGGTCATCGCAGCTCCCGCCCCACCAACGTATGGCCCT
>JAKFYF010000120.1 GCA_021731005.1 Hyphomonadaceae bacterium
TGCCCCCGCCCCGCAAGGGGGCGGGGAAAGCAAACACGACTCTTTCTCCGCCGCGATCACGCAGATAGAACCCCACCTCGGCCACCCCACGCTCACTCTGTTGTACGAATATCCCATCGGCGAAGCCGCCCTCGCCCGCCGCTGCGCGCACGATCCGAGCATCGCCGAGCGCTTCGAGCTCTATGCCTGCGGCGTCGAACTCGCCAACGGCTTCGGCGAACTTACCGATCCCGTCGAGCAGCGCGCGCGCCTCGTCGAAGCCATGGCGGAAAAGCAGAAACGCTACGGCAAAGCCTGGCCGATCGACGAAGATTTCCTCGCCGCGCTCGCACACATGCCTCCCGCCAGCGGCGTCGCGCTTGGGCTGGACCGGCTCATCATGTTGGCAAGCGGCGCGCGACACATCAACGACGTACTCTGGACGCCCAGCGAATAGCTCTCGACATTATGCACAACTCCGTCATTCCGGGTTCTCGCTTCGCGAACCCCGGAATGACGGAGATTGATCTCATGAGTCAGAGTCTTGGGCCGCTTGTATCACGTGCTACCGCAGCCCCAGCACGCGGCGGAAGAAAAGCGTCTCCGCTTCGCGTTGCGCCTGCTGGTTTTCGCGCCGGGCGAAACCGTGGCCTTCGTTCATCGCGATCATCAACCAAGCCTCGCCGCCGTTCCTCCGCACGGCGGCATAGACTTGTTCGGCTTCAGAAATCGGCACGCGCGGGTCGTTGTAGCCATGCACGACCAGCATCGGCTTGTCGACGTGCGAGATCGTGTTCAAGGGAGAGATGCGGTCGAACACAGCGCGCATTTCTGGGTCGCGCTCGTCGCCATATTCGGCGCGCCGAAGGTCGCGGCGATAGCCCGACGTGTTTTCCAGGAACGATACGAAATTGGAGATGCCGACGATGTCGACCGCGCCGGCGAGGCGCGCGTTGTAATGCGTCATCGACGCCAACACCATGTAGCCGCCATAAGAACCGCCATAAACAATGACGCGGCCGGCATCGAGATCGGGCTGGGTTGCGATCCAGTCCAACAGCGCGCCAATGTCGCGCACCGAATCCTCGCGCCGCGGGCCATTGTCGAGCGCGAGGAAGTCCTTGCCGTAGCCATCAGAGCCGCGCACGTTTGGGGCGATCACGGCGATGCCCAATTCGTTGACCCAATATTGGATCGCCGCCGAGAAGCCGGGTCGGAACTGCGATTCTGGGCCGCCGTGAATGTTGACGATCACCGGATGGGGCCCCGCGCTTCGCGGCAGATAGCGGAAGCCGCTGATTTCGCGCTCGTCGAACGAGCGCCAGGAAACAAGCTCCGGCTCGACGAAGACCGCCGCGGGAATGCCTCCGGTTTCGCTTTGCGTCCAGCGCGTCAGCCGGCGCGCGCGCACATCCCAGGAATAGACATCCCCCGGCGCGGTGGCGCTGTTTAGAGTGAAGCCCACGCTGCGGCCGGACGGGTCGAACTCTATCCCGCTGACAATGCCCGCAGGCAGGTCGGGCGCCGGCAACGCGCGGCGCGTGCGCGCATCCATCAGGCGCAGCACCGAGCGGCCGGCCTCGTTCACGACATAAGCAACGGAGCGACCATCGAGGGAGAGATCGAACTCCTCGATTCCCCAATTCAGATCCGGCGTCAGCACCGTGCGCGCGCCGCTCGCGAGGTCGACGCGCACCAGGCGCTGGAATTGCGCGTTCTCGTCGGAAAGCGTGAAGATGGCGCGCCCGTCGGGCGTGAACGCGCCGCCGCGATAGGCGATACGCAGGTCCGGCGTAATCGGCGCGTCCGCGCCGGATGCGATATCGCGCACAAACAACTGGCTCTCGGCGATCGAGATGTAGCGGAGCAACAAGAGTTTGCCGCCATCGGCGGAGAAATCTTGCGGGTAGACCGCACCCTCGCCGTCGAACACGCGTTGGCGCGCCTGCGCGTTCGCCGAGCCGGAAACATAGACATCGTAATTCGGTTCGCTTGCCGGCACATAGGACCATGCGACCTGGCGCCCATCGTCGCTCCACACGAAGCTCTCGTTGCGGGTACCGGGCTCGGTCAACTGCCGTGCAAGTCCAGTCGCGGGATCGAGCACGAGGCCGGCAAAATTTTCATCGCCCCCGACATCGCGCGCGAATAAGATCTCGCCGGTCCCCGGCCGCAACGCCGCATCGGTGATGCGCTCGTTATAGAAGGTGAGCTGAGTGCGCGCGCCCAGCGGCTGGTCAACCCTATGCACCTGCGCGGTATCGCCAAAGCGCGTGAGAATGAGCACGCCGCCTTCGGGCGTCCAGTCGGCGAAGACAGCGCTGCGGGTATTGACGTACTGACGCAGCCGCTCGGCGATCTCGGGCGGCGTCTCAGGCACGTTCTCCAGACGAAGCGCGCCGCGCTCGACCCGCTGTGCGGCGGGTTCGGCCGCAGCCGAAAGCGAAAGCGCCGCCAGCGCGGCGGCCACACCCAAGATACGCATCAGCGCCTCCCTTTGTTCACCCGCTTTTTTGGGCGCCAGCGCAGCGGAGTCCAGAGAATTGGTCGAGCCCCAGTGCCGCCAAGTCGCAAATCAGGCCACTTCCGGATCGTGCTCGGCGACGAAGTGCCGGGGCGCCACTTCGTCCCAGTGGGGCCGGTATTGCACCGCATCCGGGTCGTCGATCAGGCGCGAGCGCAAGAATTGCAGCGCCGCGCGCGTGTCCAGCGGGCTCGGCACATCGCCCGCCAAGCGCACGCGCGGCCGCTTGCGCGCCAGCTCTGGATCAGGCGTCAGCGCCGCCGCCAGCAGCGCGCGCGTGTAGGGGTGGTGCGGATCGTTCAGGATCACATCGGCGGGGCCATACTCCACCGCGCGGCCAAGATAGAGCACCAACACGTTGTGCGACACCTGACGCACCACCGCCAAATCGTGGCTGATGAACAGGAAGCTGGTTCGGCAATTTTGCTGCAGTTCCCCGAGCAAGCGCAAGATCTGCGCCTGGATCGAGACATCCAGCGCTGACACCGCCTCGTCGCAGATCACCAGTTTCGGATTCATGATCATGGCGCGGGCCACACCCACGCGCTGATTCTGGCCGCTGGACAATTCGTGCGGATAGCGGTTGATCAGCTCGGGAGCGAGACCCGCACGGGCCATCATGGCAACCACACGCTGCTCGCGGGCGGCGCGATCGAGTTCGGGCGCGAAAGCGAGCAAGGGCTCGGCGATCGAATTGCCAATGGTCATACGCGGGTCGAGGCTCGCAAGCGGATCCTGGAACACAATTTGCAAATCCTGGCGCGCGCGCGCCACCGCCTCGCGTTCGCTGGGCAAGAGGTTGCGGCCGAGGAAACTCACCGCGCCCGCATTGCGCGGCAGCAATTGCACGATTGCGCGCGCGAGCGTGGACTTGCCGCTGCCGCTTTCGCCGACCACGCCCAGGGTTTCCCCCGCGCGCAGTTCAAGGCTGACGCCATCCACCGCGCGCAGCGTCTTTGTTTGTCCAAACAAGCCAGCTTCGACCCGCACCGGGAAATGCACGCGCAAATCGTCAACCGTAAGAATCGGCGGCTCTTCT
>JAKFYF010000012.1 GCA_021731005.1 Hyphomonadaceae bacterium
GCCCCCATCTTCAAGGAATGGGACGATCCTCTCGACAAGAAGCTGACGCAGCTGGTGATGACGGACGAAGCGTTTCACCACAAGTTCGGGAAAATCTGGGCCGACCGCACTATCCCGAAGCTTTCCAAGGAAGAGCACGAGATCGTCGAGAACTGGGCCGCGCATTGCTTCCAGACGCTGTTGTTCAATCTGGTCGCGCCGCACCAGATGACGTCGATTTATGCCGAATTCGGGCTCGACCCGGATAAAGTGATGGCGGGTTTCCAGGAAGTGGCCACCGACGAAGCGCGCCGCGAGAACATGAAGGAAAGCGCCAACATCTTCCGCGTGCTGGTGAAGACGTTGTGGAACGCCGGCATTATCACCGAGCGCACCAAGAGCTTCTACGCCACCTATGTGAGCTTCGATGAATTCGAGGCCGAGGGCACCGACATGGTCGGCGACGCGATCGCCGAGGATGGCATCGCCTATCTGAAGACCATCAATTTCGGCATCAATTCCAGCGCGCTGACCGAGATCAAGGCGGCTGCCATCGCGGCGGAGTGATATTTCCGTAGGTGACGTCGCTCTCACGGCTACCCGCCGCGACTGCGGGCCCGCGCGGCGCCGTTGCGTCGATGGACAGCGTTTTCCGGACCTGGCAACCGGCGCGACGCGCTCCGCGCGTCCGGAATGATCTGTGGCTCCAGAGAACGGCCACTGTTAAGGGCTGTTGGTATAGCGCCGCGGTACGATCGGCCAAGTGTCGCTAGAAACGCTTGAGGGTCACAAAGTTCGATCCATTCTCACCGCCTCGCCAGCACCACCGCGATGCGCTTTTCGCGCGGGGCGTTGCCGTCGGGTTCTTGCAGAAGCAAGGTGGCCGGCGTGTCGGCATCCACTTCGAACGCCAGGTCGGCGATGAACGGAACTGGCCCCGGCTTCTGCCAATCGCTTTGCGGCAGGGCGGGCGATTGGGCGATGATGATGCCGTCGGCATTGACGAGTTGGGCCACGAACTGGCCCGCCGAGTACCAATCGTTCGGCGCGCTCCCTTCGATGCTAAGCGGGCTTGTCACGCGCGCACCCGCGGCGGGCGCCTTGGTGAGCACGAGGTCCGCGGACGCCAAGCCGGCGCGAGCGACGCCGGTGTTGTCGGCGGCGACCTCCCCGGGTGAGTCTGCGCTTTGCCCCTTGGCTTTCTCGGCGGGTGGAGAACAGGCGGCCAGCGCGAGCGCGGCAACGAGCACGATGTGTTTCATGGCGGCAAGTTAGCGTGGTTTTGACAGAGCGCAACGCGCCCGGCATGGCTAATGCCAACCGAAAGAAGTGCGTGTCATAGTTGAATCAAGCCCGTCATTCGAGACGCGCCCATCGAGCGCTGCGCGCTCGCCGATACCATCATGGCAAAATCGAGCGATTGTGAGGTTTGCAGTGCCCCGACACCTCGAACGCCACCTCATCGCGCGCGTCGGCTGGCTGCGCGCGGCCGTGCTGGGCGCCAATGACGGGATCGTCTCCACCGCCAGCCTCATTGTCGGGGTCGCAGCCGCGGGCGCCTCGCGCGAAGCAATCATGGTCGCCGGCGTCGCCGGGCTGGTGGCTGGCGCCATGTCGATGGCGGCGGGAGAATATGTGTCGGTAAGTTCGCAGTCCGACACCGAGCGCGCCGACCTGGCGCGCGAGCGGGCCGAGCTCGCGGCCCAGCCGGAATTCGAACTGGACGAGCTTGCCGACATCTATTCCAAGCGCGGCGTGGAACCCGCGCTTGCGCGGCAGGTGGCCCAGCAGCTGATGGCCAAGGACGCGCTCGGGGCGCATGCGCGCGATGAATTGGGCATCTCCGAAATCAACACCGCGCGCCCGATCCAGGCGGCGTTCACCTCCGCGGGCATGTTCGCGACGGGAGCGGGGCTGCCGTTGCTGATCGCAGCGCTCTGGACGCGGGAGGGACTGGCGCTCGCGGTTTCAGCGGCTTCGCTCTTGTTTTTGGCCGCGCTGGGAGCGCTGGGCGCCGGCGCCGGCGGCGCGGGCATGTGGCGCGCGGCCGGTAGGGTCACGTTCTGGGGCGTCCTGGCCATGGCGCTGACCGCGGCGGTGGGAACGATGTTTGGGGTTGCGGCGTGAACGCCCGTAGCGCGGCGCCCGGACCAAAGCGCTACTTCCTGCCTCGGATCGCGTGAGATTGGCGCCACCCCCGGGAGCGGTCGGATGACAATCGGCTGGCGGCTGCTTATGATCCCCCGCGATGGCGCGGAAAATTTTCATGGCTGCCTTCTTCGGGCTTGCCGCACTCCTTGCGGGGATGGCGCCGGCAGGCGCGCAAGATTCTGAGTGGTATCGCGTCGAGACAGCGCACTTCGTCGCCTACGGCAATGTCGGAGAGCGCGGTACACGGGAGGCGGCGAGGCGGCTAGAGACTTTTGATGCGGCGTTGCGCCGCTTGACCCCGCCCACTCGGGAGGGCGCGCCCAAGCTGGATGTTTATGTTCTGCGCAGCAGGGACGATCTGCGCGAGGTTTCGCCCGAAATGGGCAGAGATGATGTCCTCGGCTTCTACGCTGCGCGGCCGGAGATTGTAGCCGCTTTCGCGATTTATCGCGATCGATACGGCATCGACGGTCAGGAGGTGCTGTTCCACGAATACGCCCACCATTACATGCTGCACTATTTCGCGCAGGCCTATCCCCGCTGGTTCGTGGAGGGATTTGCGGAACTGGTTATGACGGCGGAGATTGAGCAAGATCGCGTTGTCTTCGGAAAGTACAACCGCGCTCGGGCCTCTTGGCTTGTTGGAAGCCCGTGGTTGGGGATCGATCGCATGCTCGAATCGGGCCGCCACTCGCGGCTGTCGGACGAGCAGCTTGCGCAATTCTATGCGCAGAGCTGGTTGATGGCGGACTTCATGCTGCTGAACCCCGAGCGTCATGGCGGGCTACAGGCCTACATGGGCGCGTTCCAGAGCGGTCGCGACCCGGTCGAGGCGTTTCAACCTGCTTTCGGCATGTCGCCGGAGGAGTTTGAAAGGGCGTTGCGCCACTACGCGCGTGGAGACTTGCCGCTCTATGCTGCGCCAGTGCAGGCCGCTGCGGAAGTGCAAGCCGCGGCCTTGCCGCCAGCCGCGAATGACCTGCTGCTGTTGGATGCGCGCCTGCGGCTGGAATCCAACCAGGGCGGGGCTGATTTGGTTCGACGCATTGAGGCGTTGGCTTCTCGCTTTCCAGGAGAACCGATTGCGCTACGCGCCAGGGCGCGCGCGGCGCTCGCACGCGCCGCGCCTAACGAGGCTCGCGGCTTTCTTGAAGCGGCGATGGCGCTTGAGCCGGAGAGTGTTGAAACCAGCTATCTGCTGGGGCTGACTGACTTGTTTGAAGCGGGCGCCGCGTCGGCGGAAGCGCGAGGCGTGATCGCTGCCCGGAGTCGTCGTCATTTTTCGCGCGCATTCCGCTTGAACGATATGTATATGCCTACGCTTTTCGGTTACGCGCGCTCGTTCTTGTACGATGCCGAGCCGATGCCCGCCTCGGCCCGCGATGTT
>JAKFYF010000176.1 GCA_021731005.1 Hyphomonadaceae bacterium
GAAGGTCGATCCGGCCTCGGCCACCAGGGCGCGCCCGGGCTCAGCCCAGAGCTGTGCGTTCTGGGCGACGAACATTTCCTCAAACCCGGCCTTGATGGAGTTGACGTACTCGATCATCGGCGGCGGGTTCATGCCCGGATAGATTGCCGGGAAGCCGCCACCGATATCGACGATATCGGCCACCACGCCGGCCTTGACGATGGCGCGGTTCACCATCGCCATGGCGGCGCGATAGGCGTCCGGGCGCATACACTGGCTGCCAACGTGGAACGAGACGCCCAGCATCTCTTCGCTGACTTGGCGCGCACGCCGCAGCAGCGCCGGCGCTTCCTCGGGCGAAACCCCAAACTTGCGCGCCAGCGGGTAAGCCGAGCCTTCGCCGGACACCGCAAAGCGCACCATCAGCGTGAGGTCCTTCGCCCCGCCGGTCTCGGCCAGAATTTTTTCAAGCTCGTCTTCGCTGTCGAGCGCGAAAGTTTTGACCCCGAACTCGTGGAACGCCCGCGCAATTGCACGCCGGCTCTTTACCGGGTGCATGAAGGCGATGCGCGCGTCGGGAAAACGCGAAGCCACGAGCTCGACCTCAGCCTCCGAGGCGACGTCGAAGCCCCTCACGCCGTTCTTCCACAGCGCGTCGAGCACCCATGGGCTGGGGTTGGCCTTTACCGCGTAAAGCACCTCGCCTGGAAAATGCGTCGTGAACCAGCGCGCGGCCGCAGCGACGCGGTGCGGGCGGGCGATAGCCACGGGACCGTCCGGCGCTTCGCGCGCCAAAAGGTCAAGAGGCGAGAGGACAGAGTCCATCCGGCTGCTCCCAAAAACTTCCACCGCGCTTTTGCGGTGTGTTCAAACCCAGGCCGGCGTTAGTCGGACATGCATTAATGTCAGGTCCGCCCTTGGGAGCTTGCGCCGGAGGATCGCCTAGGAAGCTTCCTGCTTCCCGTTGCTTGCGATCCCCCAGGTGGCCTGGGCCGAGGGGGCGTTAGTGGACGCTGTTTCCAGGTCCGCCGGTAACGGGGCCAGTATGGTAATTGTTCTCCAAAGTAAAGAGCGAATGATAGTTAACTCTCGTGGCGGACGCGCAACGATCTGGCGCTGTCATAAAACCGCAACTTAAGTGTCGCGCGTATTTTAACAAACGCTCCTAACCCCCGCTGCGCCCGAGGGGCGAACTGCGTCCGCCGGGCGCGGGACTCAAAAAAGGGGGCCTTCATGAGGAATGGAATTAAAACTGCCGCGCTCGCGGCATTAGCCGCGGCCGCTGCCGTCGGCGCCGCGCAGGCGCAAACGCCGCCACCGCCCGTGACGCAGCCGATGAACGGCGCGCCGGAAATCCGTGATGGCCAGCAGCGCTTCAAGATGCGCGGCCGCTTCCAGTACGACATTCAGTCGAGCGACTGGGACAACAACACCGAGCAAGGCACGCGCTCTTACGTGCGCCGCGCCTTCATCGGCGCGCAGGGCCGGTTCACCGACCATTGGCGCTACAAGATCGACTTCGTGCTGAACCCCGGCGCCAACGAAGCCACCACCGCCACCACAACGATCGCCGATTGCGATTCGGTCACGGCGGGCAACCAGCCCTGCGTGGCGACGGTCACCACCGCGGGCGGCGGCGATGATGTCGCAGTGGACGACGCCTACCTCGAATACGCGGGCGACTTCTTTTCGTTCGTCATCGGCGAAAACAACGTCACCGCGCCGCTTGAAGACCGCACCTCTTCTCTCGACATTCCCTTCGTCGAGCGTTCGAGCGTCATCAACACGTTCGGCTACGGCCGCGCCGCCGGCATGGCGTTCTTGACCAACGGCGCCAATTGGATGGCGGCGGCGGGCGTATATGGCGACTCACTCAATAATCAGGACAGCAATTTCAACAACGACGAGGCCACGCAAGTCAGCGGCCGATTCACCTGGGCGCCGATTTTCGAAAATTCGCCGGAGAGCTACACGCTGCTGCACATCGGGCTCACCGCACGCCAACGCTATAACGGCGACGATTCCGCCACGCGCTACCGGACACGCCCCCAAAACGGGCGCGGCAACCGCTACATCGACGCGGGCAGCGGTCTCGCCGGCCAAGGCGACACCACCTATGGCGTCGAACTCGCCGGCCAGTGGAACTCTGTCGGCTTCACAGCAGAATATCATACGCTTGAAGGCGACACGGCTGCGGGTGTGAATTTCGATTTTGACGGCTATTACGTGGACGCCTATTGGTCGCTCACTGGCGAGCCGCGCGTCTATCGCGGCAACACCGGCTCGTTTGGTCCGATTGTCCCGCGTCATGGGATGAACGAGGGCGGTATCGGCCACGTGATGCTGTCGGCGCGTTACGATTATGTCGATCTGAGCGATCCCGCCGGTTCTACGACCTCAGCAGGTGAGCAAAGCGCTTATGCAATTGGCCTCGACTGGATCCCGATGGATCACGTGCGCTTCAAGCTCAATTACGCTCTGAGCGAAATGGACCGCACCAACCCGGCGCAACCCGACATCGACGCCGAAGTGATCAGCCTGCGTACGCAGTTTGACTTCTAAGCACGTTGTTTGATTTCCGTTTGGAGAATTACACATGAACCTCAATTTCCTGGCAAAAACGGCGGCGGTTTCCGCCGCCGTGCTGGCTCTCGCCACAAGCTCGGCGTTTGCGCAAGCGACCGCCCAACCCTTCACCATCCAGATCGACGGCTCGTCCACGGTGTTTCCGCTTTCCGAGGCGGTAGCCGAGGGCTTCCAGCAGCAGACCCAAGGCCGCGTGCGCGTCACGGTCGGTGAGTCAGGCACAGGCGGCGGTTTCCGCAAATTCTGCCGTGGCGAAATCCACATCGCGGGCGCTTCGCGGCCCATTCGCACCGGCGAAATGGCTACATGCGCGGCTGCCGGCATTCAGTACGTTGAAATCCCGGTTGCATTCGACGGCCTCACTGTCGTGGTGAACCCGTCCAACCCGATCCGCTCGATGACGGTTGCCGAGTTGCGCCGCATTTGGGAACCCGCCGCGCAAGGCCGCGTGACCAATTATCGCCAAGTGAACCCGTCATTCCCTGACATGGCGATGCAGCTCTACGGAGCGGGCAGCGCTTCGGGCACGTTCGACTACTTCACCGAAGCGGTGAACGGCACGGCGCGCGCTTCGCGCACCGATTACACGCCCACCGAAGACGATAACGTCACCGTTCAAGGCGTGGCGAACAATGCCGGCGGCCTGGGCTATTTCGGCCTGGCGTATTACGAAGAAAACCGCTCGCGCCTTCGTGGCCTGGCGATCGACAACGGCAATGGCCCAGTGGAGCCGTCAGTCGCGAACGTAACGAACGGAACCTATGCTCCTCTGTCGCGTCCAATCTTCATCTATGTGAACGCAGCGGCCCTGCGTCGCCCCCAAGTGGCGCAGTTCGTGCAGCACTACGTCAACAACGCCGGCGCTTCCGCGACCCGCGTTGGCTATGTGCCGCTGCCGGCCAGCGCCTACGCTACGTACCTGCAGCGCGCTCAGCGCCGTCAGGTCGGC
>JAKFYF010000318.1 GCA_021731005.1 Hyphomonadaceae bacterium
GCGCGGCGCATCAGTTCCACGAACAGCAGCGGATAGCCGTCCACGCCTTCCATGCCGTCGGGCAGATAAGTGACGCCGTCATAGTCCGAGCCAATGCCGACATGATCGGCGCCGGCGACCTCGCGGATGTGTTCGATGTGATCGGCCAGCTGCGCCACTGTGGCGTGCGGCCGTGGGTTCGCGGCGTCCCAGGCGGCGAGCCCCGCTTCGGCGGCAGCGGGATCGCCGGGATTGAGCCGCTTCTGGCGCTCTTCCTCGCCGGAGCGCGCCGCGCTCCATTGGCGCATCGCTTCGGAAACAAACGGCCCGTTGAAATTCACCATCACCACGCCGCCATTGCGCGCGGTCAGCCGCAGCACATCGTCAGGCACGTTGCGCGGGTGCGGGACCAGCGCGAACGCAGAAGAATGCGAGAAAATCACCGGCGCGCGCGCGACACGCAGCACATCGCGCATGGTTTCGGCGGAGACGTGGGAGAGGTCAACCAGCATACCGACGCGGTTCATCTCGCGCACCACCTCTTCGCCGAAGGGCGAGAGGCCGCCGTGGCGGGGCGCATCGGTGGCGCTGTCGACCCAGGCATTGTTCTTGGAATGCGTCAGCGTCATGTAGAGCACGCCGGCGCGGCGGAACTCGCGCAGCAGCGACAGGTTGGCATTGATCGCCTCCCCGCCCTCGATGCCGAACATCGAAGCGATACGCCCGCGCCGATGAATGCGCGCGATGTCGGCGGCGGTCTCGGCGATCTCGAAGCTATCGCGATAGCGCGCGATGATGCGGCGGGCGAGATCGATCTGCTCCCAGACGGCCTGCGTGTTATCCAGCCCGCGCAAATCCGCGGGCACGTAGACCGACCAGAATTGCGCGCCGAGATGGCCGCGCATGAGGCGTGGAATATCGGTGTGCAGCGGCGTGGCGAGCCGGCGCGTGTCGGCGTGGAGATCGACGAGCGCTTCATCGCCGGCATAATTCTCACGGATCGCCCAGGGCAGATCGTTGTGCCCGTCTATCAGCGGCGTGCGCGCGAGCACGCGCTCGACCCGCGCGAGTTCGCGGGGGGTGGGCGACGTTTGCGCGGATGCGCCAGTGATCACGGCCACGGAAAACGCAAGCAAAGAAACAAATTTCAACACAGCAACCAACCCTTTCGTCGCTCCTTCAACACTGGAGCGCCGCAGCATGCAACAGCACCGCTACGTCACGTCGGTGCGGGAAGTGTCCTCTATCGGGATTGAGTGCTCATGATGGCGGCGCACTCAGCTTCCGTCGGCGGCGCCTGTTCCACTGCGCGCAGTTTCGCCCTCAATCGCTCGTACGTCGCCTCGACATCCCGGTTGCCCCCTGAAATGCGCCGCGCACACCGTATCAACGCATAGGCTGCGTCGGTCTCACCCGCCAGATCCAGAGTGAACGCCAGGCTGTCCATGGTTTGGAACGAGTCGTGATTTTGTCGCAGAGCCGCGCGGCAATCCGGCAAAGCCGCCTGAGCTTGGCCAGGGAGGTGCGCACGAGCCCAACACCGCGAGTTTAGGGCGGGCGCGAAATCTGAATCGATGCGGAGCGCCCGATCAAGATGTTGGAGCGCATCCGCCCATTGCTGGTGTCGATTGTAGAGAACGCCGGTGAGCGTGTGGGCCCAAATGTCATCACTTGTCGGCTTAGTGCTCAGCGCCAATCCGAGCAGCCTGTGGCTTTCGTTTTCTAGCAAAGGATCGCGGGAAGCAAAGTAGAAGTTTGCCAGCAAGTACGGATCAATGTGTTCCAACGCCAACCGGCTGGCGTCCTTAATGAGCTCGTCAATCTCACTGGCTGCCCGCGCCCTCGGCACGGTAAGCAGCCCTGGGCCACCGAGACTGATGCGGAAGGTGTAGCACCTTGCAGCGCATTCGGGCGCATCGGACGCCACGGCGACAATTCCGCCGCGCAGCCGCCGCTGTGGAAGGTTCCACCTTGACTTGAAGTAGTCCACGATTGAGCTGATCGATATGTTGACGGCGGGCACCGGGATTTCGACCTGCCCAGGATCCAAACTGAATTCCGGCGCTCCCATGCGCTTCTTTGTCGTCGTTGCACCGCTACTTATTGTGTTCCATTCTTCCAAGATTTGCAGCGCCACGAGCGTCGGGGTGTAGCCCATTTGTTCGAGCTCCGCGGGCACGGACATGTGCTCGACGATGACTGAATCGTCCCGCGCCTCGGCGAGGACGACGAGCACTACAACGGCGCCAACAGCAAACCAGAAGACGGCGACAAAAAAATCGGCGACGCCTCTAAGAGAGCGCCACGCGGCGGCAATTCCACCGATCCAGCCCCCTCGCGCCCCATCTTCGACAGCTTTCGCCTGAGCCATCGGTCCCCCCAAGGATCCGTTATCCACAACATGACCAAGCCGTGTTGGGAGTCAAGAAAGAGGCTCAAACCCCATACGCCCTCCCCATCTCCGGCTCTTTCGCCGCCACCAGCTTCGCTAGATCGATAATCACCTTCGCCTGTTTCCAGGTCGCGTCATCTTGCATCTTCCCATCCAGCATGGCGACGCCCGCGCCGTCGGGCATTGCTTCGAGGATGCGCAGCGCGAAGCGCACTTCTTCCACATCGGGAGAGAACACGCGTTTTGCGATGGCAATCTGCGAAGGGTGCAAGCTCCAGGCGCCGACGCAGCCCATGAGATAGGCGTTGCGGAATTGCTGTTCGCAGCCTTCGGCGTCGCCGATATCGCCGAACGGGCCGTAGAATGGCTTGATCCCGTGCATGGCGCAGGAATCGACCATTTTCGCAAACGTGTAGTGCCATAAATCCTGTTGTACAGAAGCGCGCGCGCCACTCTCGTCCGCATCGGCGAGCACGCGATAGCCTGGATGGCCCCCGCCCACGCGCGTGGTTTTCATTTTGCGCGACGCCGCCAGATCGGCCGGACCGAGCGAAATCCCCTGCATGCGCGGGCTCGCGCCGCAGATCGCTTCGACATTGGCCACGCCTTGGGCGGTTTCCAAGAGCGCATGCAGCAGGATCGGCTTCTTCAGCCCGTTCTTGGCTTCCAGCAAAGCGAGCAGCTGATCCATATAGTGGATGTCCCACGGCCCCTCCACTTTCGGCACCATGATCACATCGAGCTTGTCGCCGAGGCCCGCGACCAAAGCGGTCACATCGTCGAGATGCCAAGGCGAGTTGAGCGCATTGATGCGGCTCCAGAGGCCAGCGCTCCCCAAATCCATACGCCCCATCTCGACCGCGCCCGCGCGCGCGGCCTCCTTGGCGTCGGCAGGAATGGCGTCTTCGAGATTGGCGAGAACCACGTCCGCCTCGCGCGCCAGTTCGGGAACCTTGGCCCGCACCTTCTCAAGATGCGGCGGCACGAAATGGACCATGCGCTCGAGCCTGACCGGGAGTTCCCGCAAGGGCTGCGGCGCGCCGGCCGCGATGGGAGCGAAGAAATGGCGGGGCGGTTTCATGGCGATCCCCCGCCTCCCCCCTCGCGGGGGAGGTGGCCGCGGAGCGGCCGGAGG
>JAKFYF010000194.1 GCA_021731005.1 Hyphomonadaceae bacterium
CAACCCCCTCCCCGCAAGGGGGAGGGGGGGCAGAACTCATCCTCGAAATCGGCTTCGGCGGCGGCGAGCACCTGGTCGCCCAAGCCGCCGCGCACCCGCATGCCCGCTTGATCGGCGTCGAGCCGTTCCTGAACGGGGTGGCCTCGTGCCTGCGCCACATCGAGGAAAGCGGCGTCCAGAATATCCGCCTGCACCATGGCGACGCCCGCGATGTGATCGCGCGACTGCCGGATGCTTGCCTCGACCTCGTCTACGTCCTCTTCCCCGACCCCTGGCCCAAGACCCGCCACTGGAAGCGCCGCCTGATCCAGCGCGAATTCCTGGACGAACTCGTGCGCGTGCTGAAGTCGGCCGCCGAAGTGCGCTTCGCTACGGACTGGGCGAATTACGCAGAATGGACGCTGGCATTATTCCTAAACCACCCGGCGTTCTCTTGGCTCGCCGAGTGCACCGACGATTGGCGCAAACCTTGGCAGGGCCATGTGACGACACGGTATGAGCAGAAGCGGCTCGGGGATTGTGTGCCGGTTTGGCTGAGGTTTGGGAAGCTGTAGGGGTCTGAAATTCGCCGAAAGCGGATGCAACGACCCTTCTCCCCTTGAGGGGAGAAGGTGGCGCGAAGCGCCGGATGAGGGAACGCGGCGCTTCAAGCACACGCGCGAATGCGTTTCTTTCTGCAAACACCGGGTTCCCCTCACCCGTCGCGCGCTCACGCGCGCGACACCCTCTCCCCTCGAGGGGCGAGGGGACGCTGCTTCAACGTCCGTGTCTGCAAAGGGCCAGGAGCGGGCGTTTTGTCCTTGGCGCAAAAAGGGGCTGACAAGCACCCCCAAACCCGCTATACCCCCCTCCAACACATCGCTGATGCCTTCGATGAAGGCGCAGCGGCGGGCCTCGGGTCCGCCGCTTTTTTGTTACTTCGGAGCCGGGCCTGAGAGCCACTAACCCCACCGAGGAGCGCATCGTCGCGCTGATCGAGCCGACCGCTTCCGGCCTCGGCTTCCGCATCGTGCGGGTGCGGGTTTCTGGCAACCGGCGCAAGCGCTTGCAGATCATGGCCGAGCGCGTGTCCGATGGGCACATGGGGATCGACGATTGCTCGCGGCTCTCGCGGGCGCTGGCGCCGGCGTTCGACCTTGAGGATCCGATCAAGGACGAGTACGACCTTGAGGTCTCTTCGCCCGGGATCGACCGCCCGTTGATGCGGATCGAGGATTTCGAGCGCTTCAAGGGCCATCTCGCCAAGTGCGAAACCGCGGCAATGGTGAACGGTCAGCGCCGCTTCAAGGGCGAGATCGCCGCGATCGAAGGCGATGTGATCGTGCTGGCGACCGAGCAGGGCGAGGCGCGGCTGAATTTTTCGGCGCTATCGGACGCGCGCCTCGTTCTGACCGACCAGCTGATCGCGGAAGATTTGAAGCGCGCCAAGAACGCCGAGGCAAACTCCTCCCCCGCAAGCGGGGGAGGTCCCGAGCGTAGCGAGGGGGAGGGGGCATGTGCGCCAAGCGACGGCGAAGCCCCCCTCAGTCATCACGCTTCGCGTGCTGACAGCTCCCCCGCTCGCGGGGGAGCAAAGGACAAGAAAAGGAACCAATCATGAGCACCGGCATTTCCGCCAACCGCATGGAAATCCTGCAGATCGCCGACGCGGTCGCGCGCGAAAAATCGATCGACAAGGAGATCGTGGTCCAGGCCATGGAGCACGCGTTGCAGAAGGCCGCGCGCTCGCGCTACGGCGCCGAACACGACATCCGCGCCACCATTGATCCCAAGACCGGCGAGATGGAATTGAAGCGCGTGATGACGGTGGTCGACGATAGCGTGCTCGATCCCGAGACGCGTCCGTTCAATCCCTCGACCGACATCATGCTCGATGTCGCCTTCAAGAGCGACCCCACCGCTCACCTTGGCAAGGAATATTCCGAAGGCTTGCCCCCGATCGAGTTCGGCCGCGTCGCCGCGCAGACAGCCAAGCAGGTGATCAACCACGAAGTGCGCGAAGCCGAGCGCGAGCGCCAGCACGGCGAATACAAGGACCGCGTCGGCGAGATCATCAATGGCGTGGTCAAGCGGGTGGAATTCTACAACACCATCGTCGATCTCGGCCGCGCCGAAGGCGTGATCCGCAAATCCGAGAGCATTCCGCGCGAGAATCTGCGCGTCGGCGACCGCACCCGCGCCTACATTTACGACGTACGCCGCGAGAGCAAAGGTCCGCAAATCTTCCTCTCGCGCGCCAAGCCGGAATTCATGGCCCGCCTGTTCGCGCAGGAGGTCCCGGAAGTGTACGAAGGCGTGATCGAGATCAAGGCCGCCGCGCGCGATCCCGGCTCGCGCGCCAAGATCGCGGTGTTGAGTCACGATTCTTCAATCGACCCCGTCGGCGCGTGCGTCGGCATGCGCGGCGCCCGCGTGCAGGCGGTGGTCGGCGAATTGCAGGGCGAGAAGATCGATATCATCCCCTGGTCGCCCGATCCCGCCACCTTCATCGTCAACGCACTGCAGCCGGCGGAAGTCTCCAAAGTGGTGCTCGATCCCGAGGAAGCGCGCGTGGAAGTGGTGGTGGCCGAGAGCCAGCTCTCGCTCGCCATCGGTCGCCGCGGCCAGAACGTGCGCCTAGCCTCCCAGCTTACCGGCTGGTCGATCGATATCTTGACCGAAGCGGAAGAAAGCGAGCGCCGGCAGAAGGAATTCGCGACGCGTTCGGAACTCTTCATCAAGGCGCTCGAAGTCGACGAGATGTTCGCGCAATTGCTGGCGTCCGAGGGCTTCGAGTCGGTTGAGGAGATCGCATACGTCGATCCCATGGAACTCGCTTCCATCGAAGGGCTGAACGAGGAAATCGCCGAGGAATTGCAGGCGCGCGGCCAGGAATATCTGGAAAAGCAGGCCGCCGAACTCGACGCCCGCCGCATCGAACTCGGTGTTGAAGACGCGCTAACCCGCGTGCCTGGCATCGACGGTCGCTCGTCGCAGGCGCTCAAGATGCAGATCGCGCTGGGCGAGAAAGGTGTAAAGACGCTGGAGGATTTTGCCGGCCTTACCGGCGATGACTTGCGGGGCTGGTTCGAAACCAAGAACGGCGAGCGCGTGCGCGAGCCGGGCGTGCTGGAAGAATTTCAGCTGAGCCAGGAGCAGGCGGACGCGCTCGTTCTCAATGCCCGCATCGCCGCCGGCTGGATCGAAGCGCCCCCAGAAGAAGCATCCGAAGAAGAAGGAGACGCCGATGCAGGCGTCGCCGTCAGCGCGAAATGAGGGCCAGCGCCGCGAACGCGAGCGGCGTTGTATCGTCAGCCAGGAATCTCTGCCGGAAGCGCGGCTGATCCGGTTCGCGCTTGGCCCGGATGGCGCGGTCACGCCCGACGTGGCAGCGAAGCTCCCGGGGCGCGGCGCCTGGGTCCGTGCGCAGCGCGCGAGCGTGGAGGAGGCCGCGCGCAAGGGCGCGTTCAAACGCGCGTTCAAGGCCGAGGCGCGCGCGGCGGGGGACCTCGCCGATCAGGTT
>JAKFYF010000184.1 GCA_021731005.1 Hyphomonadaceae bacterium
GGGGAGGGGGCTGGGGGTGGGATGTTACTCCGTGCTTCCAGGTTGGAGCGCGGGGCTCCCGCCCCGCAGCGCGCCGGGAGGCGCGCGCTCCCACTCACGATCCATGGTGTTTCATCCCACGCCCAGCCCCCTCTTCTCACGGGGAGGGGGTGTGCGTGATGCCCCGCGCGCATCTACCAGCTCCCCGTGTTCGCCATGCTCGCCCATGGCTCGGCGGGCGCAAGCGCTGCGCCCTCCTGCAGCAGCTCAATCGAGATGCCGTCGGGCGAGCGCACGAACGCCATGCGCCCGTCGCGCGGGGGCCGGTTGATGCTGACGCCTGCGTCCATCAGTTTGCTGCAAGCCGCGTAGATGTCGTCGACGCGATAGGCGAGATGGCCGAAATTGCGCCCATCCGCATATTCGTGTTCGTCCCAATTGTAGGTGAGTTCCACCATGGGCGCATGCGTCTCCTTTGCGCGCTCGGCGTCGCCGGGCGCCGCCAGGAATACGAGCGTGAAACGCCCGGCCTCGTTGTCGATCCGGCGCAGTTCGATCAGCCCCAGCTTGGCGCAATAGAAATCGAGCGCGGCGCCGAGATCGCCAACCCTTACCATCGTGTGCAAGTAACGCATGGGTCCCCTTTACCATCGCTCAGAAATTTCCGCGCCCTCGAATATCTCAGCCAGGCGCCGGCGCGTGCCCTTGGTGACGCCCCGGGGCAGGGCGTCAAGGCTGAAGAAGCCGCGCTCGGCGATTTCGCCGTTCTCATATGGTGGGCACGGCGTCCAGGGGTCGACGCGATAAAGCAGAATGTGGTCGTTCTTGAAATTGGCGTGGTTGGAGAAGATCCCGAGTAGCGCCGGGGCGCCCGCGATTGCAACGCCAGCTTCCTCGTCCATTTCGCGCTTGAGCGCGGCAAGAGCGGTTTCGCCGTGTTCGACGCCGCCGCCGGGAAAATGCCAGCCGGGAGAGTAGGTGTGGCGCACCAGCCCCACGCGGCGCTGCGCGTCGCAGGCAATACCGCGCACGCCCAGGGTCATCGAGCGCCGAAACCGCCACCAGGCGTGGAACGCAGGCGTCAGCACTGGTTCGAGCCGCATCCGCCAACCGTCCATGAAATTGTTCCTCCAAAGCCCTTGCGCCGGCGGCGCCGCTTTGTCATGCGGCGGGGGCATGGGCAAGAGATCGCTTCCCCCGCCGCGCATCGCCGGCGGCCCCTACGTTATGGGCGTCTTGAACGTCACGCCGGACTCGTTCTCCGGCGGCGGGCGTCCGCGCACCGCCGCGCCGCGCGCTCTAGCCATGCTGGAGCACGGCGCAGACATCATCGACATCGGCGGGGAGTCCACGCGGCCCGGTGCGCTCGAAGTGTCCGAGAGCGAAGAGATCGCGCGCGTGGTTCCCGCCATCGCGGCGCTGCGCCGCGTGAGCGCCGCGCCCATCTCCATCGACACAAGCAAGCCTCAGGTGGCCGCCGCTGCGTTCGAGGCTGGCGCCGACATCTGGAACGATGTGACCGCACTCTCCGCGCCCGGCGCGCTTGAGCTTGCCGCGCGGCTGGGCGGCCCGGTCATCCTGATGCACATGGCCGGCGACCCGCGCACCATGCAGAACGATCCGCGCTATAAGGATGTGGTGGCCGAGGTAATCGCGTTTCTGCGCGCGCGCGCCAGCGCCGCTTCCGCGGCCGGCGTCGAGGATATCTGGGTTGATCCCGGCATCGGTTTCGGCAAGACGCTCGATCACAATCTCGCGCTGCTGAATGCGGTGGGGCGCATACGCGATGAGGTCGGCCGTCCCGTGTTGATCGGCGCTTCGCGCAAGCGTTTCATTCAGGCCATCGACGCGCGCGCGCTCGACGCGAGCAAGCAGCGCCTCGGCGGCTCAGTGGCTGCGGCGCTGATTGCAGCGCAAGACGGCGCGGCGATGGTGCGTGTGCATGATGTGGCCGAGACCGTGCAGGCGCTCATGGTGTGGCGGGCGGTTGGCGGCTGACGAGGCCGCTCGGCTGTGCTATGGTGGACACCATGGCTGACACCCTCGCCCGCATGACCACCGCCGACTTCCTCGCCTGGGAAGCCCGCCAGGAGGGCCGGCACGAATTCGTGGGTGGGCGGATTGTCGCCATGGTCGGGGGTACAAGGCGGCACAATTGGGTCGGTCTCAACGTCGTTGCCCACCTCAAGGCCGCCCTCAAGGGCAAGAAATGCCGCCCCTACGGCGCGGACATGAAAATCCTGATCCCGAACGGCAACTCCCGCTATGGCGATGCAGTGGTCGATTGCGGCGCGATGAACGATCAGGATATCACCACGTCCGAGCCGACCGTCGTGGTCGAAGTGCTCTCCAAGAGCACGAAGTACGACGACCAGACCGAAAAGCTCGACGATTATCAATCCATTCCCTCGATGCGCCATATTCTGCACCTGTCGCAGAAGCGCATAGGCGGTGAGCTTTGGACACGCAGGGATGACGGCTGGCGGCGCACGTCCCTCGCTGGCGCGGAGGCGGTCGTCGAATTGTCCGCGCTCGGTCTCAGCTTTCCTCTGGCCATCGCCTACGAGGATGTGTCGTTCAGCGACGACAGCGAGCAGGCGAACGACGCGTGAGCAAAGGCCGCGTTCTCATCATCGCCGGCTCCGATTCCGGCGGCGGGGCGGGGCTGCAGGCAGATATCAAGACCATCACCATGCTCGGCGGTTACGCGATGAACGCGGTCACCGCGGTGACGGTGCAGAACACGCTCGGCGTCTCCGGCGCGCATGAAATCCCTCCCGATATTGTGCGCGCCCAGATCGAAGCGGTGATGAGCGATCTTGGCGCCGACGCCTGGAAGCTCGGCATGCTGGGCTCGGCCGCGCACGTGCGCGCGGTACGCGCGGCGTATGAGGCTTACGGCGGCGGTGTTCCCCTGGTGCTCGATCCGGTGATGATCGCCAAGGGCGGTGCGGCGCTGCTGGCCGAGGACGCCATCGCTGTCATCCGCGACGAGCTGGTTCCGCTCGCGGCCATCGTTACGCCGAACGCGCCGGAGGCGGAAGCGCTCACTGGCGTAGAGGTGCGCGATCTCGATGGTCAGATGGAAGCGGCGGAGGTGCTGGTCGAGCAACTCGGCGCGTACTCAGCTTTGGTGAAGGGCGGACACATCGAGGGCGAGGTAATCCGCGACGTGCTGCTCACGCGCGAAGGCTATCGCGTGTTCGAGAGCGAACGCGTCGACACGCGCGCGACCCACGGCACGGGATGTACGCTGGCGTCAGCGATGGCGGCTTACATTGCGCAGGGCGTAGCGATCGAACCGGCGGTGGAAGCCGCCCGCGCGTACCTGATGGAGGCCATCCGCAATGCGCCAGGCTTTGGCGCCGGGCACGGGCCCCTGGGGCACAATTGGAGTGTGAAGGGATAGCGCGGGCGCCAACCCTCTCCCGTGCGGAGGGTCGCCGCGAAGCGGCGGGGTGAGGGGCGGGCCGACGCTCAGGGTCTGTGGGTTTGCCCGCCCCCC
>JAKFYF010000130.1 GCA_021731005.1 Hyphomonadaceae bacterium
AGCGCCGTCGCAGAGTCGAGCACGATCGTTTCGATCCCGCGGCGAACCAGTGCTTGCGCGCACGATGCGCCGGCGATCCCCGCGCCGATGATCGCCACTCGTTGGGGATATGGACCGCCGGCGTCCTCGCCGGCCGGCGATTGCGTTAGCCGGCGAGGACGCCGGCGGTCCATAAGAACTGCTTCCAATCGCTCCCGCTTGGCCCCAAAGCCAGGTTTCTTCTCAACCTCGAAACCGACCGTTTCAAGTCCGCGCCGGACCGCGCCCGCCACGCTGTAGGTCGCAAGCCGCGCACCCGGCTTGGAAAGCCGCGCGACCTGGGCGAACACGCTCTCGCTCCACATCGCGGGATTACGCGACGGTGCGAAACCGTCCAGGAACCAGGCGTCGAAGCGGGTGTCCATGCCGGCGAGAATTTCCGCCGCGTCGCCGACATGGACGGTCAGCGCGAAGCCGTCCCGCGGAAACCAGAAACGCTGCGGCCCATAGGCGCGCACTGGCCAGCACTCAAGCAAGGGTGCTGCTAACTCAGCGATCTCCGGGAAGCGCGCGAGCGCCCGCGCTGCGTCCATAGCGTCAAGCGGGCATGCCTCGATGCTTGAGATATGCATTAACGCATGCGGCGATCGTGTCTTTTTCCAGGCGCGCCAAGCGGCGCAAACGTTAAGCCCTGTCCCGAAGCCAAGCTCGCAAATCGCGAAGCGCTCTGTGTTGTACCAAAGCTCGGGCAAGCCGCAGCCGCCAAGGAAAACCGCCTCCGCCTCGGCAAATCCGCCCGCGGCTGAGAAATACACGTCGTCAAAGGCGCGCGCGCTGGGTTCTCCGGCGGCGTTCCATTCGAGGTCCGGCTTCGGCGGCATCCGCGTCATCGCCGCCTCACATAGCAAATGGGCCGCCCTTTCGAGCGGCCCATCGCAAAACTTCGTCCGTACGTCTTACTACGGAGTGGTCGTGGCCGGAGCGGCGCCTTCAGCCGGCGCAGCGCCTTCAGCCGGAGCAGCAGCCGGGTCGGCCGGAGCTTCAGCCGGCGGAGCGGCGTCGGTTGTTTCTTCCACAGCCGCCGGAGTCTCTTCCGGAGCGGTCGTCGCTTGGCCGCAGGCCGCAACGCCGAAGGCGAGAATGGCCGCGGCCGCGGCCGCCATGCCCAACTTGAACTTAGTCATAGGTTCTTACCCCTCGTCTCAGCGTCGAGGGACCTCCCCCCACGCAGGAAGGCGACTTGATGCCTCGGATTAACCTTATTGGCAAGCGTCTGAGGCGAGTTATGGCATGCAAAAACGCATAGCCTCGAGGCAGGACCTCAAGCCTCCCTCAGGCCTCAGCGGCGACCGCGAGCGCCTCTTCTAGCTGCGCGAAGCTCGGCTGCATCGACGACGGCACCGACCCACGCCCAATCTCCACCGAAACCTGAGCCGCGTTCCCATGCAAGTGCGCAACGAGCACATCACGGATAATTTTATAGAATTGGGCGTCGTGCTCGATGATGCCATTGAGGCGGGCCGCCAACGGCCCGACGATGCCATAAGCCAGGAACACGCCGAGAAAGGTGCCGACCAGCGCCTTGCCGATCATCAGACCGAGGATTTCCGGCGGCTCGTTGATCGCGCCCATGGTTTTGACGATGCCGAGCACGGCCGCGACGATCCCCAGCGCCGGCAGGCCGTCAGCCATGCCCTGGAGGGCATGGGCGGGGTGCAAGCTTTCGTGGTGGTGCTTCTCGATCTGCTTTTCCATCGCGTCCTCGACCTGGTGGGGGTCGTCGAGGTTCATGGTCATCATGCGCAGCGTGTCGCAGATGAAATCGACCACGAAGTGGTCCTTGCAGAGCTTGGGGTATTTCTGAAAAATCGCGCTTTCGTTGGGCTTTTCGATGTGCTGCTCAAGCGCGACCACGCCCTTGGTTTTCATCAACTTGGTGAGCTGGAACAAGAGCGCCAGCAGATCGGAATAATCCTTCTTGCCCCATTTGGGACCGGACATGACCATGCCTACCCCGCCCCCGATCTGCTTGAGCCCGTGCATGTCGTTGGAAATGATCATCGCGCCAATGGCCGCCCCGAAGATCATCATGAATTCCATAGGTGCGGCTTCGATGATGACTTCGAAATGGCCGCCCGCCAGCATAAAGCCGCCGAACACCATGCCGAACACAACGACGAGGCCGATAATGGGAAACATGGATAACGCGCATTAACCGTGGGAGGGGCGAACTGCGGGCCTTATGCACCAACGCGCTTAACGCGCCGTTTCGCCGGCAAGCCGTTGCGTAGCGTCAGGGCTCTGGACCGCCGGCGCCCTCGCCGGCATACGGTGTCACAAACACAACCAGCGTCTGCGCGCTAGCAGGCGCCGATGCCGGCGAGGGCGCCGGCGGTCCAGATTGGCGGCCCGGCCAATCGACAAATTTCGAAAGACGCCGAAGCTCCCATGCCGCCCCTGCGCACCCATCGCTTCACCTTGCTGTTTGTGTCGCTTCTGGTGATCGGAGCGGGCAATTCCATGCTGCTGGCGGTGGCGCCGCCGCTGGTGCGCGAACTCGGCCTGCCGGATTCAAGCGTTGGTTGGATTTTCTCGCTCTCGGCGTTGCTTTGGGTGTTTGCGAGCCCTTACTGGGGCCGGCTCTCCGACAGCATCGGCCGCAAGCCGGTGGCCGCTATCGGACTCGGCGCCTATGCGGTGTCGATGGGCCTGTTCGGTCTGGCGGTCATGCTGGGCCTGATGCACCTCATCGACGGCGCGGTGCTGTTTACCGCGCTCTTGCTGGCGCGGGCGGTTTTTGGCGCTTTCGGCTCTGCCACTTCGCCCGCCGCGCAGGCTTACGTCGCCGACCATACCGCCCCGTTTGAACGTACCGAGCAGCTGGCCTCGCTCACGGCGGCTTTTGCCTTCGGACAAGCCTTCGGGCCTGCGATCTGCGCCGCGCTCGCAGCCAAGCTTGGGCTGGTCTTCCCGATCATGCTGGTGGCGGCCGTTGCGGCCGCGGCCTCCTACGGCATTTGGCGTTTTCTTCCCGAGCGCGCGAGCGCGACACAAGAGAAATTGCCGCTCGCGCGCCAATCCACCGCCGGCAGTTTCGCGCAATCCCTGAAGCTAAGCCTTGATCCAAGGCTCTCAGCCTACCTTGTCTACGGCTTTGCGCTCTCGGTGGTGGCGGGCATTCTGGTGCAAGTGTTCGGCCTCTTTACCATGGATCGCCTCGGCGTCAGCGGCGAGCAAGGCGCCGAGCTTACCGCGGCGGGCTTCATGGTGAGCGCGCTTGCGGTGCTGGCGACGCAAATGGCGATCCTGCCGCGACTGAAATTCACCTCGCGCGAATTGATGCTGTGGGGCTCGGCCCTGATGGGCGTTGGCGTACTGGTGCAGATCATTGCGCCGGGCCTTGCCGCGCTGCTGGTGGCGCAAGCGGTGCAGGGCGTCGGCGGGGGCTTGGCGCGGCCGGGAT
>JAKFYF010000372.1 GCA_021731005.1 Hyphomonadaceae bacterium
GAGGGGGCAGGGGGTGAGGGGCGTGCAGACGCTCCGATGCCGGCTTGTCGGCCCGCCCCTCATCCGACGCGCTCTGCGCGCCACTTCTCCGCGAGGGAGAAGGTTGGTACGGTGCCCCATGCCCGATTTCGAAATCCTTGCCGAAAATCTGCACTTCCCCGAAGGGCCAATCGTCATGCAGGATGGCTCGGTGATCCTGGTCGAGATCAAGCGCGGAACACTGACGCGCGTCTGGAACGGCAGGAGCGAAGTGATCGCGCATCTAGGAGGGGGTCCCAACGGCGCCGCGCTCGGGCCCGATGGCGCGGTTTATGTCTGCAACAATGGCGGCTTTGCCTGGCACGATGTCGGCGGCCTGACTATCCCCGGTCTCGCCGCGGCCGATTACGACACCGGGCGCATCGAGCGCGTGGATCTCGGCACCCGAAAATTCGAGCGCGTGTATGAGAGCGTGAACGGCAATCGCCTGTCGGGGCCGAACGACATCGTGTTCGAGAAATCCGGCGCGTTCTGGTTCACCGATCTGGGCAAGAGCCGCGCGCGCGTGAAGGAAAAGGGCGGGCTCTATTTCGCCAGGACCGATGGTTCGCTGATCAAGGAAGCGATGTTCGGCAGCGCCAGCGGTCTAAACGGTGTGGGCTTGTCGCCGGACGAAAAGGTCGTCTACGCCGCCGAAACCGATACCGCGCGGCTGTGGGCGTTCGATCTTGTCGGCGTCGGCGAAGTGGCGCCGCGCGCGCCCGGTTACATGGCGCGCTTCGTCGCCGGCATGAGCGAGCATTCGTATTTCGACAGCCTCGCCGTGCAGGCCAATGGCGATGTCTGCGTCGCCACCATCGTCAAGGGCGGCATCACCACCATCACGCCCGCGGGCGCTGTTTCGCACACGGCGTTTCCTGATGTTCTGGTCACCAATATCGCTTTCGGCGGCGCCGACATGCGCGACGCCTACATCACGCTCTCCGGCACGGGTAAGCTGATCAAGACACGCTGGCCCGAGCCGGGCTTGAAGCTCAATTTCAATCCGTATTGATTTATGGACCGCCGGCGTCTCGCCGGCATCCCATGCTTGCCGCCGCGCTGGCGGCGGTGAGCTTGATCCAAATCATGCCGGCGAGACGCCGGCGGTCCACGAAGGAGCGTCACATGATCATTGTCCATCATCTAGAAGAGAGCCGCTCGCAACGCGTCCTCTGGCTGCTCGAGGAATTGGGCCTCGCCTACGAAGTGCGCCGCTATGAGCGCAATGCACAAACGCGCTTGGCGCCGCCAGAACTCAAGGCGATCCACGCGCTCGGCAAATCGCCGGTGATCGAGCGGGATGGCCGCGTGTTCGCGGAAAGCGGGGCCATTGTCGAACTTCTGGCGGAGACCGAAGCAGGCGGCGCATTGGCCGTGGCGGCGGGCGACCCGGCGCGCGCGGACTATCTCTATTGGCTGCACTTCGCCGAAGGCTCAGCCATGCTGCCGCTGCTGCTGAAGCTCTATGTCGGCCTGCTGGGGGAAGCCGGGGCAATGCTGATGGCGATGCGCATCGAGCCCGAGATCGACAATCATTTGAGCTTCGCCAACCAGGCGCTGGGCGCGAGCGATTTTTTCGCGGCCAACCGCTTCACCGCCGCCGACATTCAAATGAGCTTTGTGCTCGATGCGGGCGCGCCGCGCGGCGGCCTGGAGAAGTATCCGAACCTCGTGCGCGCCCGCGCGGCGCAGCGGGTGCGGCCTGCCTACAAGCGCGCGCTTGAACGTGGCGGCCCTTACAAGATGGGGGCTTAGTCACACCAAAGGCCGCTGGCATCATTGACCACCGCCCGCCTTGCCGCGTCCACCTGCCTTTTCTGCTGGCGCGAGACGCATCACTTCGGCTTGGTATTTGTCATCCTCGCCCTTGGCTATAAGCGGCGCTGCTTTGCTCACCGCGTCGAGCAATTTCTTCACCCAATCCCCGTCCGCCTTGGCGAAATCGCTCAGCACGTAGCCGTGCACGAGATCCGCTTGGCCGGGATGGCCAACGCCAAGGCGCGCGCGGCGAAAGCCTTCGCCCAGCGGGGAGGCGATGATCGAGCGGATGCCGTTGTGGCCGGCCGCGCCCCCGCCGGTTTTCATGCGGAAGCGTCCCGGCGCGAGATCGATCTCATCGTAGAACACCACCACCTGCATCGGCGAAAGCTTGTGGAACCCCGCCGCTTCGCCGACGGCGCGCCCGCTTTCGTTCATGAAGGTCTGCGGCTTCAAGATCAGCGTGCGCACGCCGTCGATGCGGCCCTCGGCCAGATCGCCATGGAATTTCTTCTTCCAGGGTCCGAAAGCATGCGCGCGCGCGATCGCGTCCACGGCCATGAAGCCGATATTGTGCCGATTTCCCGAGTATTTCGCGCCCGGATTGCCGAGGCCAACGAGGAGAAACATGGGCGCTTTCTAATCTTTCCTGTCGCGGAAAGCGAAAGCGTTCCCGCGTTATTTCTTGTCCTTGTCCGCTTTGGCGGGCGCCGCCTTGGCTGGCGTCGCGGCGACCGGGGTCGCGCCTTCCGCTGGGGCCGCACCCTCAGCGGCCGCCGCAGCTTCCGCGGTCGGCTCCACCTCGGCCTTGCGGCCAGCGACCGTAGCGATGGTGAAGTCGCGGTCGCGGATCACCGGGCGCGCGCCTTTCGGCAGCGTCACGTGCGAAATGTGGATCGCATCGCCGATGTCGGCGCCGGTGAGGTCGACCACGATTTCCTCGGGGATGTCGTTGGCCTTCACTTTGAGGCGCACAGTGTGGCGCACCACGTTGAGGACGCCCCCGCGCTTCAGGCCCGGAGACAGATCCTGGTTCTTGAAGCGGACCACAACATCGATGGCGATCTCGGAATCAGCCTCGACGCGATAAAGGTCGACATGGATCGGCTCATCGCTCACCGGGTGGAATTGGATTGCGCGCGGGATCACCGGCTGCTTTTCACCCTGGTGGTTGAGCTCGACCATGTGGGACAAGAACTTGCCCGAGCGCAGCGCCATTTTCACGTCGGCGGCCTTGATCTCGATCGGGATCGCCCCGCGCGCGCCGCCATAGAGGACGCCTGGAATGAGGCCGGAAGTACGGGTGGCGCGCGCCCCGCCGGTACCGGTGCGGTCGCGCTTTTCAACGTTCAAAACAATGCCGGCCATGGCCTTGGGGCCCCTTGCAATCCCATGAGGGTCGGAAAATTGGAAGCGGGGCTTCTAGCCCAACACTTTGTTGCGAGCAAGCGGGTGGCTCGGTAAGAGCCATGTGGTTAGGCCCAGTGGGGAGGGCGCGATGGGATTCGTTGAACTGAAGGCGCTGGCTGAAGAGGCGAGGAAGCGCCCCGCCCCATTAGTCATGGTGCTGCCTCGGAAGTCCGCCCGTTGCCGGGCTTCTGAGGCAAAGCCCACTTCGCGGGAGAGGGGGGCGCGCGCGGGTGGCCGGGGCGCTGAGCGG
>JAKFYF010000118.1 GCA_021731005.1 Hyphomonadaceae bacterium
CAAGGAAAAACGCCGCGCTGGCCTTCTGCAGAAGGCCAGCGCGGCAGAGCCAAAACCCAAGTCCTGATCATCATGGGGGGGCATTTTCAATGTCGCCAAAGGGGGGCGTTTCCGGTGTCGCTTGACACGTCGGCAGAAAGCGTTGGTGAGAACGCGTTGTTGATGTTTTCCTTAACGCACGCAGGCATCGAAATGGATGCCGCAAGCGACAAGGAGAAGCCGATGTCCGCCGAAATCTTGCTCACAGTCGAAGAAGCCGCATCGCGCTTGAAAATCTCCAAACACACGCTCAACCGTTGGCGCGTCACCGGCGAGGGCCCGCCCTTCGTCAAGTACGGTCCACGTCTGGTGCGCTACAATGACCGAGTCCTCGACGAATGGGCTGGCAAGCGCACACACGGTTCGACCAGCGAGTACGGGCGGGAACCGGCGTAGTGCGTGTGCATGCGTCATCGCATTCGGCGCTCGGCTGCGCGCTTCGGTTCTGGCCCGTCCGCCTTTGAGTGGTGCTGATCCGTCTGAAGCCCACTTGAAGAATAAACCTTTAAGGTGTATGTAGTCATGGCGATCAAGCGAAGGCCGCATCACGATCTGGCAGCGGTTCAAGCGAAATTCGCGCGGGTCGAGACCCTGGAAATCACGCGCACCGCTGTCGAGGGTGCGCGAGCTTTGGGTTATTCGCTGGAAGACATCGGGATTTGGAGCTTGGCGACTTTATCAAGTCGGAGACGGCGCACAGTCCGCCCAATTCGAAGGTATGGCACGACAGCTACAACATGCTGTGGGACGGTCGGCGGCTTTATCTGAAATTCGCGGGCGAAACGCTGATCGACGTCACGCTCAGTTCATTCAAAGAGGTCGGTAATGACTAAGACGCGCATTCATCCCGAGACCGGCAAGACCCTGCGGCGCGGCGTACGCCGGCAGACGGTCAAATTCGGCTCGATGACGCGGGTGGTCAACGTGCCGGGCTGGTATCCTGATGATCACAGCGACTCTATCCATTCCGGCGCTGACCTTGCCGAATCCGAACGCGTGTTTCAGGAGCTGAAAGCCGCCTACGCTGCCCATGTGCGCAAGGTCCGTAAGCGGCTCAAGCTGACGCAGGAAGAAGCCGGCCGGCTGATCGGCGGCGGTAGGCGCGCGTTCCAAAAATATGAGAGCGGCGCCATGCCGCCGAGCGATGCGGCGGTGGCCTTGATCGAAATCCTCGACCGCCATCCCGAAGAGGTGGAGTTTCTCAAGTCGATCCGATCCGCCGCGTGAGGCGTAGGCGGGACGTGCGAGCCACGACGCCAAGGAAGAAGGATATGGCCAGCAAGGATGACCTCGGCGATCGTATGAAGGCTTATGAGGACGTCGAAACCGGGCGCCTGATCACCCCAGAACTGCCCTTGGTTGTGCGGCTGGACGGCCGCGCCTTCTCGACGTTCACGCGCGGCATGGACAAGCCCTTCGACGCGCGTATGTCTGACATCATGTGCGCCGTCGCGACGCACCTGATCGAACAGACGCAAGCGATGATCGGCTATACGCAGAGCGACGAGATCACGCTGATCCTTGAACGCGAGACGCCCGAGAGCGAGTTGATCTTCGGTGGGCGCGTGTTCAAGATCATGTCCGTTCTGGCGGCGATGGCGTCGGCGAAATTCACGCTGCTTGCGGCCGACGCATGGCCCGAGCGCGTCGAACGCATCATTCCATCTTTCGATTGCCGTGTATTCAACGTCCCCTCGCGAATCGAAGCGGTCAACGCGCTGATCTGGCGTGAACAGGACGCCGCTCGGAACGCTGTACAAATGGTGGCGCAGGCGAACTTCACGCCTGGAGAGTTGCACGGCAAGTCCGCCGCCGAGCTGGTGGCGATGCTGGCGGAGATCGGCGTTTCGATGGAGGCGTTTCCGGTGGGCAATAGGCTCGGGCGCTATCTCGCCAAGCGCCCGGTCGAGACGACGCTTTCAGCGGAGGCCCTAGCGGGTATTCCCGAGCCTCACCGGCCGCAAGGGCCGGTAATACGGTCTCGCGTTGTCGATCTGGATCTGGCGCCGCTCGTCGCCCGAAAGGATCGCGTCGAGCTGATCTTCGGACGCGGGGCGAGCAGCTTGGACGCTTACGACGATGCGGCTCAAGGCGCCGATCCGAAGGCGGGCAGATTTCCGCCACGTAGGCCGGGTTGAAGCTCTTATTTTCGATCGGCGCTCGCGGTTCGCCACGTCCAGAGTCTGTGGATTGCAGACGACGCGCGCGAGCGGCGCCTATGCGTCGTTGACGACACGCTCGATCTCGACGGCGGACGCCATAATCTCCTCGAAGGCGGGCGCCGTTCCGAAAATCATGGCCCTGGTGTTGGCGTAATCGCGGCGTAGCGCATCAACCATTCCGCCCGCAGGCGCGATGGCGAAGGCGCCCGCAACGGCGGAAGCGAGATCGTAGTCAGGCCGGTCGAAGAACATGCGCGCATGGCGCACACAATCGGCGCCGAGATCGCGATCCGCGAGCGCCACCTTTCCAAACTCCGAGCCGAGCAGGCAATGAAGGTCGTAGTAGTGCCGCGACACGCGCTCGCCTTCCTGGCGGAGAACGCCGCGCCGCTCGTACCAGCGGCGCAGGCCGTGGGCGATCACCACCTTATCCCAGAACGTGCGGGTAGCCGCGATCGTTGTCACATCGGTGACCGTGAGATCTAGCCCGCCCGCCTCCTCGTCGATATAGGGCCGGATGGCGACGGGGCGGTTCGGATCGAGCGCCGATTTCGCCCCGGCCTCAATACGCACCACTGGCCGCACATAGACGCCAAGTTGCGGCTCGGCTTCGGGGTACCGGACAAGCAAGGTTTGGCCGTCCGGATCGGCGTTGTCGATCTCGACCCGTCCCGCGCCGCCTGTGGCGTCCCCAAGCTGGGCGCCGAGGAAATCGCGAAGCGGACCTGCGATATAGGCGCGGCATGCGTCGCGGATCGCGTCGAGCTTCGCGCGGCGCTTTGTGTTCGACAGCGCTTCCAATTCCTCGACCGATGCCGCTTCATCGAGATCGTCGCGGAAAACGGTGATGTCGATGTCTTCGGAAAAGCGCCGGACCAGGCCCCAGGCTTTCGAGAGCGACGTGCCGCCCTTGAAGAGAAGACGCGGCTCGCCGATAGGCCGCTCGTGATAGAGCGCGTTCAACGCCCAGCAGACCCAGAAGTCCTTTTCGATATTGCCGACCGGCGCGCCGAGCCGGTTGGCGGCGGCGAGAAACAGATCGAGCCGGTCGCGCGCCTGCGCTGCGATGACCTCCTTATACGCGGCGGCGGTCATGTCCGCGCCTCGTTCGCATCGGCCGGGCCGAGCAGTTCGCGCAAGAATTCCTGCATCCAGATTGGCAGAGCGGAGAAACCGGCGCGCAGATCGTCACGGATCGCGCGCCCATGCCGTGGATCGTTGAGG
>JAKFYF010000041.1 GCA_021731005.1 Hyphomonadaceae bacterium
CCCTCAAGGGGAGGGGGTGCGTTGCTCGCCCCCTCACGCCTCGCCCTCCGCCCATAGCCACGCCGCGCCGCGCACACCGGAGCTGTCGCCGTGCTTGTTTTTCACGACCTTCGCGGCGACGAAGTCGGAGAACACGTGGGCGATCAGCTTGCCTTGGATGCTGCGATAGAGCCGCTCCACATTCGACACCCCGCCGCCGAGCACGATCACGTCGGGATCGAGAATGTCCATCATCACCGCCAGCCCGCGCGCGATGCGGTCGGCGAGCAGATCGAGCAGCGCGATCGCACGCGCGTCGCCAGCAGCGGCGAGCGCATCGGCTTCACGCGCGCCCATGCCCGCCCAGCGCCTGAAGCCGGTTCCCGATATCCATTGCTCGAGGCAATTCCAGCGCCCGCACCAATCGCGCACCGGGGTTTCGTCGGCCCGCGCCCAGGGGAGCGGCGTATGTCCCCATTCGCCGCCGATGCCGCTGGCGCCGGTGATGACCTTGCCGTCGACCACGACGCCGCCGCCGCATCCAGTGCCCAGAATGACGCCGAACACCACGCGCGCGCCGGCGGCTGCCCCGTCAACCGCCTCCGAGAGCGCAAAGCAATTGGCGTCGTTCTCCACCCGCACCGGCCGGCCCAACGCTTTTTGCAGGTCCTGCAGGAACGGCTTGCCGTTGAGCCACATCGAATTGGCGTTACGCACCAGCCCTGTGAGTGGAGAGAGCGAGCCTGGCATGGCCACGCCGATTGCGCCAACGCGCGCGCCGGCCTCGGCCTCGGTCTCGTTAACGAGTGCAGCCACGCCCTGCACGGCGGCCGCGTAATCCCCAGGATTGGGGGTTCGCCGTCTGACCACGATTTCGCCTTGGGAATCAAGCAAGGCCGCTTCGATCTTGGTGCCGCCGAAATCGATGCCGAGGCGCATGATGTGTCCCTAATGACCGATTAAGATTAAGAGCCAGATTGCTGTGATTGCGACGGGTTGTTAAGTCCTTCGCGCTATAAACGTGAGTTCAGTCGCCCGAGGGGTTTTTCGAAGACCCAGCGAGAAGCGAAGCGGGGTTCTGTGGCCAAGACCGTTCTCATCGTCGAGGACAGCGAACTCAATATGAGGCTGTTCAACGACTTGCTGAAGGCGTTCGGCTACCGGACCGTGCAAACGCGCGACGGCCGCCAGGCGCTGCCGCTGGCGCGCGAGCACAAGCCCGATCTCATCGTCATGGACATTCAGCTGCCGGATATTTCCGGGCTCGACCTTACCGACCGGCTGAAGAAAGACCCCCTGCTCAAATCTATCCCCGTGGTCGCGGTGACCGCTTTCGCCATGCGCGGCGACGAGCAGAAGATCCTGGCCGCCGGCTGCGACGCCTACCTTTCGAAGCCGATTTCGGTGACCACCTTTCTCGAAACCATACGACGCTTCATCGGATAAGGAGAGGGTCCGTGAGCGCGCGCATCCTTGTCATCGACGATCTCGAAGCCAACCGGCGCTTGCTCGAAGCCAAGCTCTCGGGGGAATATTACGAGGTCATCACCGCCACCCGCGGCGAGGAAGGCGTGCAACGCGCCAAGCGCGAGAAGCTCGACCTCATCCTGCTCGACGTGATGATGCCCGGCATCGATGGCTTTGAGACCTGCCGCCGGCTCAAGGCGCAGGCAGAGACCCGCCATGTGCCGGTCATTATCGTCACCGCCCTCGACGACCGCGACAGCAAAGTACGCGCCCTGCAGGCGGGCGCGGAAGATTTTCTCACCAAGCCGATCGACGACATCGAACTGATGGCGCGGGTCAAGAGCCTGCTCGGACTGAAGATCGTCATCGACGAATTGCGCGCGCGCGAAGCCAGCGGCAAGCGCCTGGGCGTGATCGAGGACGGGCCCGATCCGCTTGAACGTCACCGCTTGCGCGCCGGCAACGTGCTCTTGATCGACGACAACGCCAGCCAATTGAAGCGCATGCGCGCGGCGCTCGGGGTCGAGCACCGCGTGACCGAACTTGGCGATTCCGGCGCGCTTGACGCCGGGCCGCCCGATCTCGCCATTGTCGCGGTGAGCACCAAGGGTTTCGACGGCCTGCGCATCATCGCGCGCATGCGCTCGAGCGAACCGACGCGCCATCTGCCAATCCTCGCCATCGTCGATTCCGGCGACCGCGAGCGCGCCCTGCGCGCGCTCGAACTCGGCGCCCACGACATCATCACCCGCCCCGTCGACGACGAGGAATTGGCCGCGCGCGCGCGCACCTTGATGCGCCGCAAACGTTACATGGACGCCCTGCGCCAGCGCCTCGATCACAGCCTCGAACTCGCCATCACCGACCAGCTCACCGGGCTCTACAATCGCCGCTTCCTGTTCACGCAACTGGGCCCGCTAGTGCAGCGCTCGCAATGCGGGGGCGATGTGGTTTCGGTGATGACGCTCGACATCGATCACTTCAAACGCTGCAACGACGCCTTCGGCCACGACGTGGGAGACGCCGTGTTGCAGGAATTCGCCGCCCGGCTCGGTTCCAACGTTCGCCCCAACGATTTCGCCTGCCGCATGGGCGGAGAAGAATTCGTGGTGATCATGCCCAACACGACCGGCGACGTGGCCTGCCACGCCGCCGAGCGCGTTCGTCGGCAAATGTGCGCTTCCCCCTTCAATGTGCCGGGCCCTCCCCATCCCCTCGAGATCACGGTTTCGATCGGGGTGGCCTGCAGCGAAGACGGCGAAGAGAGCGCTGAAACCCTGCTCAAGCGCGCCGACGAAGCGCTCTACGAAGCCAAGCGCGCGGGCCGCAACCGCGTGGTGGGCAAGGCCGCCGAACGCGCGGCGTGACGGCGCCACACGTACCGGCGTTCGCCGGTTGGAGCGCGCACCTCCTGGTGCGCTCTTTTTTTGGCGAAAGCGAGCCTGTCGGCTCGCGGGCGCGCCGGGAGGCGCGCGCTCCAACCTGGAGCCATGGCGCTTGCGTTGCGCCAAACGCCGGACAACGCATCCGCGTTTCCCGGTTCGCTTCATTTCTTGGCCCAACGCGAAGTTGGGAGAGCGGGGCGCGCGAGGCGCGTGAGCTCAAGGGTTTAGTCCGGTGGTGCGCCAAGCGCGCCCCGCGCGGTGTGTTGTACAACCGGCGCGGACGCGAGGCGTTCGAGTCGCGCCCGGAGGGCCATGCGTTGATGAGACGGGCTGGGCGAAAGGCGAATGGCGAATAGCGACTGGGGTCGCTGTCGCCCACGCGTTTCGCTTTGTACAAGAGAGAGCAATTGGCGCGGGAATGACATTTCGCCATTCGCCGCTCGCCGCTCGCCTCGCTCGCGACCGGCCAGGTCTCTCGCCCGACCGATCCCCGCGACGCTGGGGTTCCGGTGCGCGTTTAGCGCCTTGTCCGCGTTCCCGGTTGACGCGCGGACGGAAACCAATTTCCCGCCCA
>JAKFYF010000289.1 GCA_021731005.1 Hyphomonadaceae bacterium
GTCTGAGCAGTTAGATTGCGAGCGGGACGCCCAACGCGCCATCGGTCGCGGCGCCGATTACAAGGAAGGCGTCGCCGCCTTCCTGGAGAAGCGCCCGGCCGTGTTTACGGGGAACTAGAGAGGGCGGAGCGCGCTGCTTCCAACAGCGCATGCTGGGCGGGAGGCCCCGCGTTCCTCGCAACCAACGCCGGAGCGGGAGCCATGAAGGTCATCACATTAAAAAATTACGCCGAGGGGCGGTGGACCGCTGGGGCCGGCGCGCCGGCCGAACTCCGCTCCGCCATCGATGGAGAGGTGGTGGCGCTTGCGTCTTCGCAGGGGCTCGATTTCGCGGCGATGCTGCGCTTCGCGCGGGAGCGCGCGGCGCCGCTGCTGCGGGCGGCGACGTTTCACGACCGCGCGAAGATGCTGAAGGCGCTCGCCGAGGCGCTGACGGCGCGTAAGGAAGAGCTTTACGAACTCAGCTACAATACCGGCGCAACGAAGGCGGATTCTTGGATCGACATTGACGGCGGTATCGGCACGTTTGCGGTCTATCAGGGCAAGGGCCGGCGCGAACTGCCAAATGAGCGCATCCTGATCGACGGCAATGTCGAAGCACTGTCGCGCAACGGGACATTCCAGGGACTTCACGTCTACACCTCGCTGCAAGGCGTGGCGGTGCACATTAACGCCTTCAATTTTCCGGTCTGGGGCATGCTGGAGAAGCTGGCCCCGACCTTGCTCGCCGGCATGCCGGCGATCGTGAAGCCGGCAAGTGCGACCGCTTACCTGACCGAGGCAGCTGTCCGGATCATGTTGGAGGCGAACGTGCTTCCGGCGGGGGCGCTCCAACTCATCGTCGGCGCGACGGGCGATCTTTTCGATCATCTGACATGCCAGGACGTGGTTTCCTTTACTGGCTCGGCGCAGACGTCGGCCAAGTTGAAGCAGCACCCGGTCCTCGCGCGCGAGGGCGCGCGTTTCATGGCTGAACAGGATTCGCTCAACGCCTCGATCCTCGGACACGATACGACGCCAGAATCGCCGGAGTTCGAGCTCTTCATCAAGGAAGTCGCCAAGGAAATGACGGTGAAGGCCGGTCAGAAATGCACCGCCATTCGCCGCGCCTTCGTGCCCGCGCGTCTACTTGACGCGGCGCAAGAGGCGTTGATTGCGCGGCTGGCGAAGGCCGCGCCCGGCGATCCGCGCGAGGAGGCGACGCGCATGGGCGCGCTGGTTAGTGTTGCACAGCGTGAAGATGTGCGCGCCAGGATCGCGGACCTTGCTCGCAGCAGCGAAATCGTGTTCGGCGATCCCAGTGCGGCGCCGATAAACCCAAGAGGCGCGTTCATGGGCCCGGTGCTGCTGCGTTGCGACAATCCTTGGGGGGCGTGCGCCGCCCACGATGTGGAAGCGTTCGGCCCGGTTTCGACGCTGATGCCCTATTCTACGTCGGGGTCAGATGCAGGCGAGGTCATCGCGTTGGCCAATCGCGGCAGAGGTTCGCTGGTGATGAGCGTCTTCACACATGATGAGGGGTTTGCGTCGGAGATCGTGTATGGTTGCGGCGCCTACCACGGCCGCATTGCCTTCATTGATCGCCGCAGCGACAAGGAGAGCACCGGCCACGGCTCGCCGATGCCGCATTTGATTCATGGCGGGCCAGGCCGCGCTGGCGGCGGCGAAGAGCTTGGGGGCGTGCGCGGCGTCACCCATTACATGCAGCGCACAGCCCTGCAGGGGCATCCTGGTGTTCTGGCTTCGATCACGCGCCGATGGGTATCGGGTGCTCCGGCAACGCTCGCGAGCGAGCATCCGTTCCGGCGCAAGTTCCACGAACTGCCGCTTGGCTATCAGCTCAAAACCCAATCGCGCGAAATCAGCATGGACGACGTCGAGCATTTCGCGCGCTTCACCGGCGACACCTTCTACGCGCACATGGATGAAGAGGCTGCGCGCGCTAATCCCTTGTTTGGGGGTCGCGTTGCGCATGGTTATCTGATCTTGGCGTTTGCGGCCGGCCTGTTTGTCGATCCAGACCCCGGGCCAGTGCTTGCCAATTACGGCCTCGACAATCTTCGCTTCGTCAAGCCGGTTAAACCGGGGGAGGCGATCTCGGTCGCGCTCACAGTGAAGGAAAAAACGCTGCGCAAGCCCGATCAAGGTGAAGTGCGCTGGGACGTGGTGGTGAGCAACGGCGCGGGCGATACCGTGGCGGCCTACGATTTGCTGACCATGAATGCGGCGTGAACGAACGCGCCCTCACTTCACTTCAAAGCCATCCGCTTTCGCCAATTCAGGAAATAGCCGCATCCAGCCCAGCGAGGCGGCGACAGCGGCGACGCCGCCAAGGCTTACCGCGGCTACCGGGCCAAGCACGCGCGCCATCAATCCCGCCTCGAAGTCGCCGAGTTCGTTTGAAGCGGAGATAAACACGAAGCTCACCGCCGCCACGCGCCCACGCATGGCGTCGGGCGTGGCCATTTGCACAAGGGCGTGGCGCACATAGACCGAGATCATGTCGACAGCTCCAGCGACTGCCAGCGCGGCCGCCGAAAGCCAGAACGATTGCGAAAGTCCGAACACGATGGTGGCGAGCCCAAATGCGATTGTCGCCCCAAACATCCAGAGCCCGACATGGCGGCGCATGGGCGCTATCGCGAGGCACAGGGAGACCGCGGCGGCGCCCGCGCCCATTGCAGCGCGCAGTAGGCCCAACTCGTCTGGGCCCGCGCGCAGAATGTCGCGAGCGAACACCGGCAAGAGCGCCACTGCTCCAGCCAGCAGTACAACCACAAGATCGAGCGAGATCGCGCCGAGCACAAGCTTGTTGCTCCAAACATAACGCAGGCCGGTCATGATCATGGCGAACGCCTGAGCGTCCTTGGGCGGCTCTTGCGCTGGCGTCTTGAGCGTGACGAACTGAAAGCAAGCAAGGCAAAGCAGCACCAACGTGCACAGATAGGGGATGGCCGCGCCTAATCCGTACAACACACCGCCCAAGGCGGGTCCGATGATCATCCCCGAATTGAACGCAAGCGAAGACCATGCGATGCCCTGAGGCAGTTCCTCGCGCGACAGCAGCATCGGCATCAACGCGCTCGCGGCTGGCGGCATAAACGCGTTAACCGCGCCGTTGACCGCCGCTGCGGCGAACACTGCCGGAATTAAGATCCCCGCGCTGAGGTTTGCGCATGCCGCTAAACTCGCGGCGATCACAATTTTCGCCGCCACGCAGGTCACGAGAATGCGCTGCCGGTTGTACCGGTCTGCGGCTTGGCCGCCGAACAGCGAAAGTGGCAAGAGCGGGAGGAATTGGGCCAGCCCTACCAGCCCGAGAACGAACGCTGCCTGCTCGATGCTTTGCCCGCGCTCGCGGGCCGCGTCGTAGACCTGCCAGAACATGGCGGTAAGCT
>JAKFYF010000203.1 GCA_021731005.1 Hyphomonadaceae bacterium
CGATTCCAGCGGAGCATGCATGTACGATCTCGTCATTATCGGGGGCGGACCCGGCGGCTATAATTGCGCCATTCGCGCCGGCCAGCTCGGGCTGAAAACCGCCATCGTCGAGAAGCGCGGCAAGCTTGGCGGCACGTGCTTGAACGTGGGCTGCATCCCATCGAAGGCGCTCCTGCACGCCAGCGAATATTTCGAGGCCGCGAGCAAGACATTTCCGGTGATGGGCGTGCGCGTATCCGGGATCTCGCTCGATCTGCCGCAAATGCTGAAGCAGAAGGACGACGCCGTCGACGGCCTGACCAAGGGCGTCGAGTTTCTGATGAAGAAGCACAAGGTCGATTATGTGAAGGGCGCGGGGCGTATCGTGTCGCCGGGACGCGTTGAGGTGACCGCTATCGACGGCGCCAAGCAGACGCTGGAGACCAGGAACATCGTCATCGCCACCGGCTCCGAGCCAATGGGGCTGCCCGGAATCGCCATCGACGAGGAGCACATCGTTACCTCAACCGGTGCGCTGACGCTGCCGCAGGTTCCCCAGCGCATGGTCGTGGTCGGCGCCGGAATCATCGGCCTAGAGCTGGGCTCGGTATGGCGCAGGCTGGGCGCGGAGGTCACCGTGGTAGAGTTTCTCGACCGCATCACCCCGGGAATGGACAACGAAATCTCCAACGCGTTTCAACGCGTGCTGAAGAAGCAGGGCATGAAGTTCGAGCTTGGCCACAAGGTCGCCGGCGTCGAGAAGGCCGGTGGCGGGCTGCTGGCGTCGATCGAGCCGGCGAAAGGCGGCGCCGCGCGCGTGTTGGAAGCTGACGTCGTGCTGGTCGCCATTGGGCGCAAACCCTTCACCACCAATCTCGGGCTTGAGAACGCTGGCGTGCGCTTCGATCAGAGGGGCTTCATCGAGACCAGCCATTTCAAAACCAATGTCGAGGGCATCTACGCCATCGGCGATTGCACGCACGGGCCGATGTTGGCGCACAAGGCCGAGGAGGAGGGGATCGCGGTGGCGCAAGTGCTCGCCGGAAAATGGGGGCACGTGAATTACGAAGTGATCCCGAACGTCATCTACACCGATCCGGAAGTCGCCTGCGTCGGCAAGACGGAAGAGGAGCTGAAGGCTGCTGGCGTGGAGTACAAGGTCGGCAAGTTCCCGTTCATGGCCAATTCGCGCGCGCGCACCAATCACGAAACCGAAGGCATGGTGAAAGTGCTGGAAGACGTCGCCAACAAGCGCGTCGTCGGCGTGCACATGGTGGGCTCGGGCGTCGGCGAAATGATCGGCGAGATTTGCGTCGCCATGGAGTTCGGCGCTTCAGCCGAAGACATCGCCCGCACCTGCCACGCCCACCCGACCATGAGCGAAGCCATCCGCGAAGCGGCCAAGGGCGTGGATGGCTGGACCATGCAGGCATGAGAGCGTCACCCCTTGTGCACATTGCCGAATCCTCACTTTCCTCGGCGGGCGGCTTCGGTTCTTCTGGGCGGGCAGCGAGGGGAGACGGGATTTGCTCATTCTGACAGCGGGGCGCATGGCGCTCCTGGCGCTGAACTCCGACTTGGCCGCGCTTCAGGCCGGCAGCCGGAGCGCTTTTTTCAACGCCATCGCGGTGATGCACGAGCCCTTGTGGCCACCAGCGCCGTTCGAGGTTTCCGGCCTCGCTTGGGCCGCGGAACATCTGGCGCGCGATCCCGAAGGCCAAGGCTGGTACGGCTGGGCGCTGCTGGCCAACGAGGGTGAACGCATGCCCCCGCGTCTGGTGGGCATCGCCGCCTTGATCGGCCGCCCCGACGAGGACGGCGACGTCGAACTCGCCTTCGGCCTGATGCCCGAATACCGCGGCAAGGGTTATGGCGGGGAGACCGTGCGCGCGCTCTCGGCCTGGGCTTTCGCCAACGGCGCCAAACGCGTCATCGCGCACCTCGACGCCGAGGATGTGCACGCCGCCCACACATTGGCGCGCAGCGGCTTCGCCGACACCGGCGAGCCGCCTTATCCAGGCGTCGCGCGTTGGGCGATCACCGCGGCGGCCTGAACGGCGGGGCCACACAACAAGAGTGACCTGCCCCAGTAATTTCGGACCAACCATTACTTGAGAGGCTGCTTTTCGTGAGAGTGCCGCGAATGGCGGGTGAACGGTAGCGGAGGGAGCGCTGGCGGAGAGGGAGGGATTCGAATAGGCCTGTAACTGCCTTATATATAAAGGTTTTTATCAAAACTCGTGGCCTCTTGATACCCCGGATAATACCCCTCACAAAACTCGGAACAAAAAGAATTCTAACCCTCATTTTCGCAGTGGATCGATCTGGATCAGGGCGGGTCAAGGCGTGTCGCAAAGCCAGTCAACGGCGGTTCCCAGCGCGAGCCACTTGCGCGTGAGCCTATTCAGCGCTGGCGCCTGCAGACGACACGAAGCGATGGCGCGCGGCCAGAAGCAGATAGCGCACTTGCTCCCGGGTGAAGCGGCGCACGGGGCCGTCTTCGAGGACGCGGCTGCCCACAAAGCGAATGCCTGGCACGAGCCCGCCCCTCAGCTTGCGAACGACCGTGGCGCGCGAGATGCCGAAGCTGTCTCGAACATCGGCGTAGGTGAACAGACCTTTGCCTGCTGGTAGCGCTGCCAAGGCGGCTTCGACAAGCGCCCGATCTGCATCGTCGTACGCGGGCATATCGCCGAGCCCGATCGTCAGCACGTCAGAGCTTTCCGGAGCTTGCTTTGTAAGCTGGTTGCGCTTCCCCAAGGCTTTCGGTTCAACACCAACATTGTTTACGTCAGCTCGCGGCGGTGGCGGAATGCGTGCTGCGGGACTCTCGGTGGTTTCGCCAACCGCGCGAGCCGTAGAAAACGACGCTGCGTCAGCAACCGCGCCGATCTCGCTGCAAGGGGAGTCAAGAAAACTCAGCTGGCGCGGATCGACAAAATCGCGGCGCACGCGGCGTGCGCGGCGCGTGGGTGGGGGCGCGGATGCGAGCGCAACGCTCACGGCGGTGATCTCTCTTGTCCGCGCCGCATGGCAGCGCCCAAAGCTTCTGGCCTTTGGCCGCTACAGGGCGGATTTGTCTGCCGAACTTCGTTGTGCGGTTTACCGCGCAACACGCAGACCATCTCCGTGGTCCGCCACTCGTCGTTCAGATTGGCGATAGCATTTGGCGGCATAAAGGGAAGTCCGGCTTACCAAGATCGTCTCCGATCTCGCGTTCGCTCCGGTCGCTTGTCCACAGCTTGCACCCCGCCTGTTGCGCGACATGCAAAACGCCCCCCTTGGCGACACTGAAAATGCCCCCCCTCGCCGCTGGGAGGTAAGCAATGGAGCAAGGCGAAGCAGTTCAGTTGCGGCCGCGGATCAATCATCCGCGGAGAC
>JAKFYF010000359.1 GCA_021731005.1 Hyphomonadaceae bacterium
AATCCTCTGAGGCCGAAAGTATGGCCGCAGCGCCCAGGTCGGCGCGCCGCGCCGCGCGCGCACAGGCGCCGCGGTTGACAAGCGCGTTGAAGCGCGGCGCCAGCTCACCTTCGTCCTCATCCTGGTGCGCTTTTAGCAAATGCTCGGCGACGATGAGGCCCAACACCCGGTCGCCCAGAAATTCGAGCCGCTGATAGGAGCGCCGCTTTTTGCTGGCGCCGTCGAGCGCGCTGCCATGGGTAAGCGCCTCATGCAACAGCGCCCGGTTCTTGAAGCGATGTTCGATCCGCGTTTCGAGCGCCTCGATGCGGGCCTCCTCTTTGGCCGCCTTGCCACTCACGCGCGCGGCCTCACTTTACCGGCTTCATGAAGCGGTCGCCGCGAAAACCGGTGAACAAGGTCCAGGGCAGGAAGATCGAGGTGTTTCGCTCGAACGAGGCGACCACGAATTGGGCCGGGCCAACAAGATTGTCGAACGGGACGTAGCCGACGGAGCGGCGACTGTCGTCGGAATTGTCTCGGTCGTCGCCCATCATGAAATAATTGTGCTCGGGCACGACGAAAACGCGGGTGTTGTCCAACTCGCTGACGCCCTTGTCGCAGGTGACGTAGCTGACCCCGTTCGGCAAAGTCTCGCGATAGGCGATCGCTTGGGCGGAAGCGCTGTTTTCGCCTGGGCACTCGGCTGTCGGCCCAAGCAACTCGCGTTCGACTGCGGTTCCATTGATGTACAGCACGCCCTCGTTTACCTGGATGCGGTCGCCTGGCATGCCGATCACGCGCTTGATGAAATCGCGGTCCGGCTCAGGCGGGGGGCGGAACACTACCACATCTCCACGCTCTGGCGTGCGCGCAAACACCCGGCCCTGCGGCAGCAACCCTTCGAGCGGCGCGAAAGAATAACGCCCGTATCCATAAGACCATTTGGTGACAACGATATAGTCGCCAACCGCCAAAGTGGGTTGCATCGATCCCGACGGGATGCGGAACGGCTGGGCGATGGTGAAGCGCAGGATCATGGCCAGCGCCAACGCATGCAGGATGATGCGCACGTTTTCCCAGAACACGCCCATGGCGGTGGTGGGTGAAGAAGAAGACGTCGTCGACATACTCATGCGTTTCTCGCTCGGACGCCGACCCGGCCAAGACCATCTCGGGCCCCGGGCGCAAGCCGGCGTCTTGTTTGCAAATAATAAGCCCGCTCAGGCGCTTCGTGGCTATTTTCCCGCTGCAGGGTCCTTCGGGCCCAACTCTGCCGAAATGATGACGAAACTGACAGCCAGCGGATAATCGTCCGTCAAGCTCAGGTGGATGTGGGGGGTAAACCCCGGCGGGGTCAAGAACGCCAATCGCGCGGCTGCACCTCCTGCCAGGCGCAATGTGGGCTGTCCGGAGGGCAGGTTTGCCACCCCCATGTCGCGCCAAAACACGCCTTTTTTCAATCCTGTACCCAGCGCCTTGGAGCACGCTTCCTTGGCCGCGAAGCGCTTGGCGTAGCTGGCGGCGCGCTGGTGTGGGCGCCGCTCGGCGCGGGCCCGCTCGGTCTCGGTAAACACGCGATGGGTGAAACGGTCGCCGAACCGGGCCAGCGAGCGCTCGATGCGGCGAATATCGATGGTGTCGGTCCCGATGCCCAGGATCATGCGCCGCCCCCTCTCGCCTCATTCCTGGCCTCGTCCATGAGCCGGCGCATACGCGCCACCGCAGCCTCCAAACCGGTGAAGATCGCCTCACCAACCAGGAAATGGCCGATGTTCAACTCCACAACCTCCGGGATCGCCGCGATTGGAGCAACCGTGGCGTAGTCGAGCCCGTGACCAGCATGCACCTCGAGCCCGAGCGCGGCGGCTTGGAGCGCGCCCGCGCGCAGCGCTTCGAGCGCGGCGCCCGCTGCTTCGGGGCGGCCCTCGCGCGCAGCGTCACAATAAGCGCCGGTGTGAAGCTCGACCACTTGGGCGCCCACATGCGCTGACGCCTCTATCTGCGCGGCGTCCGCAGCGACGAACAGCGACACGCGCGGGCCGGCGTCCCTTAGTTTGGTCACGAACGGCGTGATCCAATTGTGGCCGCCCAGCACATCGAGCCCGCCCTCAGTCGTGCGCTCCTCGCGCCGCTCCGGCACAAGGCATACAGCGTGCGGGCGATGCTTCAGCGCAATATCGAGCATTTCCGAGGTCACCGCCATTTCAAGATTCAAGGGTCGCCCGCGCTCGCGCAGCATGGCCGCAAGTGCATCGATGTCGGCGTCGGAGATGTGGCGGCGATCTTCGCGGAGATGCGCGGTGATCCCATCGGCGCCCGCTTCGAGCGCAATGATCGCGGCGCGCGCTGGATCAGGATGCTCGCCGCCGCGCGCATTGCGGATAGTGGCGACGTGGTCGATGTTGACGCCAAGGCGGAGGTTACGGGTCATGGCGCACGCTTTGGAGCCCTCGCCCCTGAGAGGTGTAGAGGGCACGGTTGAGGGGGCGACTCCATGGTTCAGAACAAGCACCGCCAGGCAAGCTCATCCCAGCCCCCGGCTTCCCGGCTTCACCGCCGGCAACGCCGCAAGTTCCGGCGGCAGCGCATCGGCTCGGTATGCGGGCGCTTCCACCGCGGCGAGCGAGACGAGCTGCGCGCCGATGTCAGCCTTGCCGCCGGAGCGGTCGATCAGGCACGCCGCGCCTAACAGCAATCCTGGGTGGCCGCGAATGGCGTCAAGGCATTCGCGCGAAGAAAGCCCGGTGGTGACGACGTCTTCCACCATCAGCACGCGCTCGCCTGGTTTGATTTCAAATCCCCGCCGCAGCTGAAACGCGCCCTGCTCGCGTTCGACAAACATGGCGCGCGCGCCCAAGTGCCGCGCCGTTTCGTAACCAGGAATGATCGCGCCCACCGCGGGCGACACCACCACGTCGATCGCCCCAAACGCAGCGCGCGCCTTTTCCGCCAGCGCTTTGCAAAGCCGCCCGGTGCGCGCAGGATCCATGAACACTGCATTTTTCTGGAAGAAGACGGGCGAATGCAGCCCGGAAGACAAAATGAAATGCCCCTCAAGCAGCGCGCCTGCGGCGCGGAACTCGTCGAGGACTTCGGACTGATTCATGGGCGCGCTTGTAGCGGGAAACCCCGGTTTGGTCTAATATCCGCCCATGAACGCTCCGGCCCGTCTCACCAAGAGCTTCGACCGCTACATCGAATGGGAGAAGCAGCAGGAACGTAAGCACGAGCTTGTCGACGGGGTGATTACACTGATGGCCGGGGAAACCGCCGCCCACAATGCCATCGCGGTAAATGTAATCGTTGCGCTCCGCACCCGCCTCCGTGGCGGTCCTTGCAAGCCGTATGGCTCGGACATGAAGGTGTTG
>JAKFYF010000249.1 GCA_021731005.1 Hyphomonadaceae bacterium
GAGCAGCTCGGTATGGAAGTCGCAACGCCCGATGAGGCGCGAGCGATGTTGCAGACCAAAGGCGCGGATAGGGTGAATTTCTAGCTTAACTGCGAACGGCAGGCCAAAGTGGTCCGTCGTTCGCGGTCAGAGGGAGCAAAATTGTTGAGCGATCTTCCCCCGATCCGCCGCGTCGTCACGGGTCACGGCGTTGACGGACGCGCGCTGATCAAAGCGGACGACAGCTTTGCGACAGAGCCGAACGCGATCGGCGACGCGAGATTCGCGTTAATCTGGGCGACGGCTTCGGTTCCCGCAGACAACAACGACGAAACCGAGGGGCGCGATCAAGACGCAGGGATCACCATCAACCACGGATCGGTCATCCGCATCGTCGACTTCCTGCCAGGGGGCGTGTCGCCGATGCACCGCACCAACAGTATCGACTATGGCGTCGTTCTATGTGGGCAAATCGAGCTTGAAACTGACAATGGTGACAAGACGGTCGTTGGCGCCAACAGCATCATCGTGCAGCGCGGCGCCAACCATCGATGGCGCAACCCAAGCAGCACCGAGACGTGCCGAGTGGCGTTTGTGCTGATCGAAGCGGCGCCGTATGTGCACAACGGTGCGCCCCTGGATGAGGTCAGATAGCTGGTCACGCATGCGAACGCCGAACAATCAGGCATCAATGCGTTGCGGCCCGCGGACCAAGCGACCTGGCAAGGCGTTTGTGGGCTCGCCGTCGCGATAGGTGATCTCACCTGAGACGATGTTTACGCTGTAGCCGCGCGCGGCTTGCAGGAAACGTCTCCCACCGGCTGGCAGGTCATAACGCACGCGCGGCGGCTCCATCGCGAGCCGATCGAAATCAATGATGTTGATGTCTGCTTTGAGCCCGACGGCAAGACGTCCGCGATCGTGCATGCGGAACAAATGCGCTGGCTTTTCGGTCAATAAATGCACGGCTTGCTCGATCGACATCGCTTTGCGCGCACGCACCCATTCGCACAGCAAATGGCTGGAGACGCTGGCGTCGCACATCATGCCGACGTGCGCCCCGCCATCTCCGAGCGCCGGCAACGTGAAGCGATGCTGCAGCATCTCCCGGATCGCCGCCCCGTCAGAGTCCGTGTAGTTGGCGATGGGAAGAAAGACCAACGCGCGTCCCTCGTCACCGAGAAACGCGTCGTACAGATAAGCGTAGGGATCGCATCCGACGCGGGCGGCCAGGGCGGCGATCGAGGTCTCAGGATCGGGCATATAGTTCGGCGGGTCGCCGAGGATGAAGTGGCGGTCGAGCCGCTTGCCCATGAACTGGAAGAACGGGTGCGGGTTGTCATCCGTCTCCGACAAGATGGCGGCGCGCACCTCAGGCTTGCGTAACTCAACCACGCGCTGAGGAAGCGGAAGGTGCGCCAATTGCATGAACGTTGGGCGGTGATCGAAGGTATGCATTGATGTGTTGAGCCCGACCAGCACACCAAGAGGCCGGCAAATCATTTGGCCGATGACAGAGGCGCCGGAATCGTTGGCGGCTGTGGTGCGTTCCAGGAGTTGGCCCCACAATTCGGGGCGATGCTCCAGCGCAAGCAGCGTGAACGTGCCCAGGCTTCCGTTGCTTCGCGCGATATCCTCGAATGCGTCGAACTCTGCGTCGAGGTCGTCCCAATCGCTAATCATCTGAAACGCCGCGCCGGGCGACGCCTCGAGTGCGCCGGCAATGGCCTTCAGTTCGCGGTGCGCGGCTTTGTAGGATGGCACCAATTCACCGGCCGGCGTCTTGTGCGCCAGCGTGCGCGAAGTAGAAAATCCCATGGCGCCGGCCGCGAGCCCCTCGGCGAGGATCGCGCGCATGCGAGCGCAATCTTCTTCGCTGGCATCCTCTCTGTCGATGGCGCGCTGGCCCATGATATTTACCCGCATGGGCGAATGGGGCACAAGCACTGCGATATCGGCATCGCGCTGACCCGCATCGAGAGCGTCCATGAATTGGGGAAACGTTTCCCAGTTCCAAGGCAAACCTTCACCCATGACGACGCCCGGAATGTCTTCGACGCCCTCCATGAGCGACATCAAAGCTTCGCGGTCCTTTGGGGCGCATGGCGCGAATCCTACGCCGCAATTGCCCATGACGATGGTGCTTGCTCCGTGCAGGGTCGACGGCTGCAAGCGATTGTCCCACGTGGCCTGCCCATCGAAGTGCGTGTGCACATCGACAAAGCCCGGCGTCACGAGCAGGCCTTTGGCGTCGATCTCTTCGGCGCCAGCGCCCAGTACGCGGCCTACCGCCGCAATGCGGCCGCCGCGGACCGCGACGTCGCCCTCGAACACGCCGCCGCCAGCGCCGTCCGCTATCGTGCCGCCGCGCACAACAAGGTCAAACTCCGCCATTTTTCTTTCCCCAATTCTAGCGCGGTGCGTCGTCACGGCTCACTGCCGTCGGATTTCCTATCAGCGCCTTGGCGGCGCTCCATCAGTTCCAAATAGAGAGCGCTGTGATCGAGGTCTGCGCGCTTGCCCGCACACATCCCATCATAAAGACGCTCGGCCAAAGTAAGAAACGGTAGGTCGCAGCCCGCAGTCGCGGCCTGGGCGAGTGCTGTGCGCAAATCCTTGAGCTGCACTTCCGCGCGAGCGCCTGGCGCAAAGTCACGCGACAGCATCCGTTCGCCGTGCTGCTTCAGAATGGTGGAGTCGGCGAAGCCGCCAAGTAGCGCCTCTCGAACGGCAGCGGGATTGGCGCCGCCCATCTCAGCCAGAAGCAGCGCCTCCGCGACAGCGCCGATCGTGACGCCGACGATCAGTTGATTGGCGAGCTTGGCGAGTTGTCCGGCGCCGACCGGCCCGACATGCGTGAGGCGCCCCATTGCCGCGAAAACGGGCCGGAGACGCGCGACATCGCCGTCGCTGCCGCCGGCCATGATGCTCAGCGACGCGTCCTTTGCGCCGCGCTCGCCGCCGGACACCGGTGCATCGACATAGCCAATGCCAAGCTCGGCGAGACGCCCTGCTTGGCTGCGAGCGGCATCGACAGGAATGGAGCTCATCACCAGCACGATTGCGCCGGACGACAACGCTTGGGCGACGCTGCGCGTGCCGGAGGCATCAAACAGAATCTGGTCGCATACCGGGCCAGTGCTCAGCATGAGCAAAGCGCAATCGGCGCCGGCGGCCGCCTCGGCCGGCGTGACTGCGACTTCCACTCCGGCGTCGCGAAGCGCCTCGGCTTTTTCGCGCGAGCGATTCCACGCAACCACTTCGTGGCCGGCGCGCTTCAGATTGCGCGCCATCGGCGCGCCCATGATGCCGGCGCCGATAAATGCGATCTTCACTGAGTCAGATCTTTCGACATGAGGGTTGCTTC
>JAKFYF010000027.1 GCA_021731005.1 Hyphomonadaceae bacterium
CCTCCCCCGCAAGCGGGGGAGGAAACGCACTGTCGCTGCTCTCCGGCGCTGATCTCGTGCTCGATGGAACCGACAGCTTCCCCACGCGCTTTGCGGTGAACGCCGCATGTCATGAACTCGGACTCACTTTGATCTCCGGCGCGGTGGGCCGCTGGGATGGGCAAGTCGCCACCTTCAAGTCTGGCTCCACCAAGCATCTTTCCGCGGGACAGCGCCTCCCGTGCTATCGCTGCCTGGTCCCGGAGGCGCCGCCGCGGGCGGAAACCTGCGCGGAAGTCGGCATCGTCGGCGCGCTCACCGGATTGATTGGTTCGCTGATGGCGCTCGAGGCGATCAAGGAAATCGCCGGCGCCGGGACGAGCCTGGCGGGGCGCTTGCTATTGTACGATGGGCTCGGCGCGCAAAGCCGCACCGTGACGCTGCCACGCGATCCGGGGTGCGTCGTGTGCGGGGACGCCATTTCGGCAACCTTGACATCTATAACCTAATCGCTTAGGTTATGCCCACGATATTCAGGCACGATGGGTTCCGGGTAGTGATTTTCCAAACGATCACCGCCCCGCTCATGTGCATGTAATTAAGCCGGACCGGCAGGCGGTATTCTTCCTGAACTGCCCCAACGGAACCGCCCGATCTGCGGGAGAACGATGGATTGACAGCGGCGGAGCTGCGCAGCGTGGCGGCGGCGATCGCGGAGCAACTGGCGCTCTGCTGCGAGCGATGGAGAAGTGTGCACGATGATTACTGACGAAGACATTGAGCGCGCCAACCGTCGCGGCCGGACTCGCAAAGCGAAACATCCGGCGGCGGTTGCCGCGCGCTACGACGCCGCCGCCAACAAAATTGTAGTCAGCCTCGCCAACGGCGTGGACATCTCGTTTCCACCGAGCGCCGCGCAGGGCCTTGAGGACGCAACGCCATCACAGCTGAAGGACTTGGAAGTCACCGGCGCCGGCGCCGGAATTCATTTTCCTAAGCTCGACGCCGATATCTACGTGCCGGGTCTCCTCGAGGGCGTGATGGGGACTCGGAAATGGATGGCGTCTCGGCTGGGCGCCGCTGGCGGCGCTGTGCGCACGGCCGAGAAATCGGCTGCTTCGCGCGAGAATGGCAAGCTTGGTGGGAGACCAAGGAAAGCTCGCGCTTGACCGACAACACGCCCGCTTCCACTAATAGTCAGGAGGTGGGACATGGTGCGGTGGTTTCTTGGCGTTGTCTTGGGGCTTGTCGGGCTCATCGCGATTGTCGCTGTCGCCGGCTATTTCATTCTGAAACGCCCCGACGTCCCTTACGAGACGTTGGCGGTGAAGTATGAGAGCGCCGCTTCGCGTTATGTCGACCTGCCCGGCGGCGTGCGCATGCATTATCGCGACGAGGGCATTGCGGGTGGCCCGGTTGTGCTGCTGGTGCACGGCTTCTCGGCTTCGTTGCACACGTGGACGCCATGGGTGCAACGCCTCGGCGATGAATATCGCATCGTCACGCTCGATCTGCCCGGTCATGGGCTGACGCGCGCGCCGGCGGGCTATCAAGCCTCTATCGAGTCATTCCGCGACGAGGTCGAAGCGTTCGCCAAGGTCCAGGACCTCCAGCGTTTTACCATCGGCGGCAATTCCATGGGCGGGCACGTGGCGCTCGAGTTTGCACTGGCGCATCCGGAACAAATCGACGCGTTGATGCTGATCGATTCCGCTGGCTGGCCGGTGGCTGCGGACGCCAATGAAGGCCACGGCCCGTTGATTTTCGAGTTGCTGCGCAACCCGGTTGCGCGGTCGGTACTGCGCGACCTCGACAATTCCAGGCTCATTCGCCAAGGGCTCGTCTCGGCGTTCCCGGCCCATCCCGAATTGGTCGATGACGCTATGGTTGCGCGTTATGCGGAGCTTTCGCGCGCACCGGGCCACCGCGACATTCTTCTGGGCTTGATGCGCGGCGGGCGCCCGCTTGCAACGCCGGAGCGGCTTACCGCGGTCACCGCGCCTACACTGGTGATGCATGGAACCGATGATAATCTCACCCCGTTCTCTTTCGGCGAGCAATTCCACGCGGCCATCGCCGGTTCGCAGTTCGCGCCGCTCGAAGGGATTGGGCATGCGCCGCAAGAAGAGGTTCCAGACGATTCGGCGAAAATCGTTCGCGCCTTCCTTCAAAGCGCCGCCACGCCACCGGCGCACCACGTCGCCGTGAGATAGTTCGCGAACCTGTCACACTCGCGCGTTAGGAGCGTTCATTGCATTTCGCCCGCCGCTCCTTGCTCGCCGCCGCCGCGCTGGCGCCCACGATCGCGACGCGCCCCGCTTGGGCGCGGGGGTTTTCAAGCGGCGCATTCACGCACGGGGTAGCGTCCGGCGATCCGCTTGCCGATGGTTTCGTCATCTGGACGCGCTTTGCGCATGCAGGCGATGGGCGCATCGGCTGGGAGGTCGCCGAGGACGATGCCTTCACGCGCCTTGTTCGTCGCGGGGAGGCGCGCGCTTCTTTCGCCAACGATTTCTGCGCCAAGGCCGATGTGCGCGGCCTTGAGACGGGGCGGCGCTATTTTTATCGCTTTCTGTCCGCTTCGGGGCAGAGCGAGATTGGCGCGACGCGCACGGCGCCCACTGCTGGCGTCGAGAGCCTTACCGTCGCCCTTTTTTCCTGCGCCAATTTTCCCTACGGCTATTTCCACGCATACGGACATGCGGCGGCGCGCGAGGACGTCAACATCGCACTGCACGTCGGCGACTACATTTACGAAGTTGGGCGCGGGCAATATCCAAGCGCGGTCGAGGCCGTGCCCGGGCGCGTGATCGATCCGCTGACCGAAACCGTCTCGCTCTCGGACTATTATCAGCGCTACGCCAGCTACCACACCGATCCCGGGTTGCTGGCGTTGCGCCGAGCCAAGCCAATGAGCGTAGTGTGGGACGATCACGAGCTTGGCAACGATACGTGGACGCAAGGCGCCGCCGCGCACGATCCCGCGACAGAGGGATCATTCGCCGATCGCATGGCCGCCGCCAGCAAGGCCTATTTCGATTGGATGCCGATCCGGCTGCCTGAACGCCGCGGGGCGCGCATCTATCGCAGCCTGGACTGGGGCGATCTCGCGCGCATTCTGCTGCTCGACACCCGCCTCATCGGCCGCGACCGCCAGCTCGATTATCGCGCCACGATCGGCCCGCGCCTCGCCGCCGGCGAGGATCCCGCCGCGCTCGCGCGCGAGTTCCGCGCGCTGCTGGACGATCCCAATCGCTCCATGCTGGGCGCGGCGCAGGAGCGCTGGTTCGCGCAGACGCTTGCCTCCTCCAAGGGCGCGAACCACACGTGGCAGATCATAGCG
>JAKFYF010000058.1 GCA_021731005.1 Hyphomonadaceae bacterium
GCGCCTTGCGCATAGATCGCGTCGTGAACAAGCGTGCGCACGGCCTTGACGAAATCCGCGGCGGGCGCAGTGACGACGGCGGACGGCACGGGCGCGGCTGATTCATAGATGCCATTGATCCTCTGGGCGCGGACGAAGGTCGAGCCCTGGCCCTTGATCTGAAACGCTGTGCGCCAAGACTCGAGCGCGTCGTCGATCACGCGCGTTCTGGCAAGCTTGTGAAGATCCTCAAACACGCGGCGCCTGATGCTGGAGATGAAAGCTTCGCTTTCGACCTCATCGGGCTCGCGTGGTTCCCATGCCGAAGGGTTGTCTAGGTATCTCGCAATCTCTTCGATGAGGCGCGCAACCAAATCGGCGACCGGCTTTAGCGTGTCAAATTCGATTGCGAGTTCACCGGCGATGCGGCGGTTCAGCGCTTTGATGCGCCCCCAATGCTCTTTTTGCGTATTCTCATGAAACTCGAGCCCCAAACGCGCGGCCCAAGGACGGCGGAAGCTGCTGGTCGCTGCTTGAATGGCGAGGACAAGGCCATCTGGGTTGTAGATCGGCGTTGCTGCGACCTGTGGCGCGTCGCTGATCGCTGCGCTGCAGAACGCCAAGATGGCCTTGAGTTGGGCGACAACGCCTCGGGGCAATTCATCGCTTGATCCGTCAAGGGCCCCCAGCATGAAGCACCGCTCCTCGATCGAGCGTTCGATGGCGCGCACAATAGGGGCGCCCAGAACGTCACGAAGCGAAGTTAGACCATTGATCACCGACGCCATGACATGCGCGCGGCGTTGAGTGAAATTCGGCAGGTTCGCACCGGTCACCAAATCGAAATGGGTGAAAGCGATCGCGAGTTTTCTTTGGTGACCGCTTGCCGCCACAGCGCGAAGGACGGAGAGGGGCGCTGCTTGGATTGGCTGCTGCGCGTTATCGACAAGGAGGATGACGTCGACGTCGCTGAAGCGTTGCGTCACGTGCGTGGTGACGCTCGCAGATGAATCCGGCGTGTGACCGATTCCTTGGCCATCGAGCAGCGCGAGGCGAGGCTGCTCCTTTGTGAAGGTGGGATAGAGCGGTCCCTTGACCCGCACGCCGTCAACGACGGGTGTTAGTAGCTGGCCAAATTGGGGTGCATAATTACTGGAAAACCAGCGCATCTTCCTGATGAAATCCGAACGGTCGTCAGTCTCGATGTTCCACATCAACGGCCACCCGGATCGGGAGCGGGTCAAGTCTCCAGCGTTGAGTTTGTCGAAGCGCTGTTTGACCGCATCGATCATGTCGCCGACGAGATCATCAAACGCATCGTCGGCTTCGACGCGCGCCGCAAAGCTCTCTTGCGCGGTGTCCAAGTCAATGCCGACCAGCTCGTCGAGCTCTGCGCCAATTTCTCCGGCGAGCGTATTGGCGATGCCTTTTGAAAGTTGTTCGACGCGCTGCACGAAGCCCTTCAGTGCGCGAGCATTGGCCCGCCGCTCCTCGTCCGCGACGGCGTCTTCGTCGTCAGGGCCCGGTGCGTCAGCTTGGTTGGCGAATGCCCAATCGTCTTCTTCGGTGGGCTCAGGTTCGCTGATTGAGCCAAGCGTGTAACTCAGGCGGAATTTCTGGTCACGGTGATTGAGGAGGCGCTCGGCGATCTTGACCGGGTTCGCGCCCTCTAAGGCGGCGGCGCACGCATCCAAGACGCATTCTTCAACATAGGCTCGCACAAGGAACTCGGAAGAGAAGGTGACCACGCCCAGATAGGGGCCGTCGGACAAGATCACTTCAGTGTCGGCGATGGTCGTCCGCGCGGTCGAAGTGGATGGAAATCGGTCCTTTAGATGATCGGAGCCGATGAAGTGGCGCAGCAAACTTGTCTTTCCCGCGCCGGTGGTGCCGACGAAGAGAACGCGTGAATAGCCAAGAGCGGCGTCGGGCAACGGAATCTGCGCTTCGCGGATGCTCCAGGGATCGGCGCGGCCGGCTTGAATTTCATCATAGAAGGCCTCAACGATCGAGCGGTCGAACGTGCGTTCGGCGTCGGCGCGTCTGTTGGCGTTCCACCAGCTTGGATCGGCGAGCAAGGCGTTCATTTGCTCGACGAGCGTGTCTGCTTCAGTTTCAGACTGTGTCCCTAGCCCGCGTCTCATCTTGAGGCCGGGGCGTCCCTTGGTGTCGTTTCGAAGCGGATGCCGGAAAAGGATGGTCCAGCCGGGGCGGCCCTGTGTTCGGGTCTTGGAGGCGGTATAGGTCAGAGCGTTCATTGCGTTGTTCCTCGTTGTGCCGATCCATATGCGTAGTTAACGAGCGGGTCAAGATACTTGGAACAACGCAGAACAACATACTGCCCAAGCCTCGCCGCGCTTAGTGTTGGCGCACAGCACGGAGGCGGCTGCGCTATGAGAACAAACGTGGTACGAATGAGCGTTGCGCTGTGATCCAAGGCAGGACGGTGCGCGGCGCTTATGTTCGGGCGCGTTGAATCGAATTAGCGTCGCAAGGAGCGGGAAGGCGACGAATGGCGCGGGGCGAACTTATCAAGAAGCTGTTCGCAAGTCGCGGACGCGACGAAGAATTTCGCTCCGTCGCCGAACTCATCATTGGCGAGGAGGAGCGGAAGGGCAATGTCGCGCTGGCGCGTAGCCTGCGTAAGGTGCTTGGAGCCGAGACGAGCGCACCGCCGGCCAAAGGGCCGAAGGGTCTGGCGCCGCTCATTCCTTTTCCCGACGCCGCCGCTGACTTGGTTGAACGCATCGAACCATCGCATGTCGCCGCCGATGTCGTGCTTAGCCGGCAGAACGTCGCCATCTTCAAGGGCCTGTTGGACGAGTTCCGACGCGCCGAGGATATCCAGCGCAAGGGCCTTCCAGTGCGGTCGCGACTCTTGTTCTGCGGCCCGCCGGGGACCGGCAAAACGCTGACCGCTGAAGTGTTCGCCGCCGAACTGAAATTGCCGCTCTTCGTGGTCAAGCTCGATCGCTTGATGTCGTCATATTTGGGCGAAACCGCGACGAACGTGCGCAAGGTGTTCGAATTCGCGCGCAAGCAGCCCTCTGTTGTCTTCCTCGACGAATTTGACGCTTTGGCACGCGCACGAGACGACACCTCGGAGCACAGCGAATTGCGGCGTGTGGTGAACAGCCTGCTTTTGTTTATCGAGCGGATCAAACCCAACGGCTTTCTGGTCGCCGCGACCAATTTGGAAAGCTCACTCGATGAAGCAGTGTATCGCCGTTTTGACGAGGTGGTTTGGTTCGACCTGCCGACCAAGGCGCAGATCACCCAATTCGTGAAACGCAAGTTTCGCAATGTGGAGATGACGTTTGACCCTGTCGCG
>JAKFYF010000015.1 GCA_021731005.1 Hyphomonadaceae bacterium
CCGCCCACGCGGTTCAAACCCCGCGCGGCCCACAAGGCGTCGCGGCGATCCAAGCCCAGCGAACGGAAGGCATCGATATCGGCCAGCCGCTCGATGGTGGAAGCTGGCAGCCCGCTTCTGAGCCAGACATCGCGCACGGAATCATACCCCCTGCCCCGGCGCGCCACGAGCTGTTCCAATTCCTCTTGGCGTAAGCCCTTGGCCTGGCGGAACCCCAGGCGCAGCGCGTGCGTTGAGCGGATGTCGCTTTCCATGTCGCGATGGCGCGCGTGCAGGCGCGGCGCGGCGGCGGGGCCCGGCTCAAGACTATTATCCCACATGGATAAATTGACATCGATGGCGCGCACTTCGACGCCATGCTCGGCCGCATCGCGCACGATTTGCGCCGGCGCGTAAAACCCCATCGGCTGCGCGTTGAGCAGCGCCGCGGCGAACACGTCGGGATAATGGCATTTGAGCCAGCACGAAGCGTACACCAGCAAAGCAAAACTCGCGGCGTGGCTTTCCGGGAACCCATATTCGCCGAAACCCTCGATCTGACGGAAGCTCGCCTCGGCGAACTCGCGTTGATAGCCGTTGGCGATCATGCCATCGATGAACTTCGCTTTCAGGTTTCCAATCGTGCCAACGCGTTTGAACGTCGCCATGGCGCGGCGGAGCTTGTCGGCTTCGGGGGGCGTGAAGCCGGCGCCGACAATGGCGATCTGCATGGCTTGTTCCTGGAACAAGGTGACGCCGAGTGTGCGCTTCAGCACCGCTTCCAATTCCGACGAGGGATAAGATACCGCCTCCAGCCCCTGCCGCCGGCGCAGATAGGGATGCACCATGCCGCCTTGGATCGGCCCAGGCCGCACGATCGCCACTTCGATAACCAGATCGTAGAAAGTCTTCGGCTTCAACCGCGGCAGCATCGACATCTGCGCCCGGCTTTCAACCTGGAACACGCCGATGGAGTCCGCGCGCTGCAGCATCGCGTAAACGCGCGGATCGGTTGGAGGCCAGAAGACGGAGAGGTCGGACACAGGCGCCAACCCTTCCCCTTGCGGGGAGGGTGTCGGCCGCAGGCCGACGGGTGGGGGGCGGTGCAGAAGGAACCGTGACGGCGCCGCTTGCTGTGCCTCCTGCGCCGCCCCCCCTCCGGCCGCTTCGCGGCCACCTCCCCCGCAAGGGGGGAGGTGGTTCCCCCCCGGATAAAACTCCGCCATCATGTCGAGCGCCTTCTTCAGACAGCTCAACATCCCCAACCCCAGCACATCGACCTTCAAGATGCCCAAAGCTTCCAGATCGTCCTTGTTCCATTCGATCACGGTGCGTTCTTCCATCGCCGCGTTCTGAATCGGCACGACATCGTGCAGTTTCTCGCGCGTAATGACGAAGCCGCCGACATGTTGGGAGAGGTGGCGCGGAAAGCCGTGCAACTCGCGCGCGAGCTTTACGCACGCCGCCAGATGCGGGTCGGAAACATCGAGCCCCTGCTCACGCAGATCGCGCTCGCTAACCCCATCGGACCAATGATGCAGCGCCTTGGAAAGCGCGCTAATGCGGTCCTCCGAAAAGCCGAACGTTTTCGCCACTTCGCGAATAGCGCTGCGGCCGCGATAGCAGATCACCACTGCCGATAAGCCGGCGCGATCGCGACCGTATTTCTTGTAGATGTACTGGATCACTTCCTCGCGCCGCTCGTGCTCGAAATCGATGTCGATATCGGGGGGCTCGCCCCGCTCCTCGGAGACGAAGCGGTCGAACAGCAATTCGTTGACGGCGGGGTCGACCTCGGTGACGCCGAGCACGTAGCAGATCGAGGAATTCGCCGCCGAACCGCGCCCTTGGCAAAGGATAGGGTCGATCTTGTTTCCATCTTTGTCGAAGCCGGAGCGTGCGAACTTCACGATATCGGCGACGGTGAGGAAATACGGCGCGTATTTGAGCTTGGCGACGATGGAAAGTTCGCGCTTGAGCGAAGCTTCCACCTTCTCCGGCACGCCATCCGGATAGCGCTTGCCCGCGCCTTCCCATGACAACGCCTCCAGCGCGCTTTGCGGATCGGAGAAACCTTCAGCGGCTTCTTCCGGATATTCGTAGCGTAGATCATCCATGGAAAAATTAACGCTCTCCATGAGGCGCAGGCTCTCGCTCACCGCTTCGGGCGCATCGGTGTAGAGGCGCGCGATCTCCGCCGGCGCCTTGAGATGCCGCTCGGCGTTTTTGGCCAGCAGCGTGCCCGCGTTCGCCAGCGTGGTTTTTTCCCGGATGCAGGTGAGCACATCCAGAAGCGGGCGCCGCTCGGGCGCGTGCATGAGCGGTTCGGTGGTGGCGATAAGGCGCGCGCCGGTTTGGTGCGCGATCTCTTTCAACACACGCAGACGCCGGCGATCCTCGCCGTCAAAACGCATGGGCGCGGCGAGCCATGCTTGCCCGCAAGCTTCGCGTATGGCGTGGAGATAAGAAACCTCCCCCCTTGCGGGGGAGGTGGCCGCGGAGCGGCCGGAGGGGGGACGTGCAACCGCGACGGCGCCGCTTTCTGTTCCTCCTGCACGCCCCCCCTCACCCTGCCGTCGACGCAGTGCGTCGACCCCCCGCAAGGGGAGAGAGGGCAAGAGTATCACCCGCAACCCCTCCGCGTGCTCTAGAAAATCCGCAAAAGAAAGCCAGCACTCGCCCTTCGGCGCGCGCAGATTTCCGCGCGTGAGCAGACGCGTGAGCCGCGCGTAGGCGGTACGGTCGCGCGGATAAACGATAAGCTCGGGCGCGCTGTCCTCGAACGAGAGCCGCGCGCCGACGATCAGGCGCACCCCCTGCTCCTTCGCCGCCACGTGCGCGCGCACCACGCCCGCCAGCGTGTTGCGATCGGCCACGCCAAGCCCGGCAAGCTCCAAAGCTTTCGCCTGCTCGGCCATCTCTTCGGGATGCGAGCCCGCGTGCAGGAAAGAGAAATTGGTAGAGGCGCAAAGTTCGGCGAAGCTCATGCGAACAACCCATGCACGAACCAGCATGGCGTCGTTTCGCCGTAGAAGCCTTCGCGATAGAGCCAGTAGCGGCGGCCGTGCGCGTCCTCGACGCGATAATAATCGCGCGCGGGCTCGCCGCACAGCCAATCGCCGGTGATGCGCTCGGGCCCTTCCGCGCGCGTCACTTCACGCAGCACACGCCGCCAACGGAAGCGGATGGGCGGGCCGTCGGGTACGGTGGCGATCGCGTCAACCGGCTGCGCGCGGGAGAATAACGTGAGCGGGCGGTTTCCTCCCCCGTTTACGGGGGAGGTGGCAGTGAGCGCAGCGAACTGACGGAGGGGGGCAGTCTTGCCCCC
>JAKFYF010000232.1 GCA_021731005.1 Hyphomonadaceae bacterium
TCCCAATGAACCCCGCCCGCGCCGAAAAGGGCATCGCCCTGGTTTATCAAGTTCAAGAGCGTGCCCACGCTGAGCGCCACCCAAAATGCACGCCGGCCAGCCGGGCCGCGCAGGAGCACAGCTAGACGCCTTGGCGACAGGCGGGGCTTCCCGCGCTGATTTGGCGTTCGTCCGTCCGCCTCATGCATGAGGATTGTCCCGCGCATCATTGCCAGCCCGGACCCTTAGTCCAAACCGATCCTGCGATCCACTGATCCGGCGCCTGGGCCAAAGACAATGATCAGCGCCAAGACCGACGACCACCACACGTGCACGTTCCACCAAGCATCGGGATAGACAAAGACTTGGATGACTAGCGTCATCACCAACAGGCCAAGGGCTGCGCCACGCGTCAGGAATCCGAAGACGAGCAATACCGGGAGCGCTATTTCGCCGATCGCGGAAGCCACCGCGAAGGCGTTCGTCAGCGTGCTCGGGAGCGCATACTTGGAGAAGTATTCGTCCGCGAACAAATAATAGGTATCCTCTCTGATGGTCAGCCCATTCCACTTCGTCATGCCGGAGAGGAAAAACACGCGCGCCACGAGGATGCGCGCGGCCAGCAACCCAAGCCATTGCAATTTGTTCGCCGCCGTCCCCACGCAACGATAAGCGCCCTGCATGCGCGACCAAAGACCGGCCGCCGCCGGCGCTGCTTCAGTGTTGCTCACCACCATTCCTCCCGCTTTTGATCCAGTTCCGGCTGGCTGGCGTCAAACACGCCCGCCTCAAGCGCGCCGGCAAATACCAGGCTCGTATTGAAATGTTCGGAGATGGCGAGCGCCTCGGCGACGGCCGCGCCGAGCGGGCGCTTTTCCTGGAGCGCCCTGAAGAAGGCCGCCTCCGCCGACGTCAGTGCTTGGCTCGCCACTTCGTGGCCTGCGCGCCACAACAGGACTGATTGGCGCCCCCGGCAAACTTCACGGGCCTCTTTTTCGCGGCCAGCAGCGTCTCGGTTCGCCTTCCACGCTTCATGCACGGTCCAACCAAGTTCGACAATACGCACGCTCGGGTGCAGCCGAAGGTACAAGTCCGCGAGGCGATCTGGCGGCACCGCCGTCAGCTCGGGCGCCGCCAGCGCGTTCGCATCGGCCGCGCGGTGTGCGCCAAGCCATGCGCGATCGAGGCGCGCCGCATCTGGCATGTAGGGCGCTTGATCAACGCCCGGCGCAGCCTCCAGAAATTCGGGGAATGTCTCGCCATATCCCACAAGCGATCGCCGCTGCGGTGGCTCAGCGCTTACGTAAGCGATTGCGACGGACTCGAAATACGCGCTCCCGGCCAAACGAACCACGGCGGGATATGCCGTCGATAAAGCGTCGGCCGCGCCGCGAAAAACGGTGTTGCGATAGACCAAGGCGTTGTCGGCCGCGGATCGATCTTCGAGACACGTCCCCAGCGCGCGCGGGTCGCCGCCGACCACTGCGTCCAGAAACGCGTCATAGAAGAAAGCCAGTTGCACCGTCATGCGAGTTCCAGTTCGCGCTGCAGCACTTGGTCGGCCTGCGCGCGCTCGCCCATCAACTCCTCAAAGGTCGGAATATTCGCGTCGCGCTCGATCAGGGTGGGCCTAGAGCCAACACGGTCGATGAGCCGCCGATAGAGAACCCAAACCGGCTCCGCCACAGGCGCGCCATGCGTGTCGATCAGCAGCGATCGCCCCTTCTTGGCGTCAGCCTCATGGCCTGCCAAATGGATCTCACCGATCAAGTGACCAGGAATGGCGTCAACATAGATGCCCGCATCAAAGCCGGTATTGTTGGCGCTCACATAAACGTTGTTGACGTCGAGCAGCAGACCGCACCCGGTACGCTGACAAAGCTCGACGAGGAAATCTGGCTCGTCCATTTCGGATTTGATCGGAAGATAGATTGATGGATTCTCGACCAAGATTTGTCGCCCGAGCGCGCTTTGAAAAGCGTCGATTCGGTTGGCCAGCCAACACAACGCCTCATCGGTGCGCGGCAGCGGAAAGAGATCGGCGAAATAGCGCCCGCCGGCCGCGGACCAGGCCACATGTTCGGACACAAGGGCGGGCTGATAGCGATCTACCAAACGCTTGAGCGCACGCAAATGATCGGGGTCGAATGGATCTGGCCCGCCGAGAGACGCGCCGACGCCGTGCAATGAGATGGGCCGGAGCTGGCGGATGGCTTCAAGCCACGCTAGACGCGGACCGCCCTCCACCATGTAATTTTCCGGGTGAACCTCCAGCCACAGCCCATCGGCTGCGCTGTCGAGAACCGCGCGATAATGTTCGGGCTTAAGCCCTATGCCCGCCCGGGGGGGAAGCGGCGGGGACGAGTAGGAAACCATCGCGCGGTCCTCGTTCGGTCAGCGCGCGTTGTTGCGGGCGACTTCTTGGAGCGATGCAGCGCCGTCCGGCGTCTGGATGTGCTGGCAGGTGCCGGCGGGCGCATAGGTCCATGCATTGCCCTGGAAGTTTTGCGTCGACGTGCCGGCGCAGGTTGTGCCGGCGCCAGCGCGGCAATCATTCTCGCCAGCGAGAGCGATGCCGTAGCACTGGTCCCGGCGACCTTGAATGCGATCGGACGCGACCCAAGCGGCGAAGGCGGCGCGCGCTTCGGCGGGGGCTTCCTGCGAGATCGTCAATTGGTTGTTCGGCTTCGCAATCGCGGGCGCCGCGGCAAGCGATAAGCCCACGAACAGGGCCGCGGCAATCGGGGTGGTACGGATCATGCTCTTCTCCTGAAAGGTCATGAGCGACGTGCAGTGTCGATCGCTCACCAACGGCTTCGGCAGGTCAGCAGCAGCGGTTACACGGCACGCCCGGCCCTTCCGTCGAGAGACTGGGCGGCCAAGCTTGGCCGCTCACGGGCGCAACCATGCGTAACCAGATCGACGCCAAGCCCGAAGCCATTCCTCGTGGACTAAGAGAATGCGGGGAACCCAAGTGAACCTTTTCAGCACCGCCTCGCGCGCGGGCCTTATTTGCCTACTCGGACTGAGCTTTGCCGCCGCCGATGGCGCGCAGACAGCCTTCGCGCAAACCGCTGCAACCGGCGAGGCGGAAGCTGAAACTGACGCGGAGACGATTGTTGTCACAGGCACGCGCGGGCGCGGACGCACCCTGCTCGAAAGTCCGGTTCCGGTCGATGTTTTGCCGGCGGAAGATTTGCGATCTTCCGGGGCGGTGTCGGACGAGTTGGGCCAAGCGCTCGCGGTCTTGACGCCATCTTTCAACTTTCCGCGTCAGTCGAACTCAGGCAGTTC
>JAKFYF010000241.1 GCA_021731005.1 Hyphomonadaceae bacterium
GGGCCGGCATGGCGCCGGCGAGATCGCGCACGCTACCGTCAATGGTGAACCGCCACAGCTCGAACGACGCCACATTCTGAAGCGGGCGCTGCAGGCGGAGATTGACGACGCCGCGTCCGGTCGCGGTCGCCGGATCGATCGGCAGGCTGTCGCGCAGGCTGAGCGGCTCCTGCATCAACAATTCCAACAGATGGCGCGCATCGCCCTCCGCCCGCGCCGATATCGTCGCCATCGCGCCCTTCGGACGCAGCCGGGGCAGTTCGACGCGGCCGTTGGTCACCACTAGATTATTGATGCGCGCCGTGGGCACATTGATGTCGAGGCGGTTGCCGCGCAATACACCCGCCCCGCGCGCCGCGGTGATCGGCGACATGGTCGGGACAAAACGGAACTCGCCGTTTTCGATGTTGAACCGCACATCGACCGCCTCGTTGCGCAAGCTGCCCGCGGCGAAGTCGGAGGGGCGAACGTCAAGATTGAACACCCCATTGGTGACGCGTCCGCCGACCAGCGCGCGGTCGACATAATTCCGCCCCGCCTCGCCGAGCGTCATCGGCCACATGCGCACGATATCGCGCGCGCCGACGACGCCATCAACGGCGCCGCGCAATTCAATGCCAGGCTGGAGCTTTCCCTCCGCGCCCGCCGGCAGCCAATAGAAACGGCCCTGCGCTTGCAACGTCGCCTCGCCGGTTCGCGCGCTCAGGCGGGTCAAATTGATGCTGCGCTCGGCGGAGACGATCGCGCCGACGATCGCCACGTTGGAAAAAGCGATCGGCTCTGAGAATGTGCCCGGCACATCCAACGTCAGCGAAGGCAAAGCGATATCGAAGGCGGCCGGTTCGTTGGGCGCGGCGCGCATGATCGCGGAGAAATCGCGGATCCGCACTTCGCCATTGATGCGCGTGCGCGCGCCGGCGAGTTGCACTCGGTCGAACGTCAATTCATCGCTATCGATGTCATAGCTCCCGTGCAGACGCCCTCCGCTGAGGTCAAAACGCCCCCCCGGCATTTCCGCTGCGCCGCGGCCGATGCTTGCCTCGCCTTCGAAGCGATTGATGCCGGTTTGACGGTCGAGCCCGACCGAGATTGTGGCCGTCAAGGGCGCATCCAGCGCCGCGAACGGGCCGAGCATGGCCGGCGGCAACAACGCGCGCGGACGCACGTCTTCGGCGCCGAACTCAACGATCGCCGACTGGAATCTGGTGTCGGTGGTGATGCGCAAGCTGGCAGGCGCCAATCCTTCCGCACCCTCGATGCGCGCGTCCGCCAAAAACGCCAGGGTTCGGTTCTGGCGCGCCAACTCAAGATTGGCCGCATCCGCATGCCAATGTCCACCGCCGCGCTCGTCGATGATGGCGAGCTTGGCGCCGCGCACGCTCAGCGCCCGCAGCGCGCCACCCGCGCCGACCGGACGAAACGCTGACGCAAGCCCATCGAGAACGCGCCCGACGCGCTGTTGCAGCGTCTCGTCGGGGGGTGGCGGCTTGATGATGATGTCGGGGGGCGCTCCCGGCGGCCCGAAGGCGACATGCAGGGCGCCGTCGAGTTTGTTGGTCAGCGTGATTTCGCCGCCCACGAATTCAGCCCGCACCAACGACACGCGCCCAATCAGCAGCGGCAACACGTTCAACTCGATGCGCGCTTCATCGGCGCGGGTGAGCACCGCGCCAGCGGCGTCGCGCACATTGACGCCGACGGCGCGCAGCTCAAGCGCGCTGCCGCGCGCGCTCATGCCAAGCACGACCCGCTCGATGTCCACGGGACGTCCCCCGCGCGCCGCGGACAATTCGCTTTCCATCTGTTCGCGGAAGAAGCCGAGTTCGATCGGCCCCTGCGACAGGCGCCACCATGCGACGCCAATCCCGATCGCCATCGCGGCGACCAGGCCGAGCAGAATCTCGACAGCGATGAGCGTCGAGCGGCGTATCATCGGCGCAACTCCGCCGCCCCTCGGCTATCTCTAGCGCGCACCTGCCGCTTCATGCAAAGTCCGGTTCCAGCCGCGCGCGCAAGAGCGGGCGGCCAGGCCACGAAGCCCGACAAGGAAGGCATGGTGATGGCGAGCACCTTGAAACCCGGAGACCCCGCGCCCCCCTTTGATCTGCCGACGGGCGGAGGCGGGCGCGTCAGCTTGGCCGCCCTGAAGGGCAAGCGTGCAGTTGTGTATTTCTACCCGAAGGACGACACCTCTGGATGTACCACGGAAGCCCTAAACTTCACTGAAAAAGCGAAACAATTCGCCGCCGCCGGCACGGTTGTGGTCGGCGTGTCCCGCGATAGCCCCGCCAAGCACGACAAATTCGCCGCCAAACACGGACTTAGCCACCTGCTGGCCTCCGACGAGGACGGCGTGGTTTGCGAGCGTTACGGGGTCTGGGTGGAAAAGAGCATGTATGGAAAACGCTACATGGGGATTGAGCGGGCAACCTTCCTGATCGATTCGAAAGGCCGACTGGCCCAGATCTGGCGCAAGGTTAAGGTGCCGGGACATGTGGATGAGGTGCTGGCCGCATCGCGCGCGAAACAATAGGAAAGTGCCCTATTTTTAAGCTTTTGGCGCTAGAATGAGAGTTTGGTTGGTGCAGTCTCGTATTAAAGAATCTGAAATTCCTGTAAACGGCCCCTTGGCCCTGTTGCAATTCCAGTGGGTTTCAGGTTGGATCGAAATTGGCGGGGCTAACGGTAAAGTGTTGTAACTCGGTTAGCGGGCGGCGGACAATGAGCCAGTTCGGATTGCAGATGCGCGCGATGTTTGATCGCGCCTTCCCAGAACGTCAAATCTATCACCGCAGCGGGGGGACCGTGCGGTACGTGTCGCTGTCGCCCAGCAAGCAGGCGCTTTTGGCGCTTAGCGCGGTAGGCTTGGCAGGCTGGTGCGTCTACGCGACCGGCAACACCCTGCTGCAAGGCCCCCAGCAGAGCGCCAGCAATGCCGAGATTGAGCGCGAACGCGCGAAATACGACCGCTGGTTGAACGAATCGCGCGCCCAGGCCGCCGCTGCCCAGGCGCTGCTCGAGGAGCGCACCCACCAATTCGAACGCGCCACTGCCGATTTCGAGGGCCGCCACGAAGTCCTGCGCTCGCTCCTGGAATACGCTGGCGGAACCAGCATGCAGCTTGCCGCCGCCCGACCGGTTGAGCGCGATGGCGCCCGCATCATCATGGCCGCGTCCATCGATGAGGCCGAGCCGCGGCAATCGCGGGCCTCTGGCGAGCCTTATCAGGTAACCACAGTGGGTTTCCGCGCCCGCGCGGACCGGTTG
>JAKFYF010000180.1 GCA_021731005.1 Hyphomonadaceae bacterium
AACGCTCATGGGCGAAGGCGAGGCCTGGCGGCGCGAGGGGCTCACCATCGGCGCGCTGGCGGAAGAAGTCGGCGTGCCCGAGCACCGGCTGCGGCCGCTGATCAATGACCATCTCGGCTTTCGAAATTTCGCGGCGTTTATCAACGCGCGCCGGATCGACGCGGCGAAAGGAATGCTTCTTGACCCAGCCAAGGCTCGCCAGACCGTCGCCGCCATCGCCTACGAACTCGGCTTCGGCTCGCTCGGCCCCTTCAACCGTGCGTTCAAGGAAGCGACCGGGGTAACGCCCACGGAATTCAGGAAAGCCGCAACGGACATCGGCAATGCTTGAGTCAAGCGTTGCCTACGAACTCGTGCTGCGTGGCGTAGCCATTGGTGCGCTGGCGACAGCTGCGGTAGGATTTTGGCGCGTGTCGGCGGGAAAGCCCGTTGGATTCTCTGCGCTTATGCTCGGCGTCTCCGCGATCGCGCACGTCCTTGAGAATTCGCGGGCATTCAGCGCGCAGCTCGGCGCGGGATACGCGGCCGTCAACCTGATCTCGCTCGGCGCCACCGGTTTCGTTTGGCTTTTTGTGGTCACGCTTTTTTCGGACCGCCGGATCGGACCCAGGACTCTGGCGCCAGTTGTCGGTTTGGTTGCACTAGGTCTTACCGCATTCTCCAGCGGCATGCGGCCGATCTGGTTTATCCACAAAGCGTGCGAGGCCGGTCTGGCGCTGCATGCGCTGAGTATTGTTCTCAGAACCTGGCGCGGCGACCTGGTCGAGGCGCGGCTGCGTATTCGCGTCCCGTTCGTTGCGATCGTGGCGCTCTATGCCCTTCTCATGGCCGGCGTCCAGATCTTCGGCCTCCAGCTACCTGCCAGAGACTTGATCAATGCAGGGGCATTGGCGGCTCTCAGCCTCGCCGGGGCGGTGGTTTTCCTCCGGGCGCCGAGGGAATTGCTGGGGGCGGTCAAGCTTCCAGACACGCCGACTGCTGAGGCGGTCGACCGATTGACGATCGACAACCTCAACCGTGCGATGGACGTGGACGAGCTTTGGCGCAGCGAAGGCCTCACCATCGGCGCGCTGGCGGACGCCATTGGCGTACCCGAACACCGCCTGCGGCCGGTGATTAATGGCCACCTGGGTTTCCGCAATTTCGCGGCGTTCATCAACGCACGGCGCATCGAGGCCGCCAAGCGCCTGCTGACCGACCCAGCCAAAGGGCGCGTTACGGTCGCCGCCATCGCCTACGATCTCGGCTTCGGCTCGCTCGGGCCGTTCAACCGCGCTTTCAAGGAGGCGACAGGGATAACGCCGTCGGAGTATCGGCGGCGTGGGCCGCAAGCCGCCGAAGGAAAAGCATCGCCGAATTCCTGAATCCTTCGCCGATTCCGAAAATCGCCAGGGTTTTCCGGCGGCGGCGAGACCCGTCGCCAAGTGTCCGCCATCTTCGCCCCGGTTCCAACCACGGAGACGACACATGGACCTCCTCCTCGAAACTGGCCGACAATGGCTCGCCAACATGCAAACCGACCTGACCCGCTACGCGCTTTTCGCCACCGGCGTTTGGCTCATTCTCTGGGTGGCGCTGGCGGTCGTGTTGCGCGGACGAAAGATTCGCGCCGACACGCCGCCGGCTCAGCAACTCTGGCTGGAATTCTTCGTCTCACTGCGCTCGATCGCGATCTTCTCCACAATCGGGCTGGCCACCTTCATGCTGGAGCGATTTGGTCTGCTGCCGGGGCCGGCGATCGCGGCCGGCTGGGGCCCGGCCTGGTTCTGGGCGAGCCTCGTGCTGATGATCGTCGGCCATGACGCCTATTTCTACTGGGCGCACCGGCTGATGCACCACCCGCGCCTGTTCCGGGTTTTCCACCGCCGTCACCACAAAAGCATGAATCCCTCGCCATTCACTGCCTACAGCTTCGATCTGGGCGAAGCGGCGATCATGGCGAGCTTCGTGCCGCTGTGGCTGATCCTGGTGCCAACGCCCTGGGGCGTGAGCGGCCTGTTCATGCTGCACCAGATCGTGCGCAACACGCTTGGTCATTCCGGTTACGAGCTAATGCCCGCGCGCGCTGACGGCCGACCCATGTTCGACTTCCTCACCACCACCACGCACCACGATCTGCACCACGCGCAGGCCGGCTGGAATTACGGGCTCTACTTCACCTTCTGGGACCGCCTCATGGGCACCGAGCACCCGGAATATCGCGAACGCTTTGCCGCGGCGGTGCGTAAGCCCCTGCACGCAGGCAAGGGCCAAGTGTCCGCCGCGCCTGCTCTGACCGCAATGGTTGCGGCGCTCGCGGTGCTCGCCTTTACACCCGGCGCGGCGCGCGCCCAGACCCAGACCCTCAGCGGCGAATGGGCGACGCCTGGCCTCGGCGCAATAGTCCGTTTTGAACCCTGCCCGGGGCCTGCGCACGCCACGTGCGGGCGTCTGACCTGGGCGTGGGACGAAGCCGACCTCCCGCACCTCCGCGTCGGCGAGCTTATGGTCGAGGGCCTTGTGTGGCGCGACGATGCTTGGCGCGACGGCCGGCTCAAGAACCCTGAGGACGGGCGCATCTATCGCGGCAGCATCCGCTTCGAGGGCAATCTTCTGCGGCTGCGCGGCTGCGCCGGCCCGTTCTGCCAAGAGCAGACTTGGCGGCGGTTGAGCTCAATCCCGCGCCCCTCCTGATTTTCCTGCATCCCAGAGCCCGCGTCGTTGCATCTCCTAGTCAAACTCAAAGCGCCAACCGGAATGACCCTCATGACCAAATTCGCAAACCTCCAGTTCACGCTCAACACGCTGCATCCAAACACAGACGCCGCGGCATCTCCTAGTCAGACACATGCAACACCCCTCGGAGCAACGCTGATGACCAAAGTCCTTTCCCTCACCGCTGCGGTAGTCCTGTTCGTTCCGGTCGCCGCTGTGTTCCTGATGCAAGCCGCCCGCATGATCGCCTGATCCTCCCTAAACGGCGCTCCAGACGCAAAGGCGCGGACCCTCCCCCGGTCCGCGCCTTTTTGTTGACCGCAAACGCCCGAGGGCTACGCAAGACCCGTGGAGGAGCAACGCATGGGATCGGTCAATCCAAGTTCGGCGCAAATTGCGGCCATGGCGACGAGCGCGGGCGCGGCTGGCGCCATCAACATGATCAATCTGATCCGCTACCGCGCCAAGGCCGAATACCCACCCGCCCATGCGTGTGCGGCCGATAATCTCACCGGCGAGCAAGCCTACCAGCGCTACATGGCG
>JAKFYF010000156.1 GCA_021731005.1 Hyphomonadaceae bacterium
GATATCGAAGCGCACTGGCGTGTCGAACTGGAACCCTGCGGTCACCGCAGCGCCGTTCGCCGGCGGCGTCGCCAGCGTCACCTGCCCCGTCACCGTGTTCACGCTGAAGCCCGCGGGCGCGAGCGCGGTTCCGTTCACCGCGATGCTCACGCTGCCCGCGACCGGTTTTGTGATCGGACGCAAACACGCCTCAGCGCCTGCGCCATAGCTTTTTTGCAGCTGAAATAGGCTCAGCGTTCCGGCGCCCACGCCAAGCGATTGGTCGGTCGCCGCCGGCGTCTGCGAGGGAGCGCAGGATTTGTTATCGAACGGATCGCGGAAGCGAAAACCATGCAACTTGCCGCGGCGCGCTTCGAAGAAGGCGATCAGATCGTACAATTGGTCGAGCGTGCGCACCGCGCCGCCGATGTCGTAGCGCCGCCGCCCATGCGCCCATGGCGTGTTGCGATTCTCTCGACCGGAACCGAGCGTGACGATGTCGACGCGCCGCTCGGGGCCGCCGCTGGCGCCGAGCGCGAACGGCAGCGGCAACAGCACTTCGTGAAAAGCGGTCAAAGGTTGCGCCCTCCGTAGGCCACCGCGCGCGCTATGGCGGCGGCGATCTGGCCTTGGCTGCGCGCGATGGCGTTGGGATCGCCGCCCGCGCCCATGTGGAAATGCACCGAAATCGGATTTGCGCCCTGCGCGAAGCCCGATTGGCTCGAACCGCCGAAGGGCGAACCGCCGCCGCCCGCCTTGAAGATGCGATCAAGCGCGATTTTGGCGAGCTCTTCCAAGATCGTCTTGGCCATACGCTTGAATGCAAGCTCACCGCCGCCAGCCGCCGAGCCCAGCGCGCGCGCGATGCGCTCGCCCGCGCGCTCGAACGAGCCTGCCACTTCATCAGCGACGCGCCGTGCGGGACCCTGTGCGAACGCGGTCAGAGCCTCGGAGGCGGCGTTCAACTCCGATTCAAGATTTACTGTGTCGTTTGTCATGGTCCGTTGTCCGGGAAACGCTGCGCCAGCGCCTCGAAGGCCGCGCGCGGCAGAGTCTCGTGTCCCTCAGGCGCGGCGATCGCGCGCCATTCTCGCAAGCTCAACCGCCAGAAATGCGCGGGCGGCACGCCGAGCTGCGCAGCGACCGCCAGCATGGCGCGCCACGGGGTGAAGGAAGCGCCATCGACGCCAAAATCAACGTTCATCGAACGCTGCCAGGAATGCTTCCGCCACCGCGCTCGCCGCGTCGCGCGGATCGATCCGCGCTGCCGCAAGCTCGGCGCCGCTCATGGGTTCGCCCCCACCCGCCGTCAGGGCGCTCAGCACTACAATCATATCCGCCGCGCTCAATTGCCCAAGGCGCGCACCCAGTTCGGTGAGCGACACCACATCGAACGCCGCCTCCAACTCAGCAAGCGCGCCAAGGGTAACGCATAGCCGCCGCTCGCGGCCATCGATGGCGAGCAACACTTCGCCGCGCGCCCGGTTGTGGGGCATCACCATCAGATCGCCGTGAACGTGATTGCGCCGGCTGAAGCGAGCGAGATGGAGAATACCGCCTCCCCATCGTGGTCGCCGGCATATTCGAGCGCCTCGATCAGGAATAATCCCTGCAGAATGCCGAACGCTGGGATCACCAATTGAAAATTTCGCGCGCTCTGCGCGAAGAACAGCGCCTGGATGGTCGCATCAGAAGCGGCGTCCTTGAACACGCCGGTGCCCGATATGGATGCTGACTTCACGCCCGCCCCCGCTATCAGCTCGCGCCAGGCGCTGGGGCTTTCCCCCGACGTGCCATCAACGTTGCGCGCGTTCAGTGCGATGGTTTTGGCGCGGATGCCCGCGATGGTGGTGAACACTTCCGTCGTCGCGCCATCGCCGATTTTGATCAGGACGTCGCGTCCCTTTTGGCCTGCCATGAAAGCTCCTATTCGGTCATCGCCCGGAGGCGAAGAATGCCGTGCGTGGTGCGCCCGTCGCCGGAGCGGAACACGTCGGCGAATTGGGCGAACAGAAACACCAAAGTACGCCCGCTCACCGCGAGCGGCGCGTTGTGCAGCGCCGTGCGCAACGCCGCGATCACGTCGAGCGCTTCAGCACGCCCCCCGTACCGCGACCAGATATGCAGCGTCAGCGCGTGCTCGATCGCGTTCACACTGGCAGCGTCCGCCGCCCGGCTTTCGACGCGCCCCAGCGACACATACGGAAACACCGGATCGGGCGGCGGGTCGTCATAAATGCGCGCGGGATCGCCGAGTAGCGCCTTGACGCCGGCATCGGCCATGGCGCCGGCGCGCACCGCCGCTGCGAGAACGCGGTCGCTCACAGTTTTTCCTCCTCGGCGATGAGTTCGATGCGGGTGCCGCCTTCGTCGCGCACGGCGCGAATGGCGAACACGCGCGCCCCCCAGACCGCACGCCAACCCGCGCGCACGTCGGTGCGGCGGTTGATCTCAAACGAATACGCGGCGGTCGACGGCGCGGTATCGAAATCGGCGCTCTGGCCGCCGCCGCTTGCGCTCACCTCGGTCCACACCTCGCCCTGGTTTGTCCAGGTGATCGCAGCGCCGCCCATGTTATCCGCGGTGCGCAGCGGGCTCTCCAGCCGCACGCGTGCGCGCATGCGCCCGATCGCTTCGGTCATGGCCGCCCCCTCATAGCCGCATCGGCGCGAACGGCGCCATCAGCGCCCGCGCCGCCTCGGGGATGGAGCTTTCGCCCTGCCGCGCCTCGTAGAGAGCGCCGATCACCTGCAGCGTCGCCAGCCTGAGCGCGACGGGCAGCGACGCAGCGCTAGCGGCGTAACCTGCATCGTAATCGATCTCGATGCCGCCCGCGGAGCGCAACGTCGCCGGCACGCCTGCCTCGAAAACCAGGCGCGGACGATCGCCCGCGCCCTCGAGGCGATAACGCGCAGGATCGATCACGCTTTGCGATCCGTTGTCGGCGATGAGGCGAACCGCGACGATATTGGTCACCGGCCCAAGACCCAACACCGCCCCGCCGACGGAATCGGGCCGCCAGATGTCGAGGCTTTCGCGCACGCGCCGCGTAATCAGCGCGCGCCCGCAGGCGACTTCCACCGCCTCGCGCGCGGCGCCGATCAAGATGGTGACGAGGCTGTCCTCGGCGTTCTGGTCGACGCGCAAGAACAGCTTTGCCTCGGAGAGCGTCACAGGTTCGCTCGCCGGGGCCGTGAGAATGGTGATGGTCATGCTCGGTCCATTCCTCTCCCCGCGAGGGGAGGGGTT
>JAKFYF010000094.1 GCA_021731005.1 Hyphomonadaceae bacterium
TGCTTGCACGCCCTCATCCCCTAACCCCTTCTCCCTTGCGGAGAAGGGGTTAGGGGATGAGGGCGTGCAAGCATGCAGGCGCCTGATTGTCGGCCCGCCCCTCATCCGGCCGCTCCGCGGCCACCTTCTCCGCAAGGGAGAAGGGACGCGCTCATCGCCGGACAACGCGCGCGTTTCCGGGTTCGGCAAAGTTGGGAGAGCGGGGCGCGCTTGGCGCGTGAGCTCAAGATAAAAGTCCGGTCGTGGCGCCTAGCGCGCCCCGCGTGGTCTGTCTTGTACAACCGGCGAAAGCGTGAGGCGTTGAACAGAACCCGGAGGGCCATACGTTTCAGAGACGGGGTGGGCGAATGGCGAGTAGCGAATGGCGAATGGGATTCGCTGTCGCTGCCTGCTCCGCTTTGTACAAGAAAGGCCGCACTGGCGGCGTGGGTGGGCTATTCGCCATTCGCCACTCGCCATTCGCCTCGCTTGCGGTCGGCCGGGGCTCCTCCCCGATCCGATCCCCGCGACGCTGGGGTTCCGGCGCTCCTCTTGGCGCCGTGCTTTCGTTCCCGGCCGATGTGCGGTGGGTTCAACATGAGGCAATGGGCAAATTGGCAATGGGCAATGGGGGCGGCGCGTGCAAGCGTTCCTATTGCCTACTCCTATTGACTATCGCCTCGCCCACCGGGCCATTGAGTTTCTCGTTTCCTCTCCTCAATGCACTCACACTCAAACCACGTCTTCTGAGCTGTTCGGCTGTTGGATCCTAACGCCTCCCTACAGAAGACGAGCGATCATAAGCCCGGCCGAACGCGGTCGGATAGATTTGCGCAAGCGTTTGTTTTTGTTGGCCGAGAACGGGGATAGAGCGCGATCTATCCCCGTATTCAGTACCGTGCGGCGCAACCCTCTGGGGAAGTGGCAGGGGGCTTTCTGCTCGTGGCCCGACGCAGACACGAACGTTGAAGCAGCGTCCCCTCGCCCCTCGAGGGGAGAGGGTGTCGCGCGCGTGAGCGCGCGACGGGTGAGGGGAACGCGGTGATCGTGGAGCGTGTGCTTGAAGCAGCGCGTTCCCCTCATCCGGCCTTCGGGCCACCTTCTCCCCCGCAGGAGGAGAAGGGTCTCTGCCGCGTCGATCCGCCCCCGCTGAACCATCCCTCAAGCGCCCTCCCCTAGGCGCCGGCTCGTCGCGGGCTCATATCCTGCCGACCACACACCAGGGAGCACGCCCCCATGTCCAGCGCCAAGCCAGGCCGCGGCCGCATCTATGACAACATCACCCAGACCATCGGCGATACGCCCTTGGTGCGGCTCACCAAGTTGGCCGCCGCCCACGGGGTCAAGGCCGAGATCCTGGCCAAGCTCGAATTCTTCAACCCGATCGCCTCGGTGAAGGACCGCATCGGCGTTTCCATGATCGAGGCGCTGGAGAAGGACGGCAAGCTCAACGCCAAATCGGTGCTGATCGAGCCCACCTCGGGCAATACCGGCATCGCGCTCGCGTTCGTGGCGGCGCAGCGCGGCTATCGCCTCATTCTGGTGATGCCGGAGACGATGTCGATCGAACGGCGCAAGATGCTGGCGTTTCTTGGCGCGGAACTGGTGCTGACGCCGGGGCCCGAAGGCATGCGTGGCGCTATCGCCAAGGCCAAGGAATTGGTCGAGGCCACGCCCGGCGCGATCATGCCGCAGCAATTCGCCAACCCCGCCAACCCCGATATCCACCGCCGCACCACGGCGGAAGAAATCTGGAACGACACCGGCGGGGCGCTCGACATTTTCGTTTCCGGCATCGGCACCGGCGGCACCATCACCGGCGTCGGCCAAGTGCTGAAGCCGCGGCTGCCGAATTTGAAGATTGTCGCAGTTGAGCCCGAAGCATCGCCGATCCTTTCTGGCGGCGCGCCCGGCCCGCACAAGATCCAGGGCATTGGCGCGGGGTTCATTCCTGAAATTTTGGACACCAAAATTTATGACGAGATTGTCACGGTCTCCAACGATGAAGCCTTCGCGGTGGCGCGCGAGACGGCGCGGCTTGAAGGCTTGCCTGGCGGCATTTCTACCGGGGCTGCGCTTTCGGCGGCGCTGCGCGTCGGGGCGCGACCTGAAAACAACGGCAAACGGTTGGTTGTAGTGGTTCCTTCGTTTGCCGAGCGCTATCTCTCGACGGCGCTGTTCGAAGGTTTGTAAGTAGCCCTCGAAAAAGCAACGAGGGAATTGAACGCATGCGGGCGTTTTTCATTACGCTTGTGCTGCTCGCCGCCATCGGCGCGGGCGGCTATTATTACTGGCGTGAACATCCTGAAATGTTCGCCACCGAGCCCGAGGCGCCGCCACCGGTTCCGGAACCAACGCAGCGGCGGCCGCGCGCCGAATTGTGCTCGGTGCAGGACGCCCGCTACCAGCATCGGATCAATAGCGGCGTTACGCTTCGTTTGGTGGCCGGACCGGGACCAGTGGCCGCGCGCGGCGAAGGCGCCGCCAGTTACGAGAACGTGGGCGCGCTCGTTTACGTAGTTGGCGGCGGGGGCCGCGAATTTCGCTTCGCCGCGGCTTCGTCTATTGGCCCAAGCACGAATTATCTGCTGCCAATGGCCGACGACGCAAACGCCAGCGTACCGGCCGGCGTCGATCTCATTCAAGTGAGCGGTTTCGACGGCCAGCTCAACCCCGTTGCCGGGCCCCCTCGCCTGGATCAAATCGCGCCCGCACACATCTTCGCGCCGAACCTGTCGCGCTGGCTTGCCAACAATGGCGGCGAGCCGCGCATCGAAGCGCCGGTTGGGTTTTTCGATTTTGTCGCGTGCGAGCCGGCGACGGCGCAGCCGCCAGCTGCCGAGGCGCCTGCGCCGCAATGAGCTTTGCTCGCTTGCCGCATGCTGGGGTGGGATGAGCGCGCTTTCCCCCTCCGAGCGCGAGCGCTATGCGCGCCACATCATGCTCAAGGAGATCGGCGGGCCGGGCCAGCAGCGCCTGAAGGCCGCCACTATTGCAATCGTCGGCATGGGGGGCTTGGGCGCGCCGGCCGCGCTCTATCTCGCGGCGGCGGGCGTGGGGCGTCTGCGCCTGATCGATGACGACGCGGTGGCGCTCTCCAATCTGCAGCGGCAGATCTTGTACACAAGCGAGGGTGTCGGCGAGCCAAAGGTCGCGCGCGCGAAGGACGCGCTCGCGGCGCTCAATCCTCACGTCGAGATTGTGACACATGCGGTGCGCCTTCTTGG
>JAKFYF010000147.1 GCA_021731005.1 Hyphomonadaceae bacterium
AGCTGGGATAGAACCGCTTGGACGGTTGGGGCCAACTACCTGTTCTTGCCTGAGCTCGCAGTTTATGTGCGCTATTCGGAGGGGTTCCAGACTCTGGGTGTCGACGAGCCCGTTGACATCACTTTGTACGAAGCTGGCGTTCGCTATCAAAGCGATAGACTTGCCGCCTCGGCCACGATTTTCCGGACGGAGTTCGACAATCAATTCTACGGCTTCATTGACCCCATCAATCCCGCTATTCAGGGCGCTTTCCTCGCCGACTTGAGCACTGACGGGTTTGAGATCAGCGTGAATTACAGCCCGACCGATAATTTTGTCATCGAGGCGGTTGGCGTCTTCCAGAATCCCGAGCTCTCGAATGTCTTCATCAACAACGTCGCGACGCCATCATTTGAGGGCAACAGGCCGGAGCGAACGCCGGAGACGCTCTTCACGATTACTCCGCGGTACACGCTCTTCAACGGATTGGTTGAAGTCTATGGGCGCTACAAATTTGTCGGCGATATTTTCGCGGACGCGGGCAACGGATTGGCGCTGCCTGAATATGGCGTCACCAGCCTGGGCGTCATCATCGATCCAACCGAGCGCCTTCGCATAACGCTCAATGCCGACAACATCTTCGATGAGGTCGGGTTGACCGAGGGCAACCCGCGGCAAGGGCAGACGCAAAGTGCCTCATCGGGCTTCTTCTACGGTCGTGGTATTGTTGGCACGACATATACAGCAAGCGTGACGTTGAAGTTCTAACCGCTGCACGGACAGGATTAAGAGGCTACACTGGCGGCGGGTTCGATCATGGGCCCGCCGCCTTGTCTGTAGGAAAGGCTGCGGTCATGATCGGACCTCGCTTCGCGCTAGCGCTGCTAGCGGCAATCACGATATCCACCCCATCGATCGCGTGGCCCCAGTCGATCGTTGCGGTCCCTCAGCGGCAGCTTAGTTACCAACTGACCGAGGGTCAGAATCTGAATGCCTTCTTCCGGGAAGGCGATGTGGCGGCGCACCTGTTGCTGAGATCAGGGCGCGATCCGCGCATTTTGGTCGCGTTCCCGGCGGGCAACAGCGGCGTCGGTCTATGGTTCGATCACCTTGACTGCGACGTCAGCTGGCGCCTGGACCGCCCGCCGGAATCGATCACTGTCGAAGACGATGAGGGGCGTCCGCTCTACGGTATCATTGCGCGCGCGACAGTCACTGCGCCGCGCCTGTCGGTGAGGCAAGCCGTTCTATCAAATATCCGCTTTCTGCGAGATTATCAGGCAGTGGGCGCTTTCCCGCCGGAGGTTGTCGCGCCGATGCGCAGGCGAGGACAGACGCTCAGTTTCCGGCGAGATCGGCTTGATGGCGCGCCGGGGTACCAGCTGACCGTCAGGGTTCTGCGGGGGCGCCTGACGAGGGAAGGGATCGTCGCGTCGCGAGATGGCGTAATTGGACTGGAAATAGTCGCCGTGAGCGGCGATCCCCCGCTCACGCCGCTGGACGGAGCGGAGCTGCTTACTGATCGGGCCGCCCCCGACCAGGCCGCGCGCGACACCCTGACCTTTCTCAGTTTCCGGGAGAAGTTCCTGGCGGGGTCGTGGCGGTTCAACACCTATTTTGGGCGCGACACCTTGATGTCGTTGCGGCTGTTGATGCCAGTGCTGCAACCGGCGGCGATCGAAGCGGGCCTGGGTTCGGTCTTGGCGCGATTGGCCCCGACCGGCGAAGTGGCCCATGAAGAGGGGTTGTCTGAGTTTGCACTGATCGAGCACCAACGCCACGGTGGTGCGGTCGCCGACGCAGCGACGCTCGACTATGGCATGATCGACGACGACTTCATGTTGGCGCCGGTGATGGCGAACTATCTGCTCGATAGTTCTGAGGGACGCGCGCGGGCCGCCAATTATCTTGATCGAATGGTCGTGAGTGAGAGCGACCCCGGTTCGCGTGCGAGTGTAGGTGCGCTGCTTGTGGCGAACCTTCGGTTCGTCGTCGAGCAAGCGAGGCCGTTTGCCGCCAACCCGCGACCGCTGACCTTGGTGTCCATAAGGCCGGGCCGCATGTCGGGTGATTGGCGCGACAGCGACGAGGGGTTGGGGCGAGGGCGGTTCGCCTACGACGTGAACGCGGTGCTCGTGCCCGCAGCGCTCACGGCGGCCGATCGGCTGCTTAACGCCGGGGTACTCGACCGATACCTCGCCGCCACCGATCGTGCGGCGCTGGCTGAGGCGGGCGCGATGGCCTCGATTTGGCGAACGAGAGCGCCGCCGCTGTTCAACGTGTCGCTTCCCGTCGGGGAGGCGCGCGCCGCCATTACGCGCTACGCGGAGTCGCTCGGGGTGGGAGCGGACGCGGCGCTGGCCTCGATCCGCGGCCGGCCGCTCACCTTCCACGCGCTTTCGCTCGACGACCGCGGCGCCCCAATTCCCATCCTCCATTCTGATGAGGGCTTCGCGCTGCTGTTCGGGGCGCCGTCGCCCGCGCACCTCGACATGGCCGTCGCCGCGACGATGCGCCCCTTCCCGGCGGGGTTGTTGACCGATGCCGGCCTGCTGGTGGCCAACCCAGCATTCGCGGGCCCTGAGGTGCAGGCTCGCTTCACCAGGAACCATTATCACGGCGCGGTTATATGGTCGTGGCAGCAGGCGACGCTTGCTGCTGGGTACGAACATCAATTGGCGCGTACCGACCTGCCCGCCGCGACTCGGCGCCGCTTGGTTGCCGCACAAACAGCGTTATGGCGGGTGATCACGGAATCGCGCACGCTACAAAGCTCGGAGCTTTGGTCTTGGGATTATCGCGACGGCCGATTTTTCCCGGTGCCGTTTGGGGCGGACGGCGCTGACGTGGATGAATCAAACGCCGCACAACTCTGGAGCACGGTTTATCTGTCGGTGCAGCCGCCGCGCTGATTGCCGGATCTACGTGCCAATGCCGGAGTTAAGGGCTTGGAATTTGTACAGGTAACTTAGGCCATCGCATCCATTCTAAGGAGGTTCGCCGCCGGCCATGAGCACCATCATCGCTTTTTCCCTCATAGCCGTTTTCCTCTGCTTATCAGCCTTGCATTTTTATTGGCTCTTGGGTGGTCGTGCAGGACTTCGTGCAGCCATTCCTGAAATTGACGGGAAACCCGCGTTCCAGCCATCTGCCATTGCTACGCTCACGGTCGCTATAGGTTTGGCGTTGTGCGCCTTGTTGATTGCCGCAACAGCTGGTGTGCTCCC
>JAKFYF010000228.1 GCA_021731005.1 Hyphomonadaceae bacterium
CGTTGATGACGGGCGTGTACTGCATCGTGTCCGGATTGCCGTTCTGATGCGGCCGTACATAAAAATGCTCGTAGTTGAGGTCATCGACGCCGCGAAAATAGAGTCCGGGAAAGCTCTGTGCGTTGCTCGGCAGCGCCATGTCGAACTCGATCACGCCCGTGTCGAAGTTCGCATCGCCCAGCTTTGCGATGGCGCCCCGGAGCAGCAGCGCGCGCTGTCCCTGGAAATCCACCACCTGCGCTTCAGCGCCGGCCAATTCCCAGCGGGGACTATCGACCGCAACCGGCGCGGCGTAAGCCTGCCCAAACACCACCGCCGCAAACGCGCACGCACTTGCCATCAGCTTCATCGCAAACCTCGCGCGCCAAGCAGCGCGCTTGCGCAACTGCGCGACAGCCGATTGCGATGAACGCGCGGCTTGCGCCGCCGAACGGCGCTCAAGTCTTCGAGAGCAAGGAAAGAAATCCCCGGCTTCTGTTGCCGGGCGGCGTTGTTTGGTTTGGCGCCCGGCGTTCGGTGAGTGTGGGGAATAATTCCCCGGCTTCTGTTGCCGGGCGCCGGGGGACCCCGCCTGAGGATGCTACTCGTCAGGACTTAGTGCGAGAACACTCGCGCTGCTTACGCAGCGAGAGCGAACTCTTCAGCGTTGTTGTCATTCGCAACTATGCTGTTTGGCCTGTGACGGGACCACCCGAGCAAAAGCAACAGCCTTCAACGTCCGTCGATCCTATTTCGGCCCCTCAGGACTGCCGAATGAGCAAGTCCGCCTACGCTCTCCGAGCTTCGGCGAGACAGCCTTCGCTTCAGAAAGAAGCTCAAGGCTTGCCTAGCCGTAGCGCGTAGCGCGAAGGCTGGTGGAGCCGCCGGGCATCGCACCCGGGTCCGATCCGCCTATATCTGCGCGTTTATCGCCATAGTCCGGGCAAGCCCGAACGAGTCGAATATAGGCGGCTGGCGCAGGCGCGCCTAGTCGAAGAACGCAATGGTGCGGAACTCGATGCTTTCGCGCGGTGGGGCGTTTGCGGGCGTGAGTGGGCTTTCGAACGCGGTATGTGGCGTGAATTGGGCGACGCCCTCGCGATTGTCGTAGCACTTGATCAGCAGCGCTTCGTCGAGCTGCATGTCGGGATAGTACCACCAGCGGTGCTCCGGTTTGTGCACCAACCCGTAAATCTCGCCGCGCCGATCCGGATAGACGATGTCCGTTGGGATCAGGTGCTCGGGCCGCACGCTGCGCGCGTCCGCAATCGCCAGCGGCCAGTCTGCCGCTGCGTGACGGATCGGGCGCCAGACATTGATAAAGGCGACGCGATGGCTGAGGAAATGCTCGGCATCGTCGCCCAACAAATCGCGTACGCGGCTTGGCGCGGACCGCACCGTGTAATCGTTGTGCACCCTTGTGGACGGCTGGCGCACCGAGTCCGGCGAGCGCCGGCGCAAGGTGTGGTCGAACACCAGCACGCGCGCCGCGCCCGTCACGTCCGCCACGATCTTGGCCGCCTCCGCGTCACCCAGCGAGGCCTGCTTCTCATCGTAGAAGTCCTCGACCCGCGTGCGGTGCCGCACCAGATCGAAGCCCTCGGCATCGAGCGAAGGCCGGATCGTCCGCGCGTCGCCAATGCTGACCCGGCGCGGCGAATAGACGGCGTTGGTGCGGCCTTCGCCCGAGCCGTAGCTGAATTCGACCACCGGCCGGCCGGCGAAACTGTCCTCCAGAAACAGCAACGATCCTTCGACGGCTTTGCTCTTGGGCCGATCCAGCACTTCGACGGGCATGGCGTTCTCTCCTGATGTCTTAGGAGAAGAGCTAAGCCCGCCGCGCCCGTGATCCGACCGATATGCTCTCACCCGAACTGTGAGCGGTTTTCACAGCCCGATGTCGTACCGATCGTGCGGTAACGTCCTGGATGTCCTAGGACAGAGACTCGCTTTAGGGCCTGCCGTGGGAGAGGGCGGTCATGACCAATAAGCTCGTCGCCGAGTTCATCGGCACCTTTACGCTCGTTCTGTTCGGCTGCGGCGCCGCCGTGCTGGCGGGCTTCGGCGTCGTCGGCCAATTGGGCATCGCCTTCGCCTTCGGCCTCGCCATCGTCGCGATGGCCTACGGCATCGGCCCGATCTCAGGCTGCCACGTGAACCCGGCGGTCAGCTTCGGCGCCTGGGTCGCCGGGCGGATGAAGACGGGCGACATGCTGGGCTACTGGGTCGCGCAATGCTTGGGCGCGATCGTCGGCGCCGGCGTGCTGCTGCTGATCGCGTCCGGCTCACCGGACTACACGCTGGCGCAAGGTCTTGGGCAGAACGGCTATGGCGTGCGTGATCCGATCACCAACCAAGGCTCGCCCGCCGATTACTCGCTGCTCTCCGGCGCGATCTTCGAAGTCGTGGCGACCTTCATCTTCCTGACCGTCATCCTCGGCGTCACGCGAAGCGCCGAGAACGCGTTCGCCGGTCTGGCCATCGGCCTGACGCTCACGCTGATCCACATTGTCGGCATCCAGATCACCGGTGTATCGGTGAACCCGGCTCGCTCCCTCGGGCCTGCGGTTTGGGTGCTTGGTGGCGCGTTGGTTCAGCTCTGGCTGTTCATCGTGATGCCGATGATCGGGTCGGGGCTCGCAGGATGTCTCTTCAGGACACGCCTCTTGAACAACGACGACGCCAGCTAAGCCGGCGTCCCGTCGCCGCGACTGTCCTGCTGCTTTGCGTCGTGGTGCTCGGCTATCTCTACTTGCCGCTCCCGGCGCCGAACGTAGCGGCGCCAGCGCCGGACGATTGCGTCGAGCTGCATCTCTATTCGAACGGCTACCACAGCGACATCGGCGCGCCGGCTTCGATGTTTCCGGACAGCCATCCGCTGCGGCGGCTCTATCCCGATGCGCAGAGTTTCCTGATCGGGTGGGGCGATGAGAAGTTCTACTATTCGGACGGCACAGACCTCTGGCTCGGTCTCGACGCGCTGATCCCGCCGAGCCCCAGCGTGATGCACGTCGCCTACAACGCTGGGCCATCGAGCGCGTATCTCGGCCCCAATGACGATCTCGCCGTCGGCGTCAGCCACGAGGGCGCTGGGCGCTTCGTGCGCTACGTCGATCGCGCCCTGGTGCTGGATGCGCGTGGCGACGTGATCCCCACCTCAACCGGCAAAGTCGTCGGCCGCTCATCCTTCCTGCGCACGCGCGGTTCGTTCCATCTGCT
>JAKFYF010000244.1 GCA_021731005.1 Hyphomonadaceae bacterium
GCTCGCATACGCTCGCCACCTCCCCCGCAAGGGGGGGAGGGGCGCTGAACTGCGACCGTCGGCACTTTCACCTAGATTTGTCTTCAAATGCGATTGCCCTGCCCGATAGGGGGAGGACGGACGTGTACGCTCGGCTTCACTCAACTTCACTCCATCGCGCACACCAGCGCGCGCGCCGTCTCGTCGCTCTCGCGTGTGCGCGCGTCGTCGCACACCACGGTCCAGAACCGGGTCACTTGCGCGCCGAGATCGTCCGAGCGCGCCTGCAATTCAGTCATTGTCGGTTCGGCGGTCGAGGGCTCGGAAATCCATACCGGCTCGTAGGCAGCCCCGCACGCGGCCTCGGTGAACAGACCCTTGGCGCAGATGCGCGAGCGTTCGAGATTGTAGCTCCAGACGGTTTCGCGCAGGGCGCGGGCGATTTCGCGCGATTGGGCCGGGTCGCCAGCGCCAACGCCGGGGCGCGCAACGGTCAGATCGCCCACCTGCCCCAGCATTACGCTGTAACGGGCAACCTGAGTTTCCAGATTGGGCGGCGCCTCAGCACGGCCCTTCTGATTGACCTGCCCGCAGGCCGCCAAACCCACAACCAGGGCAAATGCAAAAATTGACTTCATGGGGACGCCTCCAGCTAGGAGGGGTCTTCTAGCGCGGGTCGATCTGGGTCGCGAGCGCGTTATAACCGCCGTCGAACTCAAGCCCGCAAATGTCGTCCGCCCGCCGCCAAAGCGTTATCGCGGCGCCCGCAAGGCCCATGCCCGCAGCCGCCGCGACTACCGCCCATGCGACGCCCCAGATCTCAGCGTCCATCCACATCACCAGCCCATTGCCTTCGAGGCATCTTGTTGATGCGGTTTTACCCACAAGCCGATGAACACTCGGTTTCCGAAACAAAAACAAATGGTTGAAGTAAGATGCCGGTAAGTTCTACGGTCCGGACCGAATCCAAACGCAAGGAGCTCCGATGCTGCGTCTCGAGATCGCCGCGCTCTACGCAGGTGTGAACATCCTGCTTCTGCTGGTGCTCGCCTATTTGGTGGTGTCTGGCCGGCGCAAACACAAGATCAGGTTGGGCGACGGCGGCAACGAGGATTTCCAGCGCGCGGTGCGCGCCCACGCCAACGCCGCCGAATACATCCCCGCGGGCCTCGTCGGCATCCTGATGCTGGCGCTGCTGGAGCCGGCGGCCCCGACCTGGCTCTTGCACGCCTCAGGAATTTCTTTGACCGCTGGCAGAATTTTTCACGGGATTGGCCTCAATGCCGGGATGTTGAACCTCGGGCGGGTTGGCGGCGTGATTCTGACCTGGCTCGCTTACCTGCTGATCGGCGGGGGCCTTATCTACGCGGCGCTGGCGCAGCGGCTGTAACCCGATTGCCCGCCGGCTCCGGCGGCCCCATGTAGCGGCCCATGGCATTCGACGCTGATTCCCAGGCCGCGCTCTCGGCGCTCAACGATTTTGCCCGCAAGGCGGGCGCGGACGCTTCCGAGGCATCGCTGGCCTCCAGAGAGAGCATTTCCGCCGAGGTGCGGATGGGCGAACTCGAGGGCATGGAGCGCGAGGAAGGCCGCTCGGTCGCCTTGCGCGCCTTTATCGGCAAACGGCAGGCTGCGGCCTCCTCAACCGACCTGTCTCCGGACGGCCTCAAGCTCTTGGCCGAGCGCACGGTGGCGATGGCGCGCGCCGCTCCCGAAGACCCCTATTGCGGCTTGCTCGAGTCCGGCTTCCGCGCCAACGGCGCGCGTCCCGACCTCCACCAATCGGACGAGGCCCGCCCCAGCCCCGCGCATTTGATCGAGCTTGCGCGCGCGTGCGAAGCGGCCTCGCTCGCGATCCCGGGCATCGCCAATTCCGGCGGCGCGGGCGCCTCGAGCGAGGTCTCCGCTTTCGTCTACGCCACCTCCGATGGATTTGAGGGCGCGGAGAGTTCGACTTCTTACAGCCTGGGCACGCAGCCGATCGCCGAACAGGGCGAAGACATGGAGCGCGACTATGAGTGGCGCACGCTGCGCTTCTTCGCCGATTTGCCCAGCCCGGAAGAAATCGGACGCATCGCCGGGGAGCGTACCGCGCGCAGGCTCGGCTCTCGCAAACTCGAGAGCCAGAAGGCGGCGGTGATCTTCGAGAACCGGCTCGCCGGGCGCATGCTTTCGCCGTTTTTGGGCGCGATCTCGGGTGCTGCGGTGGCGCGCGGGGTTTCGTTCCTGAAGGACAAGCTCGGCCAGCGCATTTTTTCCGAGAACTTCCAGCTGCGCGAGGATCCGTTCGTGCCCAAGGCCATGGGCAGCCGCCTGTTCGACGGCGAAGGCGGGGCGGTGGCGGCGATGACTTTGGTCGAAAACGGCGCCTTCAACCATTGGATGCTCAACGCTTCGGCCGCGCGGCAATTAGGGCTTGAGCCCAACGGCCACGCCACTTCCGGTCATGGCGGCCCACCCGGCATAGGCGCTGCCAATCTGTTCGTGAAGCCGGGCGCTGACGATCTCGCCGGCCTGATGCGGAACGCCGGCAAGGGCCTCTTCGTCACCGACATGTTCTCGCCGTCGCTCAACATGAATAACGGCGATTGGTCGGTGGGTGTGGCTGGTTTCTGGTTCGAGAACGGCGACATCGCCTTTCCAGTCAGCGAAGTGACGGTCGCGGGCAACCTGCTCGACATTTATGCCCGCATGATCTGCGGATCGGACCTGGACAATCGCGGCGCGCTGGAGATTCCAAGCCTCGCCGTGGACGACCTAGCTATCGGCGGCACGTGAGAGAAGCCATGAGCAAAGCGCGCCAATTGCTGCACCTGGTCATCGGCGGTGAATTGAAGGAACTCGACCGGCCCGAGTTCGAGGATTTGAGCGCGGTGCACTTCGTCGGCGCTTATCCGAACTACCGCGCCGCCTACGACGCCTGGAAAGCCGCGGCGCAGCGTACTGTCGACAATGCGCGCACGCGCTATTTTATCATCCACGCCCACCGCCTGCTCGATCCCGGCGAAGACCCAGAGAACGAAATGTGAGGGCGGCGCCAATTCAATTTGTACATCACGACGGCATGCTCCCCCTCCCCTTGAGGGGAGGGGGCAGGGGGTGGGGTGAAACGCCGTTCTTGATGATTGGGAGCGCGGGCCTCCGGCCCGCATGCGCGCCGGGAGGCGCGCGCTCCAACCTGCGAAATTTGAGTATCACCCCACCCCCTGCCCCCTC
>JAKFYF010000256.1 GCA_021731005.1 Hyphomonadaceae bacterium
CGACGACTACGACGCCATCGTCGCGGCATGCTGCGAAGCCTGGAACGCTTTCATCGCGCTCCCCCAAGTCGTCGCCTCCGTCACCGCCCGCACCTGGGCGACGGTCAATGTTTAGGGCCGTTGGTATAAGAGAAGGCGGAGCCTACATGGTGGGAATTGAGGGGTGCCATCATCTGCATCACATGGGCATTGCGACCTTCCGGATCGTCAACGGCCGCGCCATTGAGATTCGCTGGCGTTAATGCGCTATCGAACACCGACGGAAATGGGCGCGAAAGGGCTCACTTATGTAAGCGTGTGCGGGGTCAGGAAGTTGGCCCACGCTTGGCCGAAGCGGACGCCAAATGGACCGCCGGCGCCCTCGCCGGCAGCCTTGTTTCATCGCACGAAGGCCTTTGCGATTTTTAGCAAAAGTGCCGGCGGGGGCGCCGGCGGTCCACATTACGCCACTCTCGGCGCAATGGCCTTCAAATCCGCCCCGATTTCGCGACGGCGCTGCATCAGATCGAAATCGATCTGCAGCCCAAGAAAGAAGCCCTCAGACATGCCAAAATAACGCGCCAGCCGCAGATCGGTGTCGGCTGTCACCGCACGCTTGCCCAGCACGATTTCATTGATCCGGCGCGGCGCAACTTTGACAGCGCGCGCGAGTTCGCTTTGGCTCAAGCCCATCGGCTTCAGGAACTCTTCCAGCAGGATTTCCCCGGGCGTCGGGTTTGCGAGCAATGCACCCTTAGTGGTAGTCGACGATTTCGACATCAGCGGGCCCTCCTTTCCGCCACACAAAGCAAATGCGCCATTGGTCGTTGATCCGTATCGAGTGTTGGCCCTTGCGATCACCCGCCAGTGCTTCGAGCCGATTGGCGGGCGGCACACGCAAATCCTGCAGCACTTGGGCATTGTTCAAGAGACGCAATTTACGCAGCGCCGTCGCTTGAATGTCCGGCGGCAGCTTGCGACTCCTGACGCCGGACCAAATTTTCTCGGTTTCCACATCCGCGAAACCTTGAATCATGCCGGTCTATACCGCATACCGTTATGGGGTGTCAATGGATCATGACGTCGGCTTTGAACCAACCCACGGGTGCGCTAAGTGACAATAGCCGGCCCGTACCAATGTGAAATGCGCTCGCCGCTTACCCCAACCACCCTGGCCGCTTGTACGCCTTCCCCAAATCCTTCGCCACCGCTTCATGCGCAATCGCGCCTTCGTAGACGTTTAGCCCATTCGCAAGGTGCGGGTCGTCGATCAGCGCCTGCTTGTAGCCCTTGTTGGCCAGCGCGAGCGCGAACGGGAGCGTGGCGTTGTTGAGCGCAAACGCGCTCGTACGCGCCACGGCGCCCGGCATGTTGGCGACGCAATAATGGATCACGCCATCGACGATGAAGGTCGGCTCGCTATGCGTGGTCGCGTGCGAAGTCTCGAAGCACCCGCCTTGGTCGATAGAAATATCCACCAGCACCGAGCCCGGGCGCATGGTTTTCAGCATCGGCCGCGTGATCAGCTTCGGCGCCGCGGCCCCCGCCACCAGCACTGCGCCGACCACAACGTCGGCGTCCTTGATCGCTTCGGCGATAGCGGCTTTGGTCGAGTACACGGTTTCCAAACGGCCGTTGAACTCACGGTCGAGCTCCTCAAGCCGCGCCGGATTCTTGTCGAACACCTGCACGCGCGCGCGCATGCCCACCGCGATCTGCGCGGCGTTGTAACCGGAAACGCCGGCGCCGAGGATCACGATGTTCGCAGGCTGCACGCCGGGCACGCCCCCCAGCAGAACGCCGCGTCCGCCCTGCGCCTTTTCCAGGAAATGCGCGCCGACCTGGATCGACATGCGGCCGGCGACTTCCGACATCGGCTTCAACAGTGGCAAACGCCCGTCGCGATCAGTCACCGTCTCATAGGCGATGCAGGTCGCGCCCGACTTCATCAGCCCTTCGGCCTGCTCGGGATCGGGCGCCAAGTGGAGATAGGTGAAGAGCGTGTGGTGCGCCTTCAGCCGCGCGATCTCGACCGCTTGGGGCTCTTTCACCTTCACGATCATCTGGGCTTCGTTGAACACGGCATCAGCGTTCGGCAGGATTTTCGCGCCGATCTTTTTGTAGATCTCGTCGGAGGCGCCGATGCCCTCGCCGGCCTTCGTTTCCATCAGCACTTCATGGCCGGCGTGCACCAGTTCGGCCGCGCTCTCCGGCGTCAGGCCGACGCGATATTCATGGACCTTGATTTCCTTGGGGCAGCCGACGCGCATGGGATTCCTCCAGATCGATACTTTGAACGCTCAAATATCCCAAATGGTGCGCATTTTTTTCGATATTTCGTCGATCAGCTTGATGTTTGGGCCCATTTTCGTGCAATTTGGCTTTCATGCCGCAACAATCTCCCGTTCCTGATCCCTTCGACCACAAAATCCTGCTCGAACTCGAGCGCGACGGCGCGCTCACCAGTGCTGCACTGGCTGAGCGTGTTGGCCTCTCTCCTTCCGCCTGCCATCGCCGCGTCAAAGCCATGGAGGCGGCCGGCATTATCGAGGGCTATGCGGCGATCCTCTCGGAAAAAGCGCTAGGGCGCGGGGCGACCGTGTTCGTGGCGGTGACGCTGGAAAACCAGCGCTCCGAAACCATGGCTGCGTTCGAGCGAGCAGTCGCGCTCTGCCGCGAAGCGCAAGACTGCCATTTGATGACGGGGGAGAGCGATTATTTGCTGCGTATCGTGCTGGCCGACGACGATCGCTACGAACGCGTGCATCGGGAGACGCTCTCGCGGCTGCCGGGGGTGCGCCGGCTAGTCTCCAACTTCACCATCCGCACGGTATTCCGCCGCGCGGCGAGCGTGGGGCATTAGCGATGTTTCACCGACCAGATCCCCCTCCCCCTTGGGGGAGGGGGCAGGGCGTGAGGGGCGTGCAAACGCTTCGGCGCCTGCGCGTCGGCCCGCCCCTCATCCGGCGCGCTCCGCGCGCCGGTGCGTGGGCGCGCCGGTCCTATTGCTGCAGCGGCGCCATTCTGACGACGCACATGTTGCGCCCACCATCGCTTGCGGCTTCCACCGCGCCGACATGATCGGGCGATGAGCGGCATGCGCAGGCTTCGCCCACCGCTTTGCGCGTGCGGCACGAATGCGACATGGCGTTGGAGGCT
>JAKFYF010000011.1 GCA_021731005.1 Hyphomonadaceae bacterium
AACTTGGCCTTTATCTTGCTGTACACCTTACTTTCTGCCATCATCCAAGTATTAGACGAACTATTATTAGGCGCGGCAAGTCATGGCGAGTTTGTACAACATGAGGCAAGAGCGGGAGGGGCTTGAAAAGGCGGGGAAAGTTTCTCGCGGCCTGCGTCCAACTTGGATTTGCGGTGGAGCGAGGGCGTGACTCTGACCGTTTGGCTCGTCTGGGCGCGCGCCGCACTGATCGGCTGGGTAGCGCTGACGGTGTTCACGGGCGCGGCCACCCAATTGCTCGCCGCGATCTTCAGCTACGCCGCACAATTCGGTGAACCGGTCGCCTTTTGGTATGGCCATCCTCTCTATCATCCGTGGCGTTTCCTGAGTTGGGGGCTGGAGCTCACGCCTGTCCGTCCCTGGATCGCGTTTCTTTGCGTACTGCTCGCCGTGACGTTCGTGCTGGCGGCATTTTCGGTGCTGGTGTTGGCGCGGCTGTTGCCTCTGATCGCGATTCCAGCGCTACGATTGCGACGCGGTCTCGCGCGCTGGGATATCTTGAGGCAACGCGGGCTATTGGGGGCCAACGGATTGGCTCTGGGCGCCGTGCGTCGTCACCCATGGGCCAAGCCCGGTATTGTTTCCGCGCCATCGGGAAACGTATTGATGGTCGGCGCGCCGGAACACATCGACGGTGCATTGCTGACCGCCATCACCACCTGGCGCGGCGCGCTGGTCTTCGTCGATGCGCGCGGGCTGGCTTCGAATCTTTCGCGAAGGAATGTCATCCGCTTCGCGCCAGGCCGCGCTGACGGCGCCAGCTACAATCCAATGCTCGCGATCCGCGGCGGCGCGCATGCATGGGCCGATGCACTGCTGTTGGCCCGCTCATTTCTCCAATCCAGCGACGGTGCGCTCACCGATGCTTTTGCAGTTCTTGTGCTCGATCAATTGCTGACCGCCCCGCTCGAATGCCGGAACCTGGCGTCAGTGCGTAAACGCTTAGCTGACCCCCATCGCGCGCTTGCCGACATCTGCGCTGCTTGGGCAGAGCGCCAGCCTTCGGCGCCGGCGCCGCACTGTGAGATCGCCAGAGTGGTGCGATTCTGGCGCGCCACCCCCAACGCCACACTCACCCGATTTGCCACGATCGACGCCGCGCTCGCCCTGTTCGCCGACGGCGCCTATGCGCAAGCGACACAAGCCTATCAGTTCCGTTTCGCCGATCTGGTCGCCGGCGACGGCTCCGAGGCTCTGGTGATTTCACTACCCTCCAGCGATGGGCAGCCCGCCGCGCGGCTGATCGCGGCGATGTTGGCGCAGCTTGTCGCGGAATGCGCCGCCGCGCCCGATGTCGATCATCTTGGGCGCGCCAAGAAGCGCGAATTGCTGGTTGTCATCGACGCAGACATAAGCGCGGCGCTCAGCGCCTTCCTCGCCGGCGTGTGGCTTGTGCCCGATCACGCGCCGCGAAATGTCTGCCGCCTGCTTGTCCAGGCGCGCTGCATGTCCCAGGCGCCGCACGCCAGCATTGACGCGATCGCCGCCATCGGCCCGCAGAGAGAAGCGACTTCAGCCAAGCTCTCGGAATTGGGCGGGCGTATCCCGGTGTGGAGGCGCCTTGAATCCTCGCGCCCGCACTGGCGGAACATCGTGTTTCCCGCCTGGGAACGGAGCTCGCGCTCAATCGTTCCGCAAGAGGATTTGCTTGGCGCCGGCGCTGAAGGCACCTTCCTCTTCTTGAAGGGCATAGCCCCAATCCGCGCGCGCGCTGTGCATGTCGCGGCGCGGCACACCGCCTTCAGCAACGGCGCCGGATTGGCGCCCGCCGCGCATGCCTGGACCACTCCGCCACCAATGCGGGTTGAAACGCCGACGCAGGCGCTGGCCACGCCTGCCACCGTCCAGCGGGCTGGCGGCCAGCCGACCGGCGAGCAAATCCGCAAGGCGCTCACGCGGAAGGCGCCGCCCACTCCAATGCCGAAGGCCAAAAGCCCATGACCGCCAAACGCCAGCTCACCTTGCACTTCGACGCCGAAGTCGCCGCCGCCATCGAGGTTGAAGCCAAGAAGCGCGGGCTCAATCTCTCGCGCGCCGCCAACGATGCGCTGCGCAGCGCGCTCATCGACGAAGCAGGCCAAGCGCTCGCCGACACCGTCAAAGCCAGGCTCGACCGCCTCGATAAACGCGACCACGCGCGCGCCCGCGAACTCGCGCTGATTAAGGAGATCGTGCTGTTGTTCGTGCGCTATTGGTTTGAATATTCCGGCACGCTACCCGATGAAGACCCGGACGCCAGCGCCAATGCCGATATCAAGTTTCAGGGGTTTCTGGAGATGCTCGCGGGATAGGTACGGCTCTGATGGTGGCCGCTACATTGGGCTCTTGCCCCGTTGGGGCCAATCGCCGCGATAGACTTCGTCGTGCGGCCAGGCCTGAGGCGCCGACAAAGACACCGACAGCCCGAGTCTTCCGGGGCGGTTCTGTCAGAAGGCATGGGCACAGGTTGCCGTTTTCCGTCCCAAACGCTAACCACCTGACTGAACGGGATCAGAACTCCCAGGGGACAAATGACGATGCCAGCGGCAGAAGGCGCGGCAAGTGGGACGGCTGCGCCCGAAACGGGCTATGATTCCGCGCTCGCCTCGTTCGTGCTGATGCTGGGTTTTCTGCAAAAGCCCGCCGATCCAGAACAGCTTCGCCACGCCGCCGGTAAGGGCGGGGCGCCGCTTGAAGCCTCTGATCTGTTGCGGCTCGCCAAGCAACTCGACGTGCGTGCGCGTGAAGTGAAGATCGCCGCCGCCCGGCTCGACCGCCAGCCCTTGCCCGCTATTGCGTCGAACAAGGACGGGCGTTTCTTTTTGCTGTTGCAGGCCTCGCCTGACAAAGCGCTGATCTTCCATCCCGACAAGGACAAGCCCGAAGCCATCGCCATCGACGCTTTGCGCGAGATGTTTTCGGGCCAGCTGCTGTTGATGACCACGCGCGAGCGCCTCACCGGCGCCGCGCGCGCCTTCGATGTGACCTGGTTCATTCCTTCGATCGTGAAATACCGACATTTGTTGAGCGATGTGCTGATCGCTTCTTTCTTTATCCAGATATTGGCTCTGGTCAGCCCGCTCTTCTTCCAGATCGTGATCGACAAGGTGCTGGT
>JAKFYF010000270.1 GCA_021731005.1 Hyphomonadaceae bacterium
AGGCGGGCGCGGAACAGGCGCTCGTCGCGCAGTGCTGTCATTGAGGCGCAACCGGTAGCCAGGTCGCCTAACGGATTGGTGGTCGCTGGGCAGCCCGGGCGACATTCGTTGAAGGCGCGCCGTGAAGCGCTGTAATGCGCGCCGATGGTGACCACAACCAATCGGTCACCGACGCCGAGGCCGTCAACGATGGCGCCGGCGCTTTCGAGCAAAACGTGCTGGTCAGTGTCGTCGTAGGGTGTAGTGCGGTCGATCAGGAACAGCGAGGATTGGCGGCCGTAACGGCAATAGTCCGCACGATCTTGCGCGGCCGCACAGCCCAGCGAAGCCAGCAGGGATCCGGCTGACAGAATCAGGGAAGCAAGCACGCGCATGAGCGCCCTCGGCAGACTCGGAGCGGAGCGCAATCAGAAAGCCTTGCGCCGGCACTCGTTGGCGTAGCGCCGATCTTCCGCGGCAAGTTCGTCTCCCTCGCGCGTGCGCAACAGAGTGAGGCGCTTGGTCATGCGTTCGCGCTCGCGGTCGAGCACCTCGAAGTTTGGATGCGGATCGTGACGGTAGAACGCAAACAACATGCCGACGCCCACGAACGAGAGATTGATGATCATGAAAATCACGCCGTCGATCGCCAACGACGATTGCAACACGATCAGAGCGGCTTGTCCGAGCTGGTCGTTGGCCATGGCCGCGGCGAAGCTCGGGTCAGGCTGAGTGGCGAAGGCGAGGTACGCCTGGCGGAAGATCGCGACCCCGTAGCAAAGCAGCAAAATCAGGCCGCATACTGCGATGAGGCGTGCAATCGAGGCGACGGCGCCGCCGACCTCACGGCACGAATGTCGAAAGCGGCGCGTGATCATGCCCGTGGCGTGGGCCAGAATGATCAGTGTAGAACCGATGAGGGCCGCAACCGCCAACACGACGCTCGGGCTCTCGGCGAAGAAGAGCTGGAAACTCAGCCGGTTGACCGGCACTTCGGCAACCGCGAGGCCGGCCAGAAAAAACCAATAGAGCCAGGAGAACGGGGCCGGCCAATACATGGGCTCGCGGCCGCGCTCGTCCGCTTGCACGGTTTCGAACCGATTCTGGGCGTCCTCGACCTCCTGTTCAGCGCCGGCAACGCGCGCGGCCATGCGTTCGGCGATCGCGGCACGCACAGCACTATGATAAGCAAGGGCTTTTTCCGCCGTATTGCGGGAGCGGCCGCCGCCGCCGCCGCGGGCCAGGGGAATGGGTTCGTTCATCAGCCGCCTCGTGCAACCAAAGGTAGTAATTTATTAAGGCGCCGGCATGGCGCTATCAAGGGAGAGTTCTGGGGTTTTTCGAGTGCGCGGGGCCGAGCCATGGCGCCTGCATCGCGTTGCGCATGACCACGCCCGCCCTTAGATACGGGCGGCGACTGACGGCCAGCGGTGGGTCTTGTGAGTGAAAAGTCCGATCTTTTGAAGTCGCTGCGCATTGAGCGGGGCGACGAGGAGGCGGCCGAGGGCCGCGCCCCTGGCTGGGCCGCGCCCGCGGCGGCCGGCGCGGCGATGCTGTTGGTGGGGGGCTTGGCGGGTTGGTTTCTGAAGCCTGTCCCCCCGCCGCCGCCGCCAGCGCCTGTGGAAAGCACGCAAACAGCGGGCGGATCGTCGGTCGCCGCTGGCGGCTTGGTTGCGTCCGGCTATGTGGTCGCGCGCCGGCAGGCGACGGTCGCTGCGGAAGTTACCGGCCGGCTGCTCGAGGTGCGGATCGAGGAGGGCCAGCGCGTGCGCCGCGGCGAAGTGCTGGCGGTGCTCGAGCCGACCTTGGCGCGCGCCGATGTCGCGAGCGCACGCGCGCGTGCGGCGGCGGGCGACGCCGACCTCGCGGAAGCGCAGCGCGTGTTGGACCGCACCCGCGCCCTGTCGCAGCAAGGCTACGCCAGCAACGCCGCGCTGACCGCGGCGCAGTCGCGCTACGATCAGGCGGTGGCGCAGCGCAACGCCGCGCGCAGCGAGGCCCAGCGCGCTTCGGCGCAATTGTCGCGCTACGAGATTCGCGCGCCGTTTTCCGGCGTGGTGGTGAACAAGTCGGCGCAACCCGGCGAGATCATCTCGCCGGTCTCGGCGGGCGGAGGCTTCACCCGCACCGGGGTGTGCACGATCGTCGACATGGCCAGCCTTGAAATAGAAGTTGACGTGAGCGAGGCCTATATCGCGCGGGTTTCCGAGGGCCAACGCGTGGAGGCCGTGCTCGACGCCTATCCGGACGTGACCTTTCCAGCGCGCGTGATCGCGACTATTCCTTCCGCCGACCGCTCACGCGCCACCGTGCGCGTGCGCATCGGGTTCGACCAGCTCGATCCGCGCATCCTGCCGGAGATGGCGATCAGCGTCCGCTTTCTCGACCCCGCATCTTGATTCAAGGCCCGCCTTGGCGGCGCAGTGGAGACCGACATGACCGACCTCATCCGCTTGACCGACGTTGAAAAGGGCTATGTGCGCGGCAAGGAGAAAATATCCATCTTCGACAAGCTGACCATGCGGATCGAAGAGGGAGACTTCGTCGCGATCATGGGGCCGTCGGGCTCGGGCAAGACGACTTTGCTCAATCTGCTCGGCGGCACAGACAAGCCCGACAAGGGCGCCATCGAGTTCGACGGCAAGCACATCGAGAAATTGAACGAGGGCCAGTTGACCGCGTGGCGCGCAGCCAATGTCGGCTTCATTTTCCAATTCTACAATCTGATGCCGATCCTGACCGCGGCGCAGAATGTCGAGTTGCCGCTGCTGCTGACAAAGCTCTCGCCGGCGAAGCGGCGTGAAAATGTCGCGACCGCGCTGAAGGTCGTCGGCCTCGAGGATCGCGCCAAGCACCGCCCGCGCGAGATGAGCGGCGGCCAGCAGCAGCGCGTGGCGATCGCGCGCGCGATCGTGTCCGATCCCAAGCTGCTGCTTTGCGACGAACCGACTGGCGATCTCGACCGCGCAACCGCCGATGAAATCCTGGCGACGCTGCAGGTGCTGAACAAGGATCTGGGCAAGACCATCATCATGGTCACCCACGACGCCGCCGCCGCCAAATTCGCCAAACGCGTGCTGCACCTGGACAAGGGCCGCTTCGAGCAAGCGGAGCTGGCGGCATGAACGACCTTGCTCTGATGC
>JAKFYF010000341.1 GCA_021731005.1 Hyphomonadaceae bacterium
TCGCCCCGCGGCCACCGCGATCGCCGCACGTGCGGCCGGCATTGAACATTGGCGCGGCGGCGTCAGTCCCGCCGACAAGACCGCGCGTCTGTCGGAATTGCGCGCGGATGGCAAACGCGCCTTGATGGTCGGCGATGGTCTGAACGACGCTGCAGCGCTCGCAGGCGCACACGTCTCAGCCTCTCCTGGCAGCGCGCTCGATGTCAGCCAAGCCGCTTCCGATATCGTCATCCAAGGCGACCTCTTGATGCCGCTGGTCGAGGCGATCGATGTGGCCAAGGCGGCGCGTGCGCGCGCGCTTGAGAATCTGCGCTTCTCGGCGCTCTACAATTTGATTGCCGCGCCGGCCGCTGCGTTTGGATTGCTGACGCCTCTGATCGCGGCGCTCGCCATGTCGTCGTCCTCGTTGATCGTGACTTTGAATGCGTTGCGTTTGCAGCTCAATCTAAAGGCGCCGTCATGAATATCATGGTGGTGCTGATCCCCGGCGCGTTATGTCTAGGCGCGCTTGGCCTTGCCGCTTTCTTCTGGAGCCTGAAATCGGGTCAGTATGAAGATCTCGACGGCGATGCGCGGCGGATCTTGTTGGACGACGAAGACTAAGAACGCAGGCGACATTATGAGCCGGTCTCATCGCGAACGTCATTTCATCGCGCGCATCGGCTGGCTGCGCGCGGCGGTGCTCGGCGCCAATGACGGCATCGTCTCGACCGCGAGCCTCGTGGTCGGCGTGGCCGCCGCGGGCGCCGACCAGCAGGCGATCCTCATCGCCGGTGTGGCCGGGCTCGTCGCCGGCGCCATGTCGATGGCCGCGGGCGAATATGTCTCGGTCAGTTCGCAGGCTGACGCCGAGAACGCCGATCTCGCACGCGAGCGGATTGAGTTGAAGACCGACATTGAGTTCGAGAAACAGGAGCTGGCCGACATCTATGTCGGACGCGGCCTTCAACCTGATCTGGCGCGGCAAGTGGCCGAGCAATTGATGGCCAAGGACGCGTTGGGCGCGCACGCGCGTGATGAACTCGGCATTTCCGACATGACGGCGGCGCGGCCGGTGCAAGCGGCGATTGCTTCGGCCGCGGCCTTTGCCTCAGGCGCGGCCTTGCCGCTGTTCATCGTGATGTTGGCGCCCTTGCCGACGCTCGCGCTCACAGTGTCCGCCACCGCTCTTGTCTTCCTTGCACTGCTCGGCGCGCTCGGCGCGCGCGCGAGCCGTTCGAAGCCGTGGAAGGCGATTGTGCGGGTGGTGTTCTGGGGTGCGGTGGCGATGGCGGCCACGGCGGGTGTCGGCGCACTGTTCGGCGCAATAGTGTGAGCGAGCCCGATCTCCTTCGCGCGCCACGACCGGCGCCGGTCCCACTGCGCGCGGGCGGTGATTGGCGTCTCTTCATTCCTAAGTCGATCACTGTCATCGCGCAGGAAGGATATTCCTGGGCCAAATTGCGCGCCGACGCGATGGCGGGACTGACCGTCTCCATCGTCGCCGTGCCGCTCGCCATGGCGATTGCGATCGCGTCAGGGGTGACGCCGGCGCAGGGCCTCATCACCGCGGTGGTCGCCGGCTTTCTCATCTCAGCACTCGGTGGCGCGCGGTTTCAGATCGGGGGACCAACCGGCGCTTTCATCGTCGTCGTTTATGGCGTGGTGCATCGCTACGGCTATGACGGCTTGGCGCTGGCCACAATGATGGCGGGGGCGATCTTGATCGGCGCGGGATTGCTGCGCGCCGGGGTGTGGATCAAATATATCCCCGAACCTGTCGTCACCGGCTTCACCGCCGGCATTGCGGTCATCATCTTCACCAGCCAGATCCGCGACCTGTTCGGGCTTACCATGTCCGACGTGCCGGCCGACTTTCTCGATAAGGTCGCCGCCTTGTGGGCTGCACGCGCCAGTATCGCGCCGGTGGCCTTCGCGCTGTCGCTCGGCGCACTTGGCGCCATTGTCTTGATCAATCGCTTTTTGCCCCGCTGGCCCGGCATGTTGATCGCGGTGGCGGGAGCGACTGCGGCGGCGTGGGCGTTCAATTTGCCGGTTGAGACAATTGGTTCACGCTTCGGCGCCGACGCGGCGGCGGCGTTGCCCGCCTTTGGCGCGCCCGAGATCTCGCTCGAGCGTCTGCGTGAATTATTGCCCTCGGCGCTCACGATCGCCTTTCTCGCCGGCGTCGAAAGTTTGCTCTCGGCCATTGTCGCTGACGGCATGACCGGGCGGCGTCATCGCTCCAATTGCGAGATCGTCGCCCAAGGCGTCGCCAATATCGCTGCGCCTTTGTTTGGCGGCATCTCCGCGACTGGCGCCATTGCGCGCACCGCCACCAATATCCGCGCCGGCGCGCAGACGCCGTTCGCGGGCATGTTTCACGCGCTGTTTGTGCTGGTGTTCATGCTGGGGCTGGGGCCGCTGATCGCCAAGGTGCCGCTTGCCAGTCTCGCCGCCGTGCTTGCGGTGGTGGCCTGGAATATGAGCGAGCGCGATCGCTTCGGCCAATTGTTGAACGGTCTCGCCGGAGACCGCGTCGTGCTCTTGGCCACCTTTCTACTCACAGTTTTGGTCGATCTCACTTTGGCGATTGAGGTGGGCGTCGTGCTTGCCGCGATCATCTTCATGCATCGCATGGCCGAGGCCAGCGCGGTGGCGCGCGGGGTCTCGCTCATGGAGCCCGACCAGGACGATTTTTCCCGCGCCGCCGCCGGCTACGAAGCGCGCTCGGAATTGCCGCCCGGCGTTGAAATGTTTGAACTGCGCGGGCCGCTTTTCTTTGGCGCCGCGTCTCGCTTGAACGACGCTTTCGATGCGGCGTTTCCACCGCCTAAGGCGTTCGTGCTGCGCTTTCGCGACGTGCCGCTAGCCGACGCCTCGGGCGTGGGCGCGCTTGAACGGTTCGTGACGCGCTGCCGCGGCCACAATGTCGTATTGGTGTTCTGCGAGTTGCACCCGAGTGTCGCCGCCACCTTGGCCAAACTCGGCTTGCTTGCTCATGTCGAGACCGCAACAACTTACGAAGAAGCCGTCGCGCGCGCGGCGGCTGGTGTCGCCCGCTAACAGCCCCATTTGCCCCGTGTTCGAACCCGCCGGAGGCCGCGGTCGACAAAGAGCGGAGGGGACGCGCCCCGGGTCC
>JAKFYF010000369.1 GCA_021731005.1 Hyphomonadaceae bacterium
TCATGGCCTTGTTCCGTTGGCCGATACACGCCGCCGCCCAAACCAGCGGCCCACTGCGGCGGCGTAGAATTCGTAAGCGTCGCCATGCTTTTCTCGCAGCGCCTCTTCTTCGATGCGAACTTGGACCATCGTCAGCGTCCAGGTCGCCGCGAGCACGGCGGCGGTCGCGATGTTGGGCGACCACAGAAATAACGCGAGCACGGCGGCGAGTATGCCGACGAAGATCGGATTGCGTGACCATTTGAACAGGCCATGCTGCACCAGCGGACCCGGCCCTTCCGCCGGCACCCCGACGCGCCAGGATGCGCCCATCTGAAGTTGGGCGATGCAAATGATGAGGACCGATCCTACGAACAGTGTCGCCGACGTCCATCTCAGCGCCGCGGCGCCCGCCCATTCCGGCCGGCCCAGCACCGTTTCCAAATCCGGCGCAAGCCATGCAATAGCCGCCAGCGCCACGGCGACGAAGACGGCTACCTTCCAATTGCGCTCGGCTACGCCCTGGATCGCGGCGCGCCGCCCAAAACTGAACACGGTGACGCCGTGGGCGCGCTGGACGCCCCAGACCCGTAGCGCCGAGAGGGCAATGATGGCGAGGAGCGCGGCAAGGGGTAGCCAAGCGGGGGGCAACCAGGAAAAAAGCATGGCGGAGGCTCTCGAATTTCGACCGCCCAAGCTCTACATCCTCTAGTCACTAGAGAATCAAGACCCAAAATGCATGCGATCGGACAGGCCGCCAAACGCACCGGGATTAAGGTCGCGACGATCCGGTATTATGAACAGGAGGGGCTCCTGGCCGCGCCGCCGCGCACTGCGAGCGGACGGCGGCTCTATTCCGACGCCGATATCCGCCGCCTTGCCTTCATTCGGCACGCCCGCGCGCTCGGCTTCGAGCTTGGCGACATCCGCTCACTGCTCGATCTGTCCGATCATCCGAACCGCTCTTGCGAGGACGCCGACCGCATCGCCAGCAAACATTTGCGCGAGGTCGAAGAGCGGCTTGTGCAACTCTTGGCGCTCAAGGCCGAACTCTCCCGCATCGTGACCTCATGTGCGGGCGGCATGGCGGCGCAATGCCACGTGATCGAGGCGCTCGCCGATCATGCGCAGTGCAGGGCCGATCATGCGCCGCAAGCCGCGCGATCACGGTCACACAACAAGGGGCCAGCGCGCGCAAAAAAGGCACGCCGCGTATGAGCGTTTCATTGATTGCGATATACCCGGCTGCGGCGCTGGCGGAGATAACAGGTTGTTTCGCGTTCTGGGCGTGGCTGCGGCTTGGGCGGTCAATCTGGTGGCTCGCGCCAGGCATCTTGTCGCTGTGCCTGTTTGCTTGGCTACTGACGCTCGTGCCGACGAGCGCCGCGGGCCGCGCCTTCGCGGCCTATGGCGGCGTTTATATCGCGGCGTCGCTCATCTGGCTTTGGCTGGTGGAGGCCGCGCGGCCCGACCGGTGGGATATCATCGGCGGACTGATCTGCCTTATTGGCGCCGGCGTCATTCTGTTCGGTCCGCGACATGCGTAAGTTCATGAACGCCAAGGGCGCGGGCCTTGCTTTGATGTCGGCGGCTCTGTTCGGCGCCTCCACGCCGCTCGCGAAAGCCGTGCTCGGTGAGATCGGCCCGCTCATGGTGGCGGGCCTCTTCTATTTCGGCGCCGGCATTGGCCTTGCCGCCTACCGATTGTTCTCAACCGGGCGAGGCGTGGAAGCAAAGCTTACGCGGAAACATGCTCCGTGGCTCTTGGGCGCTATTCTCTCGGGCGGCATCGCCGGCCCGATACTGCTCATGCTTGGGCTCGCGCGGACCGAAGCTGGAACGGCGTCGCTGCTTTTGACGCTTGAGGCGGTCGCGACGGCGATCATCGCGCTGTTTGCATTCCGCGAACATATCGGCTGGCGCAACGGCATCGGATTCGCGCTGATCGTTCTTGGCGGGGCGGCTCTCGCATGGCGCGGCGGGTTTGCCGCGCCTGATTTGCTCGGCCCCCTTTTGGTGGCGGGGGCATGCGCCGCGTGGGGCATCGACAACAATCTGACCCGTCAGGTCGCAAACGCCGACCCCACCGAGATCGCCATGTGGAAGGGCCTCGTCGCCGGCCCCGTGAGCATGGCGCTGGCGTTCGCCATTGGAGAGGACGCGCCAGCGCTGGCGCCGGCGCTCGGGGCGATGGCGATCGGCGTGGCCGGCGTCGGCGCCAGCCTTGTGCTGTTCATCCTGGCGCTGCGCGATCTCGGCGTAGCGCGCACTGGGGCGTATTTCGGAACCGCGCCCTTTGTTGGCGCCGCACTCGCCATTCTCATATTCGGAGAGCCGATCAGCTGGATGTTCGCCTTGGCGGCGTTGCTGATCGGATCAGGCGTCGTCATTCACCTGACCGAAACGCACGAGCATGAACATCTGCATGAGCCGATGACGCACCAACACGTACACGTGCATGACGCCCATCACCAACACACGCATGAACCGGACGACCTCTCCGGCGAGCCGCATGTGCACCGGCACCGGCACAAGCCCATGCAGCATCGCCACCCACACACACCAGACGAGCATCACCGGCACGACCACGAGAGCGCCGCGCAATGAAGGGGCGCCGGCCTCAGTCTGCCTGCCATGTAGGGGGATAATTGTCGTTGTACACGAGAGCTAAACGAGCACCTGCCGCGGTGATGAGGGCGGTGCGGAGGAACATGCTTCGCGTTCAAGGACGCGTCGCGTCGGCCAGTTGCGTGGCCCAGAGTTCGAGTGCTTCGCGCCGCTCTTCGACATATTTGTGCTTCATGTAGACGCCGCGCACGCCGCGGATTCGATGGCCAAGCAGCATTTCCACCACCTCCTCGCGCACGCCCAAAGCGGTCAGGTGGGTGGCGCCGGTTCGGCGGAAATCATGGATCGTGAAGTGGGTGACGGGCCGATCGAGTTCCTTCGCCGACAGCGCCCTCAGCGCGTTCGCATAGGCGTCCGCATAGGCATAAATGGGTTTGACGCCTCTGGTGGTTGAGAAAATGTAGCGGCCTTCGCCGCCATAGGGCTGATTGGCGAGCAGATCATACGCAAGGCCCGAGAGCGGAATCGTCTTGGGGTCGCCATTCTTGTGCCCGGAACCTGGCACCTCAAGGT
>JAKFYF010000107.1 GCA_021731005.1 Hyphomonadaceae bacterium
GCGTAGCGCGCGGCGATCGCGCGCTACGCTGCGATGTGCCCGTTCGCGCTAAGCCAGGAGACGCCACTGTTCCTCGCCGCGCGTGGCGGAGCGATGAGCGCGCGCATGGCGCAAAGCCTGATGCAGCGCTTGCGTGGCCGCCTTGGCCTGCCTTCAAGCGCCACGCCGCACGCTCTGCGGCACGCTTTCGCCACGCATTTGCTAACGAATGGCGGCGACCTGCGCGCCATCCAGGAGCTGCTCGGACACGAATCACTGTCGACGACTCAGGCCTACACCGGCGTCGAAGCGAAAAAAATTCTGCAGGCCTATCGCGCCGCGCATCCGCGCGCGTGATGAAATCGAGCGTGCGCAATCGCCTCGCGCGCCTTTGTTTTCAAGCTCCGCAAGCCCATCGCACGCACACAAATCTCGTACAAAATCAAATGTGCGATTTTCTATCCGCATGTTTTCGCGGAAACTTTTCGCAAACCAAATTGCGGCAAACAACATACCCGGAGAGTCAAACAACTCCCATCCAACCCACGTAAACACCAGTAAAGAGGAAATGAACATGGCCAAGAAGATGAAAAAGGCGGCGAAGAAGTCCGCACCGAAGGCGCGCAAGGCGAAGAAGGCCGTGCGCAAGACCGCCCGCAAGCCGGCGGCGAAGAAGGCCCGCAAGACGGTTCGCAAGACCGCCAAGAAGCCGGCCCGCAAGATCGTGCGCAAGGCCGCCAAGCGCAAGCCGGTTCGCCGCGCCCGCAAGATCGCGAAGCCCGTCGCCGCGATGTAATCGAGACCAGCAAGAGGGGCGCTGCAAAAGCGCCCCTCTTCGCTTTCGGGCTACGCTCTCACCATCGAGGTCAAATGCGTTCTCCGGTCATAAGAAGCCCACGCTCCCGCATCGAACGCCGCAGACTGACCTGCTCTAAACTCAAACGCTAAGCACGCCGCCAGGCGCCATCCCCTTCCCGCCGCCGCCTGTTCTTGACAGCGCTCGCGCGAGCGTTTACTTTGTATCTTAAAGTACTCTGAGGAGAGGCCAATGACGCGCGAGGAAATGCTGCAGGACTTGGCTTACGCCCGCACTCTGGCCGAGGAAGGCCGCCACGCGCCGCTCTTGGGCGGGACGTATCTCATGTTCTGGGGCCTGCTCAATCTAAGCGCCTATCTGCTCCATTGGGGCTTGCTGACTGAAAACCTGCCGCGTTTCGGCGGCCAGGCCTTCGCCGTGCTCTGGACCGCGTACGGCGCCGTCGCTGCCTTGGGCATGGCCCTCCTCATCCGCCGCACACGCGACATGCCCGGCAAATCCGCCATCGGCGTACGCGCCGAGCGCGCGATTTGGAGCGGCGTCGGCATCGCCATGTTCGCTGTCGTGGTCGGCTGCCTCGGCCGCATGGCGCTTACGGGCGACATGGGGGCCCCAAACGCCATCATGGCCCCCGCGTTCGCGTTCTTCGGCCTGGCCCTCACTACAATCGCCGCGATGGCGGGCGAGAAATGGCTATCGGCGTTCGCCGCGCTCTCCTTCGCCGCCTCAATCGCGCTGGGCTTGTTCGCCAACGAACCCTGGGCGTACCTGCTGGCTGCGGCCTCGAGTGCGGTCGTCTTGGCAATCCCTGGCGTGATCTTGATGCGGCGCGAACCCTCAGCGCTGGTCTGAGCCGCCCATGTCCCGCTTCGATCACACCGCGCTCGACGATGTGATCCATGGCCGCCTGCGGCTGGGGATCATGGCGTACCTCTCGACCGCCTCCCCTGCCCCGTTCGTGGAATTGCGCGCCAAGGTCAACGCAACCGACGGCAATCTCTCCGCCCATCTCACCAAGCTTGAGGAAGCCGGCTACGTGCGCATCGACAAGACCTTCGTCGACAAAAAACCGCGCAGCAACGTGCATCTCACCGCCAAGGGCCGCAAAGCGTGGATCGAGTACCTCAACAAGCTGCAGGGCCTGCTAAGCGCCGCGGAATAGCGCAAAGGAATATCGCCATGTCGCGATCGAAGCTCAGCGCTGAAACGAAGAGCCTGCTCGCCATGCTGGCGCTCTGCATCTTCATGGCGCCGTTCGTGTTCATGCTGCTCGGTCGTGCGCGCCCGGACGCGCTGACGGCGTTTGGATTTCGAGCACCTCTCGATGGCGTGAGCCTCGCGTGGCTGGCCGGATTTGTGCTCGCGGCCGGCTATGTCGGGTTTTGCACGCGCATTCCCGCGGTGCGATCCTGGCTGGTTCGGCCGCACGGCCTGAAGCTGTTGGCGCTCCTGCTGGCGGCGTTGGCTGGAACGCTCGAAGAGATCGCGTTTCGCAAGTTGCTCATGGACTGGCTTGGACGCTCCGGCGGCGACGCCATCGCCCAGGTTCTCGTGTCGGGGTTGAGCTTTGGCCTGATGCACATCGTCTGGGGCGGGCTGCACCGAAGCTGGGCCAACGCCATCGGTTCGGTGGTGGCGACATCGATTCTCGGCCTTGGCCTTGCGATCGTCTACCTATTGGGCGATCGCAATCTCGCGCCGTGCATCGTCAGCCATTTCCTGGTCACTGCCTTCATCGAGCCAGGCCTTCTGATCGCGGCATTCAGCGGCGGGATGCGGCGCGCGACTTGATCGACAGGAATAGCTCAGGAAATGGAGCCTCCGGCAAACCCGGGGCAGTTCAGACTGACCAATGCCAGTATCTGGATGAAAAACGAGGCGATCAGCACATCGCGCAAGAGATGGCGATACTTGACGATGGAAGGAATGAACCAGGTCACGTCGAACGCGCGCGCGGCGCCAGTGAGCCGCTCGCGTGGGGTCATCAACAGGAGCTGACCGGAAAACATCTCGCGCAAGGCATCGATGGCGATGACTTCGGGTTTGTCTTTGTCGGGATGAAAGACGAGCGCCTTGTCGGGTGAGGCCTGCAACAACAGAAAGAAGCGCCCGTCCTTGCTCGAATCGATCGTCGGCAAGGGCTGCCGGTCGAGCTGTTCGACGGCGATTTTCATTTCACGCGCGCGGACAACGCGCGCGTGAATTCTTGTGCAATTTCAGCGAATTCCGGATTGCCCCCGGACCAAGCCGGACGTCAATCTTAAAGACTCCCTCTCCGCCGGAATCTATCGTATCATAATGATATAATTGCATTATC
>JAKFYF010000167.1 GCA_021731005.1 Hyphomonadaceae bacterium
CCCGCCAACAACTGGTCGAGCAGCTCGGCGGAAATCGCCGGTTTCGGTTTCGCAATCGTCTTCATGTGAGTCTCCTTCAAAAGGTAAACTCACAGAAACCTACTTACACGAAATTTCGGACAGCCTCGGATGAGATTGCGCTGGCAGAAACACGCAACGTTCGCATCATCGTTCTTGAATTGGACCGTGGCCTCGATCTCTCGCTGCTCTCCCTGCGACTGGACCGATTGCAAACAGCAAAGTGGTTTGAGGACGAGTCAAAGGCATACAGCAAGCTCTTGCACGCTTTGAGGCGCCAAGGCGGCGGCGCACGCACCTGATCACCCATCCCCAAACAACGCCCCCGTCTCCGGCGCTCTTGCCGGCGCTTTCTTCCCCAGTCGTTCGTACGCTTTCGGCGCGGCCATGCGTCCGCGGGGGGTGCGCATGACCAGGCCTTGTTGCATCAGGTAGGGCTCGATCATGTCTTCGACCGCGTCGCGCGCTTCGCTTAGCGCCGCGGCCAAAGTCTCCACGCCGACCGGGCCGCCGGAATAGGTTTCCACCAGCGCATGCAGATAGCGGCGGTCGAGCAGATCGAGGCCGTCGCCGTCCACGTCCAGCCGCTTCAGCGCATGATCGGCGAGCTTGGCGTCGATGACGCCGCCTTGCGCTTCGGCGAAATCGCGCAGGCGCCGGAGCAAGCGCACCGCCACGCGCGGGGTGCCGCGCGCGCGCTTGGCCACTTCTACCGCGCCCTCCGGCGTGATCGGCGCGCCGAGTTTTTCGGCGGCGCGCGTAACGATGCCGAGCAATTCTTCCGTGCCGTAAAACTCAAGCCGCACCGGAATGCCGAAGCGATCGCGCAGCGGCGTGCCGAGCAGACCCGCACGCGTGGTCGCGCCCACCAATGTGAACGGCGCAAGATCGATGCGCACGCTGCGCGCGCTCGGGCCTTCGCCGATAATGATGTCGAGGTGATAATCCTCCATCGCCGGATAGAGGATTTCCTCAACTTGCGGGGCCAGGCGATGGATTTCGTCGATGAACAAGACATCGCGCGGTTCGAGATTGGTGAGCAGCGCGGCGAGATCGCCGGCGCGCGCGATCACTGGGCCTGAGGTGGCGCGAAAGCCCACGCCCAGTTCGCGGGCGATGATTTGCGCCAATGTGGTCTTGCCCAAGCCCGGCGGCCCGAACAGCAGCACGTGGTCCATGGCGTCGCCGCGATTGCTGGCGGCTTCGACGAACACTTTGAGATTGGCCTTCGCCGCCGGCTGGCCGACAAATTCGTCAAACCCTTGCGGGCGAAGCGCGCGGTCAGCGCCCTCCCCGGGCTGACGGGCGGGCGAAAGGATGCGTTCTGCAGGTTCGGCCATGGGTCTTCTTAGCCGATTCGGGGTTCGCAAATCGTTCCGCGCGCCGTCCGATCATCCCCCGACGGGGCGGCCGAAGCCCGCCAGCATCACATCCCTGGCCGCACGGAAGCCGGCGACGCCGCCATGAGCGCGCGCCACCAGCATCGCTCCCTCCAGCATGGAGACGATCGCATTTGCCGCTTTGCGTACGTCCGCGCCGGGATAGGCGAGCATGCCCTGCTCTTTGCCGCGCTCGAGTAAATGCGCCACCCATTCCTCGTTGCGCTCAAAGAACTCGGTGAGGCGCGCCCGCATCGGCTCGTCGAGCGTTTCGAACTCGCTCGCCATCATGCCGCAAAGGCACAGGCGATCGTTTGCGATCACGTCTTCGTAGAGGGCCGTGTAACTCTTGAGCTGTTCAAGCGTGCAGGGGTGAGCGGTTTCGATTTCGCTCAACGCCGCCAGGAAGCGCTGCGTGTAGCGCTCGATCAGGCGCACGCCCAGATCGGCCTTGGCGGGAAAGTGATAGTGGATGCTGGCGGTGGTGATGCCAAGTTCGCCGGCGATATCGGCGTAGCTGAAGCCATTGTAGCCAACCGACTGCACCCGCCTCTCGGTTGCATCCAGGATGAGCTCCGCCGTGCCAGTTTTGGGACGTGCTTGCAAATGATACCCCCCTCGCCAGGGCCGCGACCCCGTTAGCGAATAATTAAGTTGCGCACTACCAACTTACTGCCAGGTAGATCCACTTGCGAGGAAAACGCACATGATTGTGACGAGCGCCCGTTTGGACGATTACACCGACCGGCCAGGCGCCAGCGCGCTCAAGGCGCGCATCGAGGCTTATTGGCGCGAGCGCGGTTTCGACATCCAAGTCATGCTCGTGGAAGGGGCCTTCAGCCAAAGCCTGCGCTGCTGCCGCATGGACGTGCGCAGCGACCTTGTCAACGGACTGCCGCGGCAAGCGCTTCGGGCTGCGGCGCCGGCCAATCTTGTTTACGGCAACCTGTGCGCCGCATCCCATGCCGCCACCGCTTCGGCGTCGCGCGGCGTGATATCGGGGTAGCGCGGGTCGGCCGTCGCGGCATCGAAATATTTCCACGAGCGCGCGCATTTCACACCGGGAGTTTTTCCGACCGTCACGATGATCGCCGCCTTGTCGCCGCCGAGTTGGACCTCAGGCCCTCCCCTCACCTCGACCGCGCTGGTGATGCACAATTCAGCGAAGTCGACGCTTTGGACCAAGGCGCGCAGCTCCTCATCAAAGATGTGAACCACCGGCGCGGCCTCCAGCGAAGACCCGATGCGCTTGGCCGCGCGGGCCTCCTCCAGCGCATGGGTCACCACACTGCGCACTTCGCGGAGCTTGCCCATTTTCTCAGCCGCGTCTTCATCGCGCCAGCTTGCCGGCGTTTCCGGGAACTGGCGCAGATGCACGGAACGCGCGTCGGGGCAGCGCACCAGCCACGCCTCTTCCGTTGTGAACGGCAGCACCGGCGCAAGCCACGCGGTGAGCCGCGAGAACGCTTCGTCGATGGCGGTGCGGCAGGCGCGGCGGCGAAGCGAGGACGGCGCATCGCAGTAAAGCGCGTCCTTGCGCACATCGAGGTAGAAGGCGGAGAAATCGACGTTGCAAAACTCCACGATGGCCGAAAGCGCATCGCGGAATTGGTAGGTCTTGTACGCCTCGCGCACGACGAGGTCGAGCTGCCAGAGGCGGTGCAGGAGCCAGCGTTCGAGAAGAGGAATCTCCCCCCCGCCCCCTTG
>JAKFYF010000273.1 GCA_021731005.1 Hyphomonadaceae bacterium
ATGACGCTCCATGTCGCGGTACATGTCGGCGAGCGAACGCAGCGCGCGCGGATCCCCGCTTTCGGCGTTCGTCCGCGCCAATGTCAGTGCGGCTTCGCGCTCGCCCGCATCGAAAAGGAGCCACGCCTCCATCGTCCGCGCGCCGCCAGCGTAAATCGAGGGCGGCTGGATGCGCGCGAGCGCGGCGCGCGCGGCGGCGGCCTGGCCCAGATCGTATTGCGCCTGGGCGAAAGCGATCCGCGCGGAATCGAGCTGTGGGTCAAGCATCAATGCGAGGGTCAGTGAGGCAAGGCCGGCGCCCGCATCGCCCTCGCGCAGGAACATGCCAGACAGCCCCTGCAGCGCCGCGGCCGCCCCCCGCGCCGGCGTCAGCGGCTCGCTCGCCACCGACCCGCCAGCCTGGAGCCGGTCTAACGCCGCCGCCAGCACGGGGCTTTCGCTCGCGCCATCCGCGCTCAGCAACGCCGCAGCCTGCGCGCGTGCGCCGCGCCGCGCCAACAGATCGGCGTGGCGCTCGGCGCCAAGCGGCGAGCGCAAGTCGCCGTTGGCCGCCAATTCGTAGGCCGCGAGCGCCTCGTCGGCGCGCCCGACATAGTCGAGCGCCATCGCCTGCTGGTAGACGAACAAGCCGCCATAGGGCCGCAGATTCATCAGCGTTGCAAAATTCTCCCCGGCCTGACTGCTTTCGCCCAGACCGGCGCCAGCCCACACGCCCAGCGTGCGCGCGATCAATTCTTCGCTGGCGCTGCCTTCAAGCCGCGCCAACTGCCGCTGCGCGCGCGCCCACTCGCCGCCGGCAAGCGCGTCGGCCGCACGCACTATGTGCGCGTAGGCGGAAGGATCGTTTGGCGCCGCCATGGCAGCGGCGCGACGCGCGCGCGCCTCCTCGCCAGCAGCAAGCGATGCCGCCAACGCGCCCTCGATCAAAGCGGCGTTGTGCGGCGCGTGCGCGAGCGCTGAAAAATATCGCTCCGAGGCGCCCCCGTGGTCGGAACGCAAATTAGCGACGCGCCCTATCAAATAATCGCCGTAGGAGGCGGAATTCGGCGGCGGCGGCGGCGACGTGGCGCATGATGCCAGGGCCAGGCACGCGAGCGGAACGATAGCGCCTGCAATTCTCACAGATCGTCCCGCTGCGCCGGCCCTTCTGGCAGATTTACCTGCGGCAATGCACGCTGACGCGGGGCGCGCGCGGTCAGCCCCCGCGCCAATTTTTGTTCGAGCGAGCGTCGGCGCACCACGTCCGGGCGCGCATCCAGCGCTTGGCGCCACGCGCCCCTGGCGTCATCGCGCCGCCCCAACCGCCAATAGACGTCGCCCAAGTGATCGAGCACTTCGAAATTGGGATCGGAGGCGGCCAGATCGTTGGCGCGCTCGATCAGCGCCTTGGCTTGGTCGAAATGGCCGTAGAGATAATAGGCCCAACCGAGGCTATCGATCACGGAATATTCGGTTTGGCCAAAATTGAAACCGCGCCAAAGCAGGCGATAGCCCTCTTCCAGCCCCTCTTCCTGTTGGATCAGCGCATAGCCGAGCGCGTTCAAGCGAAGCACCGAATCGGGCTGCTCGGCAAACAGCGCGCGCGCTTCCGCGACGCCGTCGCGCCAGGCGGCGGGGTCATCCATCAAGATGGTCACGTACAACAGGCGCGTGTCGACGCTAGGATCGGCGGCAAAAGCGGCGCGCATATCGGCTGTGGCCGCGGCGAGGTTGCCGGCGAAGCGATGCGCGTACGCGCGATACCCCAGCACATCCGCGCGCTCCTTGTCGTCGCCCACCATGGCGAGCGCGCGGTCGAAAGCGGGGATCGCGCGGTCGGCGTGGCCGACCTGCCGGTAGACATCGCCCACCGACGCGATTACCGGCCAACGGTCTCCCCCGAGGGTTAGCGCCCGCTCCGCCGCCGCGATAGCCGCCTGGTCGTCGCGGCGCTCAAGCGCGATCGAAGCGCGCAGGAGCTCCGCATCGGCGGCGAACACGCTGCCCTGGGGCATCAAGTCGATGATGCGCTGAGCGCCGTCTCTCCCGCCGGCATTGAGCGTCTGTTGGGCGGCGTAGAGGCGCCAATCGTCGGCATCGCCGGCGAGCAAGACCCCAAGCTGCAGCAGCGTCGAGCCCGGCGCGGACGCAAACCCCGGCGCCGGATCCTCCCGCGCCAGCATCGCGTTTAGAGTTTCGCCTTGGGTGACATATTCAGCCAGGAAGATCATCCAGCGGCCTGCTGCGCTGCGCGCGTTCAACGGCTGCTCGATCGGGGGTTGCCCGGCGTCGAGTCGACGCAAATTCGCCGCAACGTCCGCCGAGTTAGGCGCGAACTCGTTGACGACGCCGTAATAGCGGCGCGCCTCGGCGGCTCTGCCCAAGCGGTGGCTGACCAAAGCTGCGCGGTACACAGCGTGGGTGACGCGCACCGCGGCCAAGGCGCGGTCGAACTCTTCGCGCGTCTGCGGTTCGGCCTGGCCGGGCGGGGAAAGATCCAGCCTCTCGACCATTTGTGCGTAGACGGCAGCCGCTTCCTCCAACCTGCCTGCAGATTCGAACACCAAAGCACGCGCCACCTCCGGCAGCGGGCCGGGCAGCGAATCATCGCCCGCAGCCACGCGCTCGACGCCGCGGTCGGCGCGCCCTTCTGCCGCTAGCAGGAACGGCTCGAGCATGTCGGCCAGGCCGCCCCGCAGCCCCCCCGGCGCAGCCTGCAGCGCGGCGCGCGCGTCATCGAGGCGGTTGGAAACGAGATCGTCGGCGAATACAGCCGACACCCAGAGCGGGGCGGCGTCCCCGCGAGCTATGGCGCGGCGACCCTCGCGCACGAGATAGTCGACGTCGGCTTCCAACAGCGCTGCGCCGGCATCCGCATAGCTGCGATCAGCCGCGGCGTTTGGCGGCGACGTGAGCCGCAGCGTTTCAGCGGGCATGCGTTCGTCCGTCGCCGCGGTCTGGGTGACGCCCGCCGCCTCGGGCTTGGTCTGGGCCAACGCCGCTCCGCCGCTCGCTGCAACAGCGATGCTTGCCGCAAGGATAGCCAAACGCATCTTCACCTCTTTTTCCCGTTTCAACGGGCGCGGCTCACATATTGGCGTAGTTTGGCCCGCCGC
>JAKFYF010000202.1 GCA_021731005.1 Hyphomonadaceae bacterium
GGCAAGCGGCGTGCAGGCGCTGGCGCTGTGGAATGCTTGTCCCGTCGACGGTCGAGCCTATCTCAGCCTAGAAAAGGACACGCACGAAAAGAGCCTTCGAGAACTCGTTACCGAGGCCCCCGGCGCCGGAGCTAAATATCGCACTCTGCTCGCGTTGGTTTATGCCGATTGCATCGTGGGCGCCCGGATGCATCAGTTGGAGAAGTAGGTGACGCCAACCTCGGCGCCCGGCATCGCCACTTCTGTACGCGGCAAGAACACGCCCATACCAGTCAACGCCACGCAGCCTGTCGATCGATAACTCCGCTTGACCCTTGATCGGCTGGCCCGCCCCCGAGAACCTCCTCCTGGAGGAAATTCTCGGGGGCAGGTCACTTTCAGCGCAAGGATGCTTTCAATCCGTAACCCTCCGGCGGGTCACGCGGCCAAGGCTGCTTGATTTTTGAGTGTAGCCCAATTCCAGGGGAGGAGTTCGTCGAGGCGTAGTTGACTGGTGTCCGCGATGCGGGCGAGCACGTCGGCGAGCCAGGCTTGCGGATCGACATCGTTGAGTTTGGCGGTTTGAATCAATGTGTACATGACCGCGGCACGCTCGCCGCCGCGCTGTGACCCGGCGAAGAGCCACGCCTTTCGACCGAGTGCGATCCCGCGCAACGCGCGTTCGGCGGCATTGTTGGAGAGGCAGATGCGCCCATCGTCGAGGAAGCGGGTGAAGGCCGTCCAGCGCTTAAGCATGTAGTCCATGGCTTTGGCCGCTTCGGCATGGCGCGAGAGCCTGGCGCGCTCGGCTCGCATCCAAGTCTCGAAGTCTTTCACCAGCGGCGTGACGTGTTCTTGACGGACCGCAAGCCGCCGGTCGATGGCAAGACCGTTGATCTCGCGCTCCTTCTCGAAGATCGCATCGATCTTCTTCACGGCCTCCAAAGCGATCGGCGAGACGACGATGGGTTTTTTGCCACGTGCCTTCGATGCGATATCGGCGAGGATGAAGAACTTGCGCCGCGCATGTGCCCAACACGCGGCTTCGGTAATGGCGCCGCCCGCGCGGCCGGGTTCGTAGAGCCCGTTGAAGCCGGCATAGGCATCGGCCTGCAGGATGCCGTTGTAACCGGCAAGATGGCTTTCGGGGTGTTCGCCTGAGCGATCGTTCGAGAAGAAGAACACGGCGGCCGGCGGATCGGGGCCGCCGAATGGCTTGTCGTCGCGCACATAGGTCCACAATCTTGCCGTGATGGTTTTACCCTTGGCCAAGAGCGGCACCGGCGTGTCGTCGCCGTGGATGCGGCTGCCCGCCAACACATGGGCCCGGATCAGATCGGCAAGCGGCGACAGAACCGCGGCACAGGCCCCGACATTGTCGGCCAACGTGGAGAGCGGCAGATCGATGCCCTCGCGGGCGTAAGTCTCGCTCTGGCGGTTGAGCGGCTGATGCAGTGCGAACTTGGCGTGCAGGATCATCGCCAGCAGGTTTGCGCCGGCCCGCCCGCGGGCGATCGCATGGAAAGGCGCCGGCGCTTGGGCGATCTTCTCGCACGCCCGGCAGCTGAACTTCTCGCGCACGGTCTGGATCACCTTCCACCGGCGCGGGATCACCTCCAGCGTCTCGGTGATGTCTTCGCCGAGCTTGGCAAGCCTCGACGAACCGCAGCAGGCGCATGCTGTCGGTCCCGGCACGACCACACGCTCTCGCGGCAGATGTTCGGGGAAGGCTTTGCGCACCGGTTTGGCGCGCGCGTGCGCCGGAACAAGCGTTGTACCGCCTGCCGCACGTCCCGCCATCTCGGCGGCGATCTCGTCCTGCGCCGCCGAAGCTTCAAGGTCCTCCAGCTCAAGTTCCATCTGATCGAGCAGCTTGCGGCCGCGTTCGGAGCGGCTGCCGTAGAGCTCGCGCCTCATCTTCTCGATGACAAGCTTCAGATGGGCAACGAGCGCCTCGGCGCTGGACATGTTTGCTGTGGCGCTCGCGGCCTTGGCTTGCGCATCGATGCGCGCCGCGCGCTCGGCGATGAGCGCTGTCTTGAGCGCCGCGATATCGTCAGGGAGAGAATCGAATGTCGTCACAAACCGATCACAGCATGGCGCCGCGTTCTTGGCACGACCCGATCTTCGCCCTGAGTCAGCTTACCGCACTCAACCGGCGGCCGACGGTTGCCACGTGCGCAACGGATGGCGCCAGTCGATGCCTTCGAGCATGTAACCCAGCTGCGCCGGCGTGATGACGACGCCATCGTCGGCCGCTGACGGCCAGATGAAGCGTCCGCGCTCCAGCCGTTTGGCGTAGAGCGACATGCCGAGCGCGTCGTGCCACAAAATCTTGACCAGATTGCCGCGCTTGCCCCGGAAAACGAAAAGATCGCCCGCGTGCGGATCGCGCTTCAACCCTTGCTGCACCTGAAGCGCCAGGCCGTTCATGCCGCGGCGCATATCCGTGTGACCCGTCGCGATCCACACCCGCACGCCCGAAGAGATCGGGATCATCGTTGCAGGATCCGCACGACACGCGCGAGTGCCGCCGCACAAACATCTTTGCCGGTAATGATCCGATCGCCGCCGGCAAGCACGATCTCCATCCGCCCCGCGGACCGGGCGCAAGTTCCGATGCCGGTGTCAGGCTCGGGCGGCGTAGGCGCTGACCGACGCACGCTCCTCTCGTCCGCTGAAAGAAGTGCCGGCACAAAAGACGCGCTCTCGGCGCCACGGGCGCGTTCTTGCTTGTCGAATTCCCGCCGCCACGTGAAGATCATGTTGGCGTTCACGTCGTGACGACGGGCCACGATCGACACCGACGCACCGGCCTTGCGCGTCTCCGCCACGATCAAGCGCTTCTCGTCGGTCGACCATAGCCGCCGCTTCCGACCCGGACCCCTGCCGGACCCCGTGCGCACTTCACCTTCGCGAACCAACATTAGCGATCGTGTCCACTTGCCGCTTCGTGGGCACGATCATCACATCACATTGCGCCCGTCCAGGCGGCCCTCGGCGCAGGGGTACGTTCAATCTGCAGTTCCGGGGACACGTCATGAACTGACGCGCCGTCCGGCGAATACCTGCGGGCATTGGCGTTGCGGAGGTTGAAGAGCCGGCAGGGATGCC
>JAKFYF010000178.1 GCA_021731005.1 Hyphomonadaceae bacterium
CGCTCCGCGCACTTGGGCCTTCGCCGATGATGATGTCGAGCTCGTAGTCCTCCATCGCGGGATAGAGGATTTCCTCCACCGCCGGCGCGAGGCGATGGATCTCGTCGATAAAGAGCACGTCGCGCGGTTCTAAGTTCGTCAGCAGCGCTGCAAGATCGCCCGCGCGCGCGATCACCGGCCCCGACGTTGCGCGGAAGCCCACACCCAGTTCGCGCGCAATGATCTGTGCCAGTGTCGTCTTGCCGAGGCCGGGCGGACCGAACAGCAGCGTGTGGTCCATCGCTTCGCCACGCGACCGCGCTGCTTCGACGAACACTTTGAGATTGGCCTTCGCCGCGGGCTGGCCGACGAACTCGTCGAACCCCTGCGGCCGCAACGCCCGGTCGGCGCCCTCTCCGGGCATACGTTCGGGGCTCGTGATGCGTTCTGCGGGCTCGGCCATGACCCCTCCTTAGCAGATTCGGGGTTTCCGGATTGTTCCGCCGACCCCGGCCTCAGCGCCTCCGTCTGGGCCTGTGGATAAGTCCAAAATCGAAATGTCGGCTTTTGCGCCGGGGCTTCGTCCTTCGGTCATCGCCGCTTATGGCCAAACCAGGAAGGACCACCCCATGCGCTACATGTTTCTCACCTCCGGCGCCGAAACCGGGCTCGTCCCGCCCCAGCGCATGATCGACGAGATCGAAAAGCTCACTGAGCAAGAGATGGCTTCGGGCCGCATGATCGCGCGCGGCGGCCTGATGCCGACGGCGATGGGCGGCTCGCGCCTGGAATCGCGCCGCGGCAAGCTGAAACTCACCGACGGGCCCTTCGCTGAGAGCAAGGAAGTGCTCGGCGGCTTCGCCATCTTCGAGTTCGCCACGCGCGAAGAAGCCCTCGCCTCGCTGCAAAGCTTCATGGAGCTGCACCAACAGCACTGGCCCGAGTGGGAAGGCGTCTGCGAGATGCGCCCGTTGTTCGGCTTCGGCGCCACCACCGCCGCGGTCGCCGAATAGGGGTCAGGGCCTTGTTCACTCTGGTGCGCGCTCTACCCTCAAGAGCCATGAGCCGCGCTTTCGTCAAAGACGCTGACGACGCCGTCGAAGATCTGCCCGACCGGCCGATCTCGGCGGCGCCCAATCTCGTCACGGCCGAAGGCCTCGCCGCGATCGAAGCGGAGATCGCGCAGCTCACAACAGCGCTCGCCGCCGCCGGCGAGGATCGCGGCGAACGCGCGCGCATCAACCGCGATTTGCGCTATTGGACCGCCCGCCGCGGCAGCGCCCATGTGCAGCAGCCGCCGGTAGATTGCAGCATCGTCCGCTTCGGTTGCACCGTGACGCTCGACCGCGATGACGGCCGCTCCCAAACCTTCCGCATTGTCGGCGAAGACGAGGCGGACCCCGAACGCGGCACACTCAGCCACGTCTCACCCCTCGCTCGCGCGCTGATGGGCAAGGAAGAAGCCGACAGCGTCCGCGTCGCCGGCCACGACATGGAAATCACAAGGATCAGCTGAAAATAAAATGTCGGGTCGCGCGAAGGCGCCGCGTCCTCTAGGCAGGGCCAGCAGTCCGCGCGGCCACCGACATGAGGGTATCCCGATGCGTTACATGTACCTGATCAAGGCCGAGAAGGAGTTCGAGGGTCCGCCGCCGCAGCGTCTGATGGATGAAATGGACAAGCTGCTGACCAAGCGCATCGCGGAGAAATCGCTGATCGATACCGCCGGGCTCTTGCCGAGCACGAGCGGCGTGCAGGTCGCGTTGAAGCAAGGCAAGCTCAGCGTCATCGATGGTCCCTTCACCGAGAGCAAGGAAGTCGTCGGCGGCTACGCCATCTTTGAATTTGCCACGCGCGAACAGGCGATGGAGTCGCTGATGGAATTCATGGAGCTGCATCGGCTCTACGCCGAGGGCTTTGAGCTCACGTGCGAGATGCGCCCGATCGGCGCCGGCCCCGACTTACCGGGCTGCGGGCGCTAGCGGCTCACTTCTTTCAATGCGGCGCGGATGAGCTCAGGAGCGGGCGCATCCGCGTCGAACTGCTTTTGGCGCATCACCGCATGTCAAACTGTTTCGTACTGAGCAATCAAAGCATCGAGGTGGCGGCGTTCGGGCGCAAGCTGCGTGAGATACTTCACGCCCATCCAGGCAGCGCCCAGCGCCAGCCCCCCGCCCAGCACAAACGCCGCCGATTGCATTTCGTGCGGCGCCATCTTGCCGACGCCGACGAGTTGGTTGAGCACGATAAACATCACCGGTGAAAACAGCATCATGCATGCGCCGATGATGACAATGCGCAGGCGCGCTGCGGCATTATCCGCCTGCAAGGCGCGGAAGGTGTCCAGCAGCGCACCGGCAGGCGCGGCCCGTGGCGCGGCGCGGGAGGCGATAAGTATGAGCGCGACGAACGGGAGCAGCGCGAATGGAATGAGCGCCCACTCGCGGTTGGGATCGATCACATCCGCCTGGCCGGCGACGATGTCCAAGCCCATCAACGCCAGCGGAATTGTCAGCACCACGCCCGCGAACATCAAGAGCCGCCGCAGATGCGCGCGGCGGTTCGCCAGCGTCGCTTGTGCTTCGGCGATGACATAAGCGCTCGCGGCCGCACCGGGATTGTTGGCATTGGACGCCCAGGCGTTGCGCAGGGATTCATAGTCCATCGTCTTCCTCCATGAGCCGTGTGAGTTTCTTGCGCGCGCGTGTGAGCCGCGCCCCGACATTGCCTTCGCTGAGGCCGTGAATGGCGGCGATGTCGAGATAGGATTGGCCTTCAAGCGATAAGAGCATCAGGGAACGATCGACGCTCTCGAGCTTGCGGATCGCCGCATAGAGTCGCTCGATTTGCGGATCTTCCGCCGAGCTCTCCTCCACCCGCAGCCGCTCGTATTCGTCTAGGCGATGGCGCCGCCGCGCTTCGCTGCGCCGCCAGGTCAGCGCGCGGTTATGGGCGACGCGGAAGATGAACGTCGTTGGCGCGCTGTCGCCGCGAAACAAGGGCGCGGCGCGCCACACCGCCAACAGCAGTTCCTGCAGCAAATCGTGCTGGTCAGCTCCGGTCGCGAAGGCGCGCGCGAT
>JAKFYF010000149.1 GCA_021731005.1 Hyphomonadaceae bacterium
GGTACCAATTATAGGCGCTCCAGCTTTGGCCAGTGACGAAATCCATGCGAAAATTCTCATCTCCAGGCAGGGCGTAGTGCGCACGCGTGCGGGCGCGGCATTCGGCGATGGCGCGCTCCATCACGGCCTGGCGTTTGTCGGTGGGAATTACAAAGCGCGCGCGGTAGGCTTCGACGCGATCACTCAATCGGCCCGCGCCGGGGACCAGCGCCTCGATGCGCGCGAGCACGGGCTCATAGCTGGCGAGCGGGTGCAGTGCAGGGCGCAACGCGAACAAGCGTTCGGCCTCCTCCATGAATGGCGCCCGCACACCTCCGATCATGTCGAGCCGGAAGCGCGCGCTTTGCACCGCCGCCAGCAGGGCGCGCGCCCGCGTGCGCGACGTCGCATCCGTGTCGCTTGCGGCGACGCCGGAAAGCTGCTCGGCAATGCTCTCGGCAAACGCCTTCAGCCCCGTCACACTGCGTGGATTGGCCTTCGCCGCTTCGCGCCATTCGTCAGGCCCGAAATAGGCATCGACATAGCCCGCCTCGTGGGTGTCGATCTCAAGCGCCAGGCGCACGTAGCTCTCCGCGGCGATGTCAATGGTGCGGCGCGCGCCGGCTTGGGGGTTTGGCGCCGTGCTCGCGCACGCGGCGAGCGTCAGAACGAACAAGGAAAGCAGCCACCGCATGTTTGCCCGCACTCTCAGTCAATTCCCTTATTGGCGATGACCTTCGCCGCGTCCCGTGGATGGGCGAAGACTATCCCACCGATCCCAACACCCTGCAACGCGTCTATGCCCCCTCCTCGATCGCTTCCTTCGCTTCTTCGTTCAGCGCGCGTGCGCCGCGGCTTGGTACGGTCAGTGGGGCGGGTTGCGGCGTAGCCATATTGCCGCGGATGAGCGACCTGCAAGCCTCAATGCCGCCGGCGATCTGGATTTCCAGACGCTGCGCGTCGCGGTCGCGCACTTCCTCGATGGTCTCGGCGATGTCAAACTCGTTGACGCCCAGTTCCCGCAGCACGGCGCCGGAGAAGTGCAGCGCCGATTCCATGGTTTCGCGGATTTGGTAATCCACGCCAGCCCTGATCAGACGCAGCACATGGCCACGATCATAGGCGCGCACGAACAGTTTCGCTTGCGGGAACTCGGCTTTGACGAGCGCCGTGATCTTGTCGGCTGCCTCCGGTTTGTCGACACAAACCAGGATCGCCTCGGCGCGGCTCGCGCCCGAGGCGCGCAACACGTCAAGTCTTGTTCCATCGCCGTAATAGACCTTGAAGCCAAAGCGCGCGGCGGCGCGGATCATGTCCACATCGGTCTCGATGAGCGACACATCTACCCCGCGCGCGAGCAGCGGTTGGCTTGCCATTTGCGCAAAGCGGCCGAAGCCCACGATCAGCACGCGCCCGTTCAGGTCGGCGGCCTCTTCCACGCCGTCGTGCGAAATTTTCGGCGGCGGCGTCAAGCGCTTCTGCGCCATCGCCACGAGCGGCGCGAGCGCCATGGAAACCACAACGATCGCTGACATTATCGACGCCAGGCGCGCATCGAACAAGCCAGCGGCGAGCGCTGCGGCGTAGAGCACGAAGGCGAACTCTCCCCCTTGCGCGAACAACGCCGCACGGCGGAGGCCTTCGTGGTGAGCAGCGCCAAACCGGCGCGCCACCAGATAGGCGCCCACCCCTTGCACCGCCATACACACGAGCACGCCGAAAGCGATGACGCGCCACTCCGTCAACGCCGCCGGCAGATCGACCGCCATGCCCACGCTCATGAAGAAGAGGCCGAGCAAAATGCCGCGGAACGGTTCGACATCGGCTTCTAGTTGATGACGGAAACTAGATTCCGAGAGCAGCACGCCGGCGAGAAACGCGCCCATCGCCATGGAAAGCCCGCCCCATTGCATGAACAGAGCCGCGCCCAGCACCACCAGCAACGCGGCCGCGCTCATCACCTCGCGCGCGCCCGAGCGTGCGAGCAGCGCGAACAACGGATTCAGAACCCACCGCCCAAGCGCAAGCACCGCCGCGATTGCCGCGCCCGCCAACGCCACGCTCTGCCAAATCGGGCGCGCGCCCTCCGCAACCACGCCGCCTGTCGTTGAAGCAAGCAGCGCCACCAACGCCAGAAGCGGCACGATGGAGAGATCTTCGAACAGAAGAATTGCGGTTGCGCGCGCCCCCAATGGCGTTGCCGTTTCGCCGGCATCCTCCAGCATCTTCATGATAATCGCAGTTGAGGAGAGCGAGAAGCCAAGCGCTGCGATGAGTGCGGCTTGCCAGGCCAGACCCGCGAGCACGCCGACGCCGGCCAGCAACCCGGCGCAGACCAGCACGTGCGCTGCGCCGACGCGGAAAATATCGCGCCTCAACGCCCATAATTTTGCAGGGCGCATTTCCAGCCCGATGAGAAACAGAAACATGACGACGCCCAGTTCGCCAACACGCGAGATCGCGCCCGCGTCGGTGACGGCGCCAAGCCCGTAAGGTCCAATGGCCAGACCAGCGGCAAGGTACCCCAACACCGAACCGAGGCCCAGACGAATGAAAATCGGCGCCGCGACAACCCCCGCCGCCAGCAGCGCCACCGCTTGGCCCAGCCCCAGCGCATTCTCGCTTTCCACAACCATTTCCGGTCCAATCATTAATGTTCCGCGCCCAGCACATACCATGCGCTCGGCTTTGCGCCCGCCCCGAATCCAATTCTATGTCGGCGCTTGGCCGATGGAGGCCAGTTCCGCAATTGGGGCGCAGCATGATTGAAAACACCAAGCTGACCGCGCTTGTCGCCTCGCGCATCTGCCATGACATGGTCGAGCCTATGAGCGCGATCATCCAGGGTCTGGAGATGCTCAAGGGCGACAATGGCAAAGTCGATCCCGATGCGCTTTCGCTCTTGGACAACGGCGTCGGCAAGGCCTGGGCAAAGCTCGAGTTCTTCCGCTTCGCGCTGGCCGGCGCCATCGCCCAAGGAGATTCCACGCTGGAGGAAGGCCGCGCGGTCGCCCACAAACTTTATTCGGTGCTCAAACCGGAACTGAAATGGAGCGCGCCGGACGTAGCCATGCCGCGG
>JAKFYF010000260.1 GCA_021731005.1 Hyphomonadaceae bacterium
GATACGCGGCGTTTGAAGATTACGGCGATGGCGCGCGCTATCAGCAGCGGCTGAAGGATCTGCGTCGCGCGCTCACAACGGAAAGCGACGAAGAAGACAATTCCGTCGCAAACGAACCCGGCCTTTGACAGTGGGTCATCAGCCTTTGCGCAAAGTCAACGCGCGACCACGCTAAGCGGCCTTCAGTCCGTCAGTGACAAGGAGAGTTCACGCATGGATGTGCTGCATTTCGTAATCGGACGCCGCGGACCCGCTAAGTCCCCTTCACCTCTGCCAACAGTGACGGGCGCCTCCAGCTGACGCCAATTGGGTTCAAGTGGTCAGTCGCCAGGAACCGCGCCCCGTCCGAGCCAAGCTCGCGCACGCTGATGGCGTGCTCAAGACCAAACGCGGCCGCAACCCCTATCAAAGAGGACGCCACTATATTGTCGAATATGCGCCTGGTGATCGTGCAGTCGTCAACCGCGACGTATTCGAGCGGAGCTATGACCGGATCGGCGGCGATCAATACAAGAAACGTGCTGGACTACTCTATCGCTATTTCACCCTGTCGCATGCGGCAATGATCGCGACCTTGGAAGGCCCCGAACGCGCCGACGCGGGCGATTGGATAATGGAAGGCCTGAGCGGGGATATTTATCCGATGTCGCCCGCGCGCGGACTCGAAATCTACGACCCCGTCATTTGAGCATGCGTTAGCAGGACACCTTCAGTGCCACGACTTCAGCGATGCGCTTGGCTTCGTCGTCCGCCATGCCGAGCGTTTCTGCCAGCCGGTCGAGAAACTCCGCTTCCGCGCGCTTGAGGTCGCCGTCGATCAGGCAAATCTCAATTGCATTAGCGAACACGGCCGAACGCAACGCTTCAGGGATGGCGGCGCAAGCGTTCTCCAGAGCGCGATCGCCGCTGAGCCATCTGAGCGCCGCATAATTGAGGGCGGTGATGTTCTTCTCGCGCAAAACCGAGCGCACCGACCAGCGCCGCGTTAGCGCCTGCAAGGCTTCGCTCTCGGCGGGTTCGACACCCCGTCGCTTGCCGCGGCGAAGAAAAGCACCGCCAACACCGCTTCCGCTGCTGGCATTGCGACTGCGTCTTCCGGCCAACAGATCGGCGCCTGCTTGGGCAGGCCGTCATTGTCGAGCCAGTCGATGAAGAGATGGGACATCATTGCAGCATCCTTGTGCGAAGCATCTATCAAACAAAGATCGGATGTGGCCACAGATCGCGGATGGGCTCAGGCAGTTGGGCGCGGACCTTCTCCGTCTCGCCCCGGCTTACGAAGTGCGCCGCCGCCGCGAACACCGCTTCGACGCGATTATGACCGCCGAAGCGGTGTTCGCGGCGGCGGTCATAATCGCGTCGAAGCGAAAACGGTCAGGCAGGTTTGCGTCAATTGCGGCGGCGAATTCCTTCGCCGAGCGAGAATTGGTCGCATGCTCGGGCAAGGTCCAGCCTTCGAAATAGACCCCGCGCAGCAGCAGCGGCAATTGCGCCGCGAAGTTCACCGCCGATTGCGCCGGAAGCCGATCGCGCAACGCATGCAAAACCGCGCGCAAGGCCGCGTAGGCGTCCTGACGCTCGCAATCGGCCAAACGGGTGGAGACCGCTTTCAGCCAAAGATTGGTGTCTTGAATCGTGGTGTCGAATACGGCCAAACCCGCCGACATGTGAACCTCCTCAATGTCTCTATTGCCCGAAGCCTAGGCGTCTTAGGCGCGGCGCTCTTGATCTGCCTCAAGCCGGTTCGATCGCGGCGTCACATCGTAAGTGGCGTGAACATCAGGTCGTCTTGAGCCTGCGCAATCCTTCTTGCCGCGCATGGGCTTAGCCAAGGCAGCCATGTTGAAACCTCCTCATCATCCGCCGGCGCACACTCTGGGCGACGTGCTCGACCGCATCGACGATTTGGCGCGCGCGCCTGGCCCGGTCTCGGGGGGCGTCACGGTTGCCGCGCTGATGGCGGCGATCGGCCGGCGCGGTTACGGGCCGCTGCTGCTGATCGTTGGGTTGATTTCGATATCGCCGCTGACATTGGCGCCCGGTACGACGTGGGTTGCGGCGGCGATCACCCTGCTCTTGTCGCTCCAGATGACGGTGGGCGCCTTGCATCCTTGGCTGCCAGCGCCGGCGCTTCGCGTGGTCGTGCCCTCCCGCATTCTCGCCAAAGTGGCGCCGAGCCTCAGACCCTGGGCCGAGCGGCTCGATACCGTGCTGGCGCCGCGCTTCACGTTCCTAGCCGATCCGCCACTCATCAATGTCGGCGCCGCCGCGTGCGTGCTTGCCGCGCTCCTGACATTTCCGTTGGCGCTCGTGCCGATCGCGCCCCTCGCGCCCGGCATCGCCATCACTCTGTTTGGTCTTGGCGTGACGGTGCGCGATGGATTGCTGTTGGCACTAAGCGGCGTCTCGGTCGCGGCGGCGGGCGCGCTCGCCTACGCCGCAATCATGCACATTCAGTTCTGACGCCGAGCAAGGCGCCTCAGCCCGGCGGCGACGACAATTCAGCTTGCAACAACGCCATGATCTCGGCCTGTGGCCGGTCGACAATGTCCTTCAGCACGGCGCCGGTTTCTGTGCGCAGTTTGCGCCGCAGCGTCTGACGCAATTCTCCCATCGCCCTTGGCGGCGCGCACAACACCAAACGGTTAAACGCGCGCGGCCGGTGCGTAGCGGGCAAGCTCTTTGCCTACATCGTCGAGAAAGGCGCGCTCGGCGGCCTCGTGCGGGGACTCGCGCGGTTCGATCGCGTGGCGGGCGGAACCGGTGCGATCATGAGTGCGCGCCAGCCGATCGCGCGATTGCGCCGCGGGTTCAGCACGGCGCGCAAACGACTCGCGTTCGACTAGCGCTGCGCCGGGACGCAGCTGCTCGAATAAGCGCCCGCGGGCGCCGTCGGCGACGACCATCCAGGTTGGGCCAGCCTTAATGATGCGGCTCTTCCGTTTCCTGCCGGGCCATTTGAGCACACGCCTGACGACCCCCGCTTTGCGCGAACGCAAGACGCCGGACTGTGACTCGGCCAAACAGGGGCTTCGAAAGACGTAGGAT
>JAKFYF010000351.1 GCA_021731005.1 Hyphomonadaceae bacterium
TGTCGCTGCCGATCTTTGCCGACTTCGTGTGGGGCGAGGGGCGCGAGCGCACGATCGAACTGTTCCGCTTCGTCGATGTTGCGGGCTTTTCCTCCACCTGGAGCGTGCGCATCGATGCGCTTTCCGCGGTGATGCTCGTCGTGGTCAACACGGTGAGCTTCCTGGTGCACGTCTATTCCATCGGCTACATGGCCGAGGATCCGCATCGCGCGCGCTTCTTCTCGTATCTCTCGTTCTTCACCTTCGCGATGCTCGCGCTGGTGACGGCCAACGATCTGCTGCAGCTCTTCTTCGGCTGGGAGGGGGTGGGCGTCGCCTCGTATCTGCTGATCGGTTTCTGGTATCACAAACGCAGCGCCAATGACGCGGCGATCAAGGCCTTCATCGTCAACCGCATCGGCGATTTCGGCTTCGCGCTCGGGATCATGGCGGCGTTCTTCTGTTACGGCTCGATCCAGTTTGACGCGATTTTTCACGCCGCCGCCGCCGATCCCAATAGGATGCTGAGCATCGGCGATTTCAGCGTTCGGGCGGTCGAGATTGTCTCGGCGTTGCTGTTCATCGGCGCGATGGGCAAGAGCGCGCAATTCTTCCTGCACGTCTGGCTCCCTGACGCGATGGAGGGTCCGACCCCGGTGTCGGCATTGATCCACGCCGCCACCATGGTGACGGCCGGCGTGTTCATGGTGTGCCGGTTCGGGGAACTCTATCACTTGGCGCCGTACGCCTCGGGTTTTGTCACCATCGTGGGCGCGACTACGGCGTTGTTTGCGGCGACTGTTGGCTTGGCGCAGAACGACATCAAGCGGGTGGTGGCGTATTCAACCTGCTCGCAGCTCGGCTACATGTTCTTCGCCGCCGGCGTCGGCGCCTACAACGCGGCGATGTTTCACCTGTTCACCCACGCCTTCTTCAAGGCGCTCTTGTTCCTCGGCGCTGGCTCGGTGATCACCGGGCTCCACCACGAACAGGACATGCGCTATATGGGCGGGGTCCGCAAACCGATGCCGATCACCTGGGCGATGATGACCATCGGCACATTGGCGCTGATCGGCGCGGGCATCCCAGGCCTCGGCGGGTTCGCGGGCTTTTATTCCAAGGACGCGATTATCGAAGCCGCCTACGGCTCGCACGGCATCGGCGCGCAGTTTGCGTTCTGGTGCGGGGTGAGTGCGGCATTGCTTACGAGCTTCTATTCCTGGCGGCTCGCGTTCATGACGTTCGAGGGCAAGTTCCGGCCCAATCCGCATGCGCATCACGAAGAGCTGGACCGCGAGCCTCCAGGCTCGCATGCGGGCTCGCATGCAAGCGCGTCTGGAGACGCGCGGTCCGATGGTGCAGCGCCTGCGCATGAATCGCCGTGGATCATGCTTGCGCCTTTGTTCGTGCTGGCGGCGGGCGCGATCTTTGCTGGTTGGCTGTTTGCGCCATACTTCCTGGGAGCGCAGGCGGAAAACTTCTGGGACCACGCGCTGCCGCTTGCGCACGGCGAGCGCCACGAATTTCCGACCTGGGTGATCTGGGCCCCGGTCGTGGTGAGCCTTACGGGCTTTCTGCTTGCGATCGTGTTCTATCTTTGGAAGCCCGGCGCGTCGAAGGCGTTGGCCAAGGGCCCCGCGCACGCCTTTCTCTACAACAAATGGTTCTTCGACGAGATTTATGATTTCATCTTCGTCAAGGGCGCGCGCGCGCTTGGAGATCTGTTCTGGAAGGTTGGCGATCAGAAAATCATCGACGGCTTGGGGCCTGACGGTGTTGCCGCCACTTCCCGCTTCGCTTCACGCCAGGTGCGCAAGCTGCAAACCGGGTTCGTCTATCACTACAGCTTCATTATGCTGATCGCCGCGATCGGGTTCGGCGCCTATGCGATCTTCGCCGGCATGGGAGGCGGGCGATGAGCGAACTCCTCGCCGGCGCCGCCGATTTCGTGCGCGCTTGGCCGCTGCTTTCGATCGTCACTTTCCTGCCGGCGGCGGGCGCGTTCTGGGTGCTGGCGGCGCGTTGGATGCAGGTCGGCGAGAATCCGGGGTTCGATCGCGGTGTCCGTACGCTGACATTGATCGTCACCGTGGCGACGTTCGTGGTCTCGCTTCTGGCGCTTCTGGTGTTCGATGCGGGCAATCCGGCCTACCAGCTGCGCGAGGAAATTCCCTGGGCGTTCGGGCTTTCCTACAGCCTCGGCGTCGACTCGCTGTCGATGTCGCTCATCCTGCTGACCACGTTTCTGACCCCGCTCTGCATCATCGCCAGCTGGGGCATCGAGAAGCAGGTCGCGAGCTACATGATCCTGTTCCTGCTGCTGGAGACGCTGATGATCGGCGTTTTCTGCGCCCAGGACATCGTCTTGTTCTACCTCTTCTTCGAGGGCGGCCTCATCCCGATGTTCATTCTGATCGGGGTGTGGGGCGGCGCCCGGCGCGTCTACGCCGCGTTCAAATTCTTCCTCTACACGCTACTCGGATCGCTGCTGATGCTGGTGGCGATCGTGGCGATGATCGCCATCGCGGGCACGAGCAGCATCGAGGGCCTCACCGCCTACGCGCGCGAAACCGGGTTCGACGCCGACCTGCAAATCTGGCTCTGGCTCGCTTTCTTCGCGTCCTTCGCGGTGAAGCTGCCGATGTGGCCGGTGCACACCTGGTTGCCTGACGCCCACGTCGAAGCGCCTACCGCCGCGTCGGTCGTGCTGGCGGCGATCCTTCTGAAAATGGGCGGCTACGGCTTCTTGCGCTTTTCACTGCCCATGTTTCCCGAGGCGTCGCATTTCTTCACGCCGTTCATGTTTGCGCTCTCGGTAGTAGCGATCGTGTGGGCCTCGCTGGTGGCGTTCCGGCAAACCGACATGAAGAAGCTGATCGCCTATTCCTCGGTGGCGCACATGGGTTTCGTAACCCTCGGCATGTTCTCGGGGAATATGCAGGGCGTGCAGGGCGCGATCTTCCAGATGCTGTCGCACGGGATCATCTCGGGAGCGCTCTTCTTGTGCGTGGGCGTTGTTTACGACCGCATGCACACGCGCGAGATCGCCTTCTATGGCGGGCT
>JAKFYF010000179.1 GCA_021731005.1 Hyphomonadaceae bacterium
CTCCCCCTCCCCGCGCAGCAGCGCCTCTACCACCGGCGTGTACTTCGCGCCTGAGGCATCGTGCAGGGTCAAGCCCGGCAGCAGGCGCAGCGGCGCGCGTGAGCCTTTGCGGGCGCGGGCCAAGACGCGCTTTGCGGGTTCGCCCGCGCGCGGGTGTATCGGGATGATTTCCACGCCGCCGAGCCGGCCCTCAAACGCGGCGAGGATTTCGGCCAGTTTCGCGGCGCGGTGGATCAAAGTCAGCGGCGCGCCGCCGCGCAGCCGGTCGGCGAGCGCCGCGACCCAGGCATCGATGGGCGCGTCAGTGACGTGGGCGTACGCGCGCGTCGGCCCCGGCGCGCGGCCTTCGCCGGGTTCGTCGAACGGGGGATTGAAAAACACGCCGTCGAACACGCCCCAATTCGCACTTCGTTCCAAAGCATCGCCTGTGACGATTTCCACGCGATCGCCCATCGCGTTCAGGGCGACATTTTCGCGTGCGATCGCAGCCATGTTCGCATCGCGTTCGATTCCCGCCAAGGTCGCGCCGGGCATTCGCAACGCGACGGCGAGCAGCGCTGCGCCGATTCCGCAGCCCGCCTCCATCAAGTGCGCGCCGGGTTTGGCCTCCACGGCGGCGGCAAGTAACATCGTGTCCAGATTGACCCGATAGCCGCGCGCGGGCTGGCGAATGCGCAGCCGCCCACCCAGCACCGCGTCCTCGGTGGTTTCCGGCTCTGTCACATGCGACCCTTCCGCGCGCGGGCGGGCCTGAACTTGACCCGCGCGCGCCCTGTCACCATCGTTTGCCACACGCACAGGTCAAGCGGAGGCCCCTTGGGACCGGCTTCGGGACAAGCCATGACAAACGCACCGGGGCCCAATGCGGTCGACCGGCTGGCCACGCTATTGGCTGAAGATCTCGCCGCCGTCGATGCGCTGATCCACCGGCATATGAGCAGCCCCGTGGGGGTGATCCCCAATTTGGCCGCTCATCTTATCGACGCCGGCGGCAAGCGCATCCGCCCGCTGATCACGCTTGCTGCCGCCCGGCTCCTGGGCGGGGGGGGCGACGGGCCGCGAAAACTCGCTGCGGCGGTCGAATTCATTCACTCGGCGACATTGTTGCACGACGATGTCGTCGACATTTCAGCGATGCGGCGCGGCAAAAGGTCGGCCAATCTGATCTGGGGCAATTCGGCCAGCGTGCTGGTCGGGGACTTCCTGTTCGCGCGTTCGTTCAATCTGATGGTCGAGACCGGCGACATCATGGTGCTCGATATTCTCGCGCGCGCCGCGAGCGTCATCGCCGAGGGCGAAGTGATGCAGCTCGCCGCCGCCAACGACGCCGACACTTCGCGCGCGCGTTACATGGAGATCGTGGCCGCCAAGACGGCAGCCTTGTTCGCGGCCGCGGCGAGAGCGGGCGCGGTCGCAGCCGGAAGGCCGGGCCAAGAGGCGATCGCGCTGGAGACCTTCGGGCGCGAGCTTGGCCTTGCCTTCCAATTGGTGGACGACGCCCTGGATTATGGCGGCCTCGCCGCCACCATGGGCAAGAACACGGGCGACGACTTCAAGGAAGGCAAGGTCACCCTGCCCGTGGTGTTCGCGCGCGACGCTGGCGATGAGGCCGAGCGCGCCTTCTGGCGGCGAGTGGTCAGCGGCGAGCGCGGCGAAGAGGATTTTGTCCGCGCGCTCGCGCTGCTGAGGCGCCACAACGCCATCGCGCTCACCCTGGACGCCGCGCGCGCGCATGCGAACGCGGCGCGCCAGGCGCTTTCGCAACTGCCCGCAAACGCCTATCGCGAAGCCCTGAGCGACCTCGCCGATTTTGTCGTCGAACGCGCGCACTAGACTTCGGCGATGCCCATCGCCACGGCGTGCCTGCGCACCGCCCAGGAAACCAGCAGCGTGAGCGCGGCCAAGGCGGCGAGCACAATCACCGGCGAAAGCTGGGTGGGATCGCGGGCGGCGGCGAAGGCGGCGGCGACGCAGACCGCGGTCGCGGCCCAATAGGCGAACGCCACCCGCTTGTGGGTCCAGTTCGCGCGCAAGGCGATCTGATAGACGTGTTCGGAATGGCCATCCAACAGCGAATGGCCGCGCGCCGCGCGCCAAGCCAGGGTCAGCAATGCGTCGGCCAACAATGGGAGAAACAACAGCGGCGGTACGAATGGGCTAAGGCCGGTTTCACGCATCACCAGAAGGGAGGCGAACGCGCCCACCGCGCCCGCGAACAAGGCCCCGGAATCGCCGGCGAACAATGCGCCGTTGGGCACGTTCCAGACCAGAAACCCGGCCAGCGCGGCCGCACAGCACAAGCAGATCGCGGCGCCGCTCGCCGAGCCCGAATCGGTGGCGATCACCGCAAGCCCAAGTAAGCCGATGGCCACCGATCCCATCGCCAACCCGTTGGCGCCATCCATGAAGTTCACGCAATTGACTAGCACGAACACCCAAAGCGTGGTTCCGAATAACCCAACCGCGAAAGGAAGTCGCAGCTGCATCTCGACCCCGAACGGCAGCACATCGATCACGCCGATCATGGTGCTCGCGACGAGCGAAACCGCGCTGAACAAGATCAGCTTGATCCCGGCGCCGATCGGGCGCGCATCGTCGAAGAAACCAATCATCAAAAAAGCGAACGCGCAGACCGCCGCTGGCGAAAGCAGGCTCACGCCTTCCCCGTCGAGCGCGCCGCGCCAGGATTCCGACCAGAAGGAAAGAACCAGCAGCCCCAGCGCAAAACCAAGACCGATGGCGAGGCCCCCGCTCGTCGGCGTTGGGCGCGTCTGTACTTTCCGCGCGTTGTCCGGGTGATCGAGCGGTCCCGCCAGCATGAGCGCGCGGCAACCCGCCAGGCTCACTAGAAAGGCGACCACGACGCCGCTGACGAATTCCAGCATCACAGGCCACATCGCGGCGGGCTAGACGGGGGCGCCGCCCAGGTCAAGCGCCCAATCCTCGGTCGCGTAGCTGAAGCACAGCTCGACCTCGGCGGGAGAAAGGCCCGGCTGGGCCGAGCCGCCGTTTTCGGCGGCGCGGCCGGTGACCAGCGAAT
>JAKFYF010000181.1 GCA_021731005.1 Hyphomonadaceae bacterium
GGGGAGAAGGGACGCTAATCACCTCACAACGCCGCCGTCGCCCCCTCCAACCAAGCCTTCGCCTCCCCCTCCAGCTGCACGCCAATCACTTCGCGCACGCGTGCGTGATAGGCGTTCAGCCAGTCGCGTTCCTCCTTCGTCAGCAGCGCCTTCACCACCAGCGCGCGGTCGATCGGCGCTAGCGTCAGCGTTTCGAAGCCCAACATCGGCCGTTCGCCGCCAGGCACATCGGCCGCTGGCGTCACCACTTGCAAATTCTCGATGCGGATGCCGTAGCCGCCGGTTTTGTAATAGCCGGGTTCGTTGGAGACGATCATGCCGGGTTCGAGCGGCTGGGTGTTGACCCATTTGGCGATGCGCTGCGGGCCTTCGTGCACGCCGAGATAGGAACCGACGCCGTGGCCGGTGCCGTGATCGTAATCGAGGCCCGCTTCCCAAAGCGACATCCGCGCCAGCGCATCGAGTTGATGTCCGGTCGTGCCCTTTGGGAAACGCACGCGCGAGAGCGCGATGTGGCCCTTGAGCACGCGCGTGAAGCGCTCGCGCATTTCCTTGTTGGGGCGGCCGATGGCGATGGTGCGGGTGATGTCGGTGGTGCCGTCTAGATATTGCGCGCCGGAATCGATCAGGAACAGCGAACCGCGCGCGAGCCGCCGGTTGGTTTTCTTGGAAACGCGATAATGCACAATCGCGCCATTGGGGCCGGCGCCGGAAATGGAATCGAAGGAGAGGTCCTTGAGCGCGCCTGTGGCTTGGCGGAATTCCTCAAGCTTCCTGCAGGCGCTGATCTCGTCGATTTTTCCAGTCTGAGCCTCGCTTGCCACCCAGTGCAGATAGCGCGAGACTGCCGCGCCATCGCGGCGATGGGCTATGCGCGTGCCTTCGATCTCCGCCTCGTTCTTGCACGCGCGCGGCAGCACCACCGGGTCCTGGCCCTTCACGATCTCCGCGCCGGCCGTCTTCAATTGCTCGAAATACCAGGCCGAAGCGCTCGCCGGGTCGAGCCGCACGCGTTTGCCTTTGAGTTCCGCCAGCGCCGGCGCCAGTTCGCGCGAGGGCCGCACCACGACTTCATTGCCAAGCCACTGACGCAATTGCGACGTCACTTTCTCTTCCGCCAGAAACAGATCAGCCGCGCCATCGGCGCGCAGGATCGCTTCGCCCAGTGGCAGAGGCGTGCGCGAAACGTCGCCGCCGCGAATGTTGAACAGCCACGCCAGCGAGGCGGGGGAGGTGATCACGACCGCGTCGGCTTTTTCCTCGGCGAGCCCAGCGCCCAGACGGCGCCGCTTCGACGCCGCGCTTTCGCCGGTAAACTTCTCCGGCTGCGGCTCGACCCGCGCCATCGGGATGGGCGGGCGGTCGTTCCAGATCGCGTCAATCGGATTGCGCGCAACGGCGACAAGCTCGGCGCCGGCGTCTAGCGCCGCCTTGCGCAATTTATCGAGACTATCGGGGCTGTGCAGTTTGGGATCGTAGCCAATTCTGGCGCTCTTTGGCGCGCGCTCGCGCAGGTAGGCCGCAGGGCCGCCATCGACGAGGTCGAGGTACTCGAACAAATTCCCGTCGACCTGCGCGCGCACCTGCAGGGTGTAGCGACCGTCGGTGAAGATCGCCGCGTGCTCGGCGAACACAACAGCTGCGCCGGCTGAGCCGGTGAAACCCGTCGTCCAGGCCAGCCGGTCATAGGCGGGAGGCACGTATTCGTTCTGCCATTCGTCTTCGTGCGGCACGACGAAGCCGTCGAGGCCGGCGCTCTTCACCGCTTTGCGCAATTGCGGCAGATGTTTGCGGCCAAGCGCCGGGCCGCCGGGTTCGTCATAGGTCTGGAACACGTTGCATACATCCTTTGGGCGAAGTTCAGGGCGGGTTCAGGGCCTTGAGTCTAGAGCCTTTGCGGGTGAGGTTTAAGGGGCGGCGCCGGTTTTTTTGACCCCGGAGCAAGTAATGGCGGCGTGCGGAGCAATGCTGGCGGCGGTCTTGGCGGCCTTGGCGCTATTTGCGGCGCCAGCTGCGGCGCAAGTGCCCGATCCGTTCGCGCGCGAACTGGCCCAGAAGCTGGCTCGCGCCGAGTCGGCGCTGGCCGAGCGCGCCTATGTTCACGGTGCTGGCCCTTTCTCCGGCGGCATGGGCGCGGGTGAGACGCGGCGCATCCCGCTGACGCTGCGCGCGGGGCAGGATTATCGCGTGGTCGGGGTTTGCGACGGAAACTGCGCCGCGCCGCGCCTGGCGCTGTTCGATGCAAACGGCGCGCGCTTGGCGCAAGCGCCGGCAGGGGCGGGCGCTTCGGAGATGTTGGTGCGCGTGCCGTTCACGGGCGGCTATGAGGTCGAAGTAGATCTGCCGCGCTGCGCGGCGGAACGCTGCTGGTACGCAGTTAATGTGTACGGGAGGTGACGGCGCCATCTATTCTTCAAGCCCCAATCCCTTCCTCCACACCAAAGTCATCCACGCCTCTTTCGGTATTTGCCGGATGAGCACCATGCCGCGCGATGCATAGGCCTCGCGCACCAGCGGCGCCTGTGAACGCAATAGCCCAGAGAGAATGAGCGCGCCGCCCGGCGCGGTCGCGGCGGCCAGTTTCGGCGCCAGCCGGATCAGCGGCCGCATCAGGATGTTGGCGAACACCAGATCGAAACGCTGGCGCGCGATGAAGCGGGCGCCATCGCCGGCGACCACGCGCATGCGTTGCGCGACGTGGTTTTGCTTGGCGTTGATGCGCGCAATCGCGGCCGCGCGAGGATCGATCTCGATGGCGAGCGCATGTGCGCCGTGCTTGGCCGCGGCGATGGCGAGCACGCCGGAGCCGCACCCGACGTCGAGGACGCGAAATCCCCCTCCCCTAGAGGGGAGGGGGGAGGGGGTGGGGTGAGACTCCGTGCTCGGAAGTTTGGGCGCCGAACGAGATGCACGAAGCGTTTCGCGTCGCGTTTCATTCACGCACCCGAAGCTGTGACGAGCTGGAAAAGAATCCCCTCGCTCGCGCGATCGTGGCGCAGGATGGAGCGATCGCCGATTTGGAAGATGGCGCGGTGCG
>JAKFYF010000253.1 GCA_021731005.1 Hyphomonadaceae bacterium
TCCACCTTCGTGACCCGCGCATTGGTGATCCATTTGATGTGGCGGTCGCGCATTTCGCTTTCGAGTAGGCCCTTGGTGTCGCCGACCCCGTCGAGGCCCAAATGGCCGATATAGGGTTCGGCGGTGACGAACGTCATCGGCACCTGATCGCGTAGCTTGCGCCGGCGCAGCTCGGTATCGAGGATCATCGCAAACTCGTAGGCTGGCCCATAGCACGAAGCGCCTTGAACCGCGCCGATGACAATCGGCCCTGGCGCTTCGCAGAAGGCGTCGAAGGCCGTGGCCGCACGTTCGGCGTGATCGACATGACAGATGGATTGGGTGAAGCGCCCAGGTCCTAAGCCCTCGATCTCATCGAATGCGAGATCGGGCCCCGTGGCGATAACGAGATAATCGTAGGCGAGCGATGCACCATCGTTGAGTTCGATGCGGTTCTCGCTGGGGTGCACGCGTTTGGCCCCGGCGGAGACGAACTCGATGCCCTTGCGCTTCATGATGGGCGGCAGGTTCACCTCGATGGCGGCGCGTTTGCGCCAGTTCACCGCCACCCAGGGGTTTGAGGGGACAAAATGGTAGGTGTCGCCCTGGGAGATGAGCACAACCTTGTCCTTGGGCCGCGCTTCGGCCTTGACTTCATAGGCCGCCAGCACCCCGCCGAGGCCGGCGCCGAGGATCGCGATGGTCGCCATTTTCTCCTCCTTGAGGCTCAGCGCCTCGATCAATATATTAGAACATGCGCATAGACGAACAAGGGCGCAATAGGCTAGTATTCAGTTTCACACGCGCCCGGCGATGAGCCTTGATTTTCCTCAAGGTCAAATGGGTAGGTGACAGCGAGGCTGCGCAAGAGAGGGCATGATGAGAGCGCTTTACATTTCGCTCGCCGCCCTGGCGCTAGCGGCGTCCTGTGGGCGTCCCGAGGCGGCCCAAGAAGCAGCGCGGCAAGAGGTGGGCGAGCAATACGTTATCGCCCAGCAACAGGCTCCGGATTACAAAACCGTAGCCGCCGTGTTGACGAGCCGCGATGTCGGCGATGCCCGCGCCCGCATTGGCGGCACGCTGACGCGATTGCTGGTGCGCGAAGGCGATCAGGTACGGCGCGGCCAGCTGGTTGCGGTGATCAGCGATCAGCGGCTCGCGCTCGAAGCACAAGCGGGCGCGGCCAGCGTGGCGGCGGCCGAGGCGACAGCGGTGCGAACGCGCGCGGACTTGCGCCGGACGCAAGCCTTGTTTGACGAAGGCTGGTATGCGCAGGCGCGCCTCGATCAGGTGCGGGCGGAAGCAGACGCGGCCGAGGCCAATCTGCGCGCGGCGCGGGCCCAGCGCGGCGCGCTCGCAGCGGCGGATGCGCATGGGCGGGTGCTTGCGCCGGCGGATGGGCGTGTCACGCGCGCGCCGATCCCGCAAGGCGCGGTGGTCATGCCGGGCGAAGTGGTTGTGGCGATCGCCACGGGCGCGCGGGTGTTGCGCCTTGAGCTGCCCGAGGCTCAAGCAGCGTTCCTCCGCGAAGGCCAGGACATCCGCATACTTGGCGCCGATGACGGTGAGGCGCCCCGAAGTGTGAGGGTGCGTCAGGTCTATCCAGCAATCGAGAATGGTCGCGTTATGGCTGACCTCGATGCCGCCAATCTTGAGGGCGAATTCGTCGGCGCGCGCGTTCGCGTGTTGATACCCACTGGCGAGCGCGAAGCGATCATTGTGCCTGCACGATACATTGTGACGCGCTTTGGCGTCGACTACGTCCGATTGGTTCGCGAGGGCGGGGCGGTGATCGATGCGCCGGTGCAGCGTGGCGCCGCGCTCCCCACGGACGCACTGCCTGACGGCGTCGAGATATTGTCGGGCCTATCCGCCGGAGACGTCGTCGTGGCGCCTGGGCCTGGCGCATGAGCCTTGGTATTTCCGGCGCTCTGACAAAGGGCACGATCCGTTCACCGCTGACGCCGCTCTTCCTGCTGACGGCGTTGGCGCTGGGCCTGCTCGCGCTGTTCACGATCCCGCGCGAGGAGGAGCCTCAGATTTCTGTACCGCTGGTTGACATCAGCGTGCGCGCCGACGGCTTGCGCGCACCGGACGCGGTCGAACTGATCACCAAGCCGTTGGAGACCATCGTCAAAGGCGTCGAAGGCGTCGAGCACGTCTACAGCCAGAGCGAAGATGATCGCGTTTTGGTGACGGCGCGTTTTCTGGTCGGCACGGACCCAGACGACGCCATCGTGCGCATCCAGCAAGAAATCCGCGCCAATTACGACCGCATCCCGGTCGGCGTTCCGGAGCCGCAGATCGTCGCCCGCGGCATCAATGACGTGCCGATCATGGTAATCACGTTGTCGCCGACCGCTGAAGCCGCCGACCGCTGGGACGACGGCGCGCTTTATCGGGTGGCCGACGAACTACAAAGCGAACTGATGAAGGTCGAGGATGTCGGCCTCACGTTCATTGTCGGCGGCCGAGCGCAGGAAATCCGCATCGCGCCCGATCCCGGAAGGCTCGCGCTTTATGGCGTGCCGCTGGGGCAGCTCATCGAAGCTGTGCGCGATGCCAATAGGTCCTTCCCGGGCGGCGATCTGCGTGGCCGCGAGGGAACGTCCTCGACCGTGGTCGGACAGACGCTCGACGACCCGAGCGAAATTGGGCTCATCACTGTTCGAGCCGCCGATGGCCGCAGCGTCTATATTCGCGATGTCGCCGAAGTGACGCTCGGTCCCCGTGAGGATCAGGCGCGCGTCTGGCGCTTCACCCGCGACGGCGAAGACCAGCGCGTCGCGCCGGCGGTCAGCCTCGCCATCGCAAAGCGCGACGGCGCCAATGCGGTCTTGGTTTCGCAGGCGGTCGAGCGGCGCCTGCATGCGCTGGAAGGGCTGCTCATACCCGACGGCGTCGAGGTCGCGGTCACGCGCAATTACGGCGAAACCGCCAACGAGAAAGCCAATGAACTTTTGTTCCACTTAGGTCTCGCCACGCTCTCCATCGTGGCCTTGATCTGGTTCACGGTCGGGCGGCGCGAGGCCATGGTGACGGCGGTCGTTATCCC
>JAKFYF010000207.1 GCA_021731005.1 Hyphomonadaceae bacterium
AATCCCTCCGGGCGCGCCATAAAATCAACGACTTAGCTTAAGATTCCGGGTCCCGCAGAGCGTCAAAAGTAACTGGGGTCCCAGCGGGGTCCCAACCGACGAAAATCGGCGATTGCGTTTCGATGCGTTTCCCGACGGTTCGCTCGCTGGAAGTCTCAGCGCGCGGCGGGCTTCAATGGCGTGTCGCGGGTGAGCGAAAAATCCCATGAGCCGACTTTCCGCTCGTAGGGATTAGGCCGTCCGAAAGCTGACATTCGGCCCGGTATGTCATCTTCCCGTTCATTTACCTCCAGCGACCTGCGCTCTGACCGCGCCGATGACGCTGACCAGGGTCCAAGTAAGTTCTTGGCTGATCGTACCCAAATCGCCCAAGTCAAAGCTATGCCATGCGCCCAGCATCACAAGCAGCGCGCCAACGCCGTTGACGATGAAGAAAAGCGGTCGCTCGGCGCTGATGCGACTGACGCTGACCGCCGCGTACATGCCCACACAACACAGCGCGCCGGTCACTCCGGCGAACGAATACAACAATTCCATGGAGGCCTCCGGCGCGGGCAAGGTGGTCGGCACGACCGCGCACGCACCCTTCAGGTGGCGTTGCCGCGCGACTGTTTTGTGTGGGGCAGGCTGCTTTGTGTGGGGCAGGCTGCGGCGGAGTCGTCACGACCCCGCCGCGGCGAACGCTCAGCGGCAGCGGTTGCGATCCGGCGAGGCGCCAGCGCCGCCCGCCGGCTCTGGGGGATTTTCCCAATTGGTGCCCGGTCCGCCAGCTGGGCCGGGCGGGTTGGAATCGTTGTCGGGCAGGTACCAGCAGAGGCGTTGCGGATGCCAGTAATAATTATGCCCGCGCCAAGCGCGGTAATGCCAACCGCGGTAGAAGGGCGACGCGCCGGGGCCGCCAACAGGGCCAGGGGGATTGCGCCAATCGGTGCCCGGCCCGCCAACTGGGCCCGGAGGATTGCCGTGGTGGTGGTGGTGGCGTCGGGGGTGTGCGTCGGCGGCTGACATGCCAATCGTCAGAGCCAGCGCCGCCGTGGCCATCAGCATCTTGGTGAACGACATCTGAGTTTCCCTTTCGATAGTCCCTGCACTGAGACAACGAAGCGCAGCGTGAATTCCATCCATGCGAGACGATGAAAGCGCGCGACTTTAACGCGACCACGCGCCGGATTGGGTCACCAAGCCGAGGCCGTAAATCGGATCGCGGCCTGGCGCGCCAAGATCGACCACGCTCGGCGACAACGATGTAATCGCTTGCTCGGGTGTGGAGGCGCTGCGAACCCGAAGCGCCAGCGCCGCCGCAATAATCGGCGCCGCGAACGAGGTTCCCGACACCGCGTCGTAATCGCCATCGTCCATCGCCGCTTCAACTTCCACGCCATACGCGGAAAACGCGATCTGCGGCCCGCGATTGGCGGAAAGGTAGACCCGGTTTTCCGCATCGACCGCGGTGACGGCGATGACGCCCGGCGTAGCGGCGGGAAACGCAACCGGAAAAGTCGGCCCGTCATTGCCGGCGGCCGCGACCAGAATCATGCCGCGCGCAATCATGGCTTGGCACACCGCGTCAAGTACGCGGTTGCGCGGTCCAGTCAGGCTAATATTCACCACCACCACGTTCTCGCGCGCCATCCATGCCAAGGCGTTGGCGATCGCCTCGGCCGAGCCGCCTTCGATGCTCTCGCCGAAAACATCGGCCGCGTAGGGTTGCGCGCCGGGGGCGGCGCCGTGGAACGCCCCGTCGTCGCCCACCAGGAGCGAGGCGATCGCCGTGCCGTGCGCGCTTGGCGCGATATTCGTCTCACCGGTGAATGAGCGCGACTGGATGTTCGCGCCGCTGAGGGCCGGATGATCGAGCGCGACGCCGGCGTCGATCATGCCGATGCGCACGCCGGCGCCATTGGCGGCCGGCGGCGCCGCCCCGGCGCCGCCGCCGGTTTGACCACCCGAGGGGTCGTAGACGTGATCGAAATCATAGATCCCGCCGGGGTCGGCGGCCTGCAGCATGTCGAGCGCCTCCTGCGTCGATAACCCGCGCGGCGCCCGCAGCACGACAATGCGCACGCCGACATCCTCGGTTTGGGCGACGCGCACGAGCGCGAAATTCATCGCCCGCGCCCGCACCATGGCGGCGCGGGTCGGGTTTATCGCCAGGATGCGCGCGCGCAGCACGTTCTCGCCGCGCCGGCCCCTGTCGAACCGCTCGGGATGGGCGCGCCGCCGCTCCTGCATGTGCTCGCGCCATTCCGCCAGGCGATGGCGCGCCCGCGCGCGCCGCCGCTGGGGATGTCGGTCACGCGCTTGATGTTGACCAGTTTGCGCCTGCGCCTCGCCGCCACCCGCCGGCCCTGGAAGCGGGCCCGGCCCAGCAAACCCAACACTCACGAGCGCCAGAAATGACAGCAGCGCCGCCCGGAGAAGTTTCGTCTCATGTTTCAAGTTTGGCGCCCAATCCGTTCGATCCCTTACACCATAACGGTCGGCGGGCGTGGACTCATCCCCCGCCAGACAGCAAATTCCAGTTGGAGCTTGGATGGATTCTCCGCCGGGACACGTTGTGGAAGCAAGCGATGGTCGATCCAAGCGAGGTAGGGCCGAGTGGGGAGGCCCGGGCGGAACTGATGAAGCTCATACCTCGTCTGCGGCGCTTTGCGCTCGCCATTACGGGCTCACGGGCGGACGGGGACGATTTGGTGCAAGACGCGCTTGAACGGGCGTTGCGGCGGCTTGAACAATGGCGCCCCGGCACCAGGCTGGACAGCTGGGTATTTCGTATCGCGCAAAACCTGTGGATCGACCAGGTCCGGTCGAGGCGCGTACGCGAACGGATTGTTGTGAGCGACCCCGACGCGGACGCGCCAGGAATTGACGGGCGCGACGCGATGGACGCCGCGCTCACTTTGTCGAAGGCGCTCCAGGTGCTCGGGGCGCTGCCCGACGAACAAAGGAGTGTGATTACGCTGGTGCAGATCGAGGGATTCACTTACCGCGAAGCGGCTGAGATTCTCGGAATTCCAGAAGGGACGG
>JAKFYF010000059.1 GCA_021731005.1 Hyphomonadaceae bacterium
CAACGGATCAAGCGAAGATAAATCTTGCTCCCCGACATCACAGTAATGGACCTCGTATCCCGCTGCGTGGATCGCCGGCGCAAGCGCACCAATATCCTCGAAGTGAACATGGCGAATGGCGACCGCCAATTTCATGTGTGTTGATCCCCTATCCTAGCAGAAATGGCGCAATCCCTGCGGCTCTGCTGCATCAACGATTCAGGATCGCAGGCGTGTGACAATCGGTCGTCACGCACGGCCTCCTTGATCAGAGCCCTGATGGCCGCGCTAACCTTGCCGCAAACGTTCGTCATCGCCGATTAGCTTCATAAGCTCTGCACCTAGCTGGAGGTCGGGCAAATGGCCGAAGACCTGGCGTTGGAGACGGCCTTCGCGGTCGAACAGCAGCGTCGTTGGCGTGCCGCGCATCTCATAGGCCCGCATCGTGCATGGGATCGGTCCGTTCGGATCCGGCTCGTCCACGCCCACGGGGAAAGTCACGCGGTATTCGTGAAGGAATGCCTTCAGCGAAACCGGCGTCATGGCCTCGTGATGTTCGAACACCGTGTGCAGGCCGATGACGGCGATCTCCTGGTCCGGAAATGCTTCGCGCACGCGCTGTGCTTGCGGCAGCCCTTGCGACACGCATCCAGGGCACAGCATCTGAAACGCAACCGCCAGTACGACCTTGCCGCGCAGACTGGCAAGGGAAAGAGGTGTCGTGGTGTTAAACCACTCGGCCGTGCGCCATTCCGGCGCGTTTGTGGGCGTGATCATCGTTGCTCCATCGCGAAAGCGGCGGCGCGACCGCTGGCAGGCCGCGCCGCCGCTCGTTTCACTGATTGGTCCGGCCAGGCAGGCTGAGATCGCCGGAGGCGACATCGAACACGTTCGCCACGCACAGCAGCGGCGCGTGCGCACTCGCGTTGACGCGCAATCCCGCAGTCACGCCGTCGAAGCCTGCTTGCTCGGCTGCGGCGATGGCGTCGAACGCCACGCGGACCTCCACCGTGTCGCGGTCGAGCGTCGGCTGCCAGCCGGGACTGTCGAGCAGGATCGGCGCTCCAGGCCAGGTGCGCGGCAAGCGGGGCCGCTGGCCTTCAGGGATATCGATCACCTTCAACGCACCTTCGCCGCACGCTGCGTCGGGACCGAGCACGACCCAATGCATGTGCCAGAGCCCACCGTCATTGCTGCGGTCGCCGTCGCGCGATTCATCAAACAGGGGCGTATCGTCGAAATCAGGATGCGCCGTGACCGCGAGCGCCAAGATGCCCGCGCCGCGTTCGAATCCCACCTCGTAGGGATCGATCGTCGTCGGCCAAACATAGGAAAACACTTCGCTGCCCGCGAATTGCCCGGTGGCCGCCGGAAGCGCCTCGCCGGCGCGGCCAGAAACAGCCATGTGGAATATTGCGACATTGCCGTCAGTGGTGATCTTGGCATGGACAATATCGAACGGCGCAAGCACGGCGCTGGAGCGTTCAGCGCGGATGCCGCCTGTGTGCTCGTGGGAGGCGGCGGGCTCGGCTTGCGGTTGGGTGTTAGTGCAGCTCGCTGCGAACCAAGCGAGCGTCGTGGCGGCTATCAGTGCTGTCAGGCGCATCACTTGCTCCCCTTCACGTCGGCCATAGAGGCGCCAAAATTGATGTGAAAAGCCGCGCCGTTGATTACGAAGGCGGGGACAGAAACCACGCCCGCTTTCTCCGCCTCCGCGATCCTCTGGGGCGCATCGGCGAAGTTCACGACTTCGACCGTGAACTTTGAAGGGTCGAGCGCCGCGGCGAACTGGTGTTCGGCCGACAGACAAACCGAACATCCGGCGTGGTAGAATGTGGCTTTCTGCATTATTAGGACTCCTATTCACTTATCCGCGCATCGCGGCGGCGCGGGATCGCCGCTCGGAACCAAATCCGAATTCTTAGTTCTTAAACTTAGGCAGCCTCCGCGTGGTCGCTGCAATCAATCCGGAGGTCACCTTCGCCGATGGATGAGTCGATGAATCGGCAATGATGCGCGCGCGCCTTACCGGGATGGGTGTTGGGCGCGAAGTATCGACAAGTTAAGCACATACGCTGCGCTGGGATCGCGCCTTGACGTTGCAGCTTGAAGATCGCCCGCGAGACGATCCCGAGCAGCGCCACCTGATCTATCGGTGAGAGCGCGCCAACAACAGCGCCGAAGCTCAAAGGCCAGCGCTTGGCGAGGGCGCGACCGCTGCGGGTGGCGCGCAAGAGCACCGCGCGCCCGTCGCCGGGGTCGGCGAGTTTTTCGAGCAGCCCCTTACGCTCGAGGGCGGAGACGGCGTCGCTCGCCGTCGGCTGCGTCACCTGAAGGTGAGCCGCCATGATTGTGAGCCGCATGCCTTCGGGACGAGCGATCAACGTTCGCAGGATGTCGCCTTGTGTGGGCGTTAGCCCTTCTGCCTCGCCGACGCGCCAATCGTCTTGCCGCGCCAGCGCGGCAAGACGAGCAAGCCCGTCGGCGAGTCGATCGTGCAGTGTCATTAGGACTGCTATATAGTAGTCACCTTGGCCGTCAAGGTCCCGTGAATTACGCACGTGAATTGACTTCCAATCGCTGGAGTAGGCCCGCGACCTGCTCCGGTGATTTCGGGCCACCCCATCGACAATCTCGCCAACAGAGTGAATCATTCGTCGCGATTTCAGGCGCGCGACTTTTTCCTCAGCCTGCTAAGGAGCACGCGCCATGGCGCATCGTCGCCCCCGCACCCAACTCGCCACCCACGAAGTCTTCAATCAAGCCGAGCCGCTCGAGGACGTGAACCTGTTCGAGGCCGACGCGATCTTGAAATCCGCCTGCGTCTGGTCCGGCGCGCAAGCCCATCACCAACGCCTTTCGGCGCTCGGCGCGCGCGTCGGCGCGGCTGAGACGCAAGCCTGGGCCGCGCAAGCCAACGGCGCGCCGCCGGTGTTTCAGCCGTACGACCGTTCTGGGCGGCGCATTGACGAGGTCGAGTTCCACCCCGCCTATCATCAGCTGATGGCGCTTGGACTCGAATCCGGCGTCGCCGGCGCTGCCTGGA
>JAKFYF010000043.1 GCA_021731005.1 Hyphomonadaceae bacterium
ATGTAGCGGCCGCGATCGAATACGACCTTCTTCTGGCCGGCTTTGATCGCGCGTTCGGCAAGCAACTTGCCGACAGCAGCGGCGCCGTCCTTGTTGGAGCCCTTCGCCTTGACCGCTTCTTCGAGCGAAGAGGCGGCGGCGATGGTGACGCCTTTGATGTCATCGATCACTTGCGCCGAGATGTTCTTCGACGAGCGGTGAACAGAAAGGCGCAAACGGCCCTCGCCGGCATTCTTCTTCAGACGCGAGCGATTGCGCTGAGAGCGGCGTTCGGTGGGATTGAGTTTCCGGACCATGGCTTACTTCTTCTTGCCTTCCTTGCGGCGGATGTATTCGCCGGCATAGCGCACGCCCTTGCCCTTGTAGGGCTCCGGCGGACGATACGAACGGATTTCCGACGCAGCCTGGCCGACGACTTGCGGGTCGACGCCAGAGACCTTGATTTCGGTTGGCTTCGGGGTCGCCAGCGTGATGCCTTCCGGCGGCTGGTAGACGATCTCGTGGCTGTAGCCCAAGCTGAGCTGCAGGTTCTTACCCTGCATCGCCGCGCGATAGCCGACGCCAGTCATTTCCAGGTTCTTCTCGAACCCTTCGGTGACGCCTTTGACATTGTTGGCGAGGACGGCGCGCGTCGTGCCCCACAGCGCGCGAGCGCGGTTGGTTTCGTGACGCGGCTTCACGCTGATGGCGCCGTCGCCAAACGACACTTCGACGTCGTCATGCGCGCGGAAATTCAGCGTGCCCTTCGGACCCTTCACGCTCACCTCTTGGCCCTTCACCGTCACGGTGACGCCATTGGGAGCGGGGATCGGTTTTTTACCGAGGCGGGACATCTTAGTAGACCTCGCAGAGAACTTCGCCGCCGACGTTCGCATCGCGCGCGGCGGCGTCGCTCATCACGCCCTTGGGGGTCGAGATGATCGAGATGCCAAGGCCGTTGCGGACGAGGCGCAAATCCTTGATCGACGAATAGACGCGGCGGCCGGGCTTCGACACGCGTTGGATCTCGTGGATCGCCGGCGCGCCTTCGAAGTACTTCAGCTCGATCTCGATTTCCTTGTGACCCTCGTTTTCGATGTCACGGAAGTCGCGGATGTAGCCTTCATCCTTCAGCACTTGCAGCACGCGGTTGCGCAGCGTCGACGCGGGCGTCGTCAGCTTGGAGCGGCCGCGCATTTGCGCGTTGCGGATGCGGGTGATGAGATCACCAACGGGATCGTTCAGGTTCATCTGATCTCTCCCTTACCAGCTCGACTTGACCATGCCGGGGATCTGACCTTTGGAGGCCAGATCGCGCAGCGCGATCCGCGAGAGCTTGAGTTTGCGATAGAACGCACGCGGGCGGCCCGTGAGTTCGCAACGGTTGCGAATGCGGGTGGCCGACGAGTTGCGCGGCAGCTGGGCGAGCTTCAGGCGCGCGGCGAAGCGCTCTTCCAGCGGAAGGGCTTCGTTCAGCGCGGCGGCGCGCAGCTTGTCGCGGCGCGCAGCGTACTTCTTCGAAAGGCGCTCGCGCTTCTTGTTGCGTTCGATTGAACTGGTCTTCGCCATACTTCTCTTCTCTCCCGATGCGTTCTGGGGTGGATCGCGTCAGCGATCAGTTCCGGAACGGGAAATCGAATTCACGCAAAAGGGCCTTGGCTTCATCGTCGGTGCGCGCGGTGGTGCAGACGACGATGTCCATGCCCCAGACTTGGTCGATCTGGTCGTAGTTGATCTCGGGGAACACGATGTGTTCCTTGATGCCCATGGCGTAGTTGCCGCGGCCATCGAAGCTCTTGCCGTTCAGACCGCGGAAGTCCTTCACGCGCGGCAGCGCGATGGTGACCAGGCGATCGAGGAATTCGTACATCTGGTCCTTGCGCAAAGTGACCTTGGCGCCAACCGACATGCCTTCACGCAGCTTGAACGCCGCGATCGACTTCTTGGCCTTGGTCGCAACCGGCTTTTGGCCGGCGATCGCGGTCAGCGCTTCCATCGCGGACGTCAGCTTTTTGGAGTCAGCCGTGGCTTCACCAACGCCCATGTTGAGCACGATCTTCTCGAGACGCGGGATCTGCATTTCGTTGGTGTAGCTGAACTCTTCCTTCAGCTTGGCGCGGATCGCCTGGGTGTAGCGCTCCTTCATGCGCGGCGTGTAATCGGCCGGCTTCGGCGCGCGCGGCTTTGGCGGCGCGGCGGCCTTCTTGTCGGCGGCAGCTTTGCGCGCGGCTTTGGCGGCAATGTTCTCCGCCTTTTGGGCCTCTTTCGGGTCCTTAGACATCGATCTGCACTCCGGAACCCTTCGCGATGCGAACCTTGCGGCGCGCATTGCCTTCACCGACGAACTTGAAGCCAACGCGCGTGGCCTTGCCGGTCTTCGGATCGCGCAGCGCCACGTTCGAGACGTGGAGCGGCGCTTCCTTCGAAATCACGCCGCCTTGCGGGTGGGCGATGTCCGGCTTGGTGTGGCGCTTGGCGAGATTGAGGCCTTCGACCACAACGCGCTCTTCCTTCGGCATCACCTTGAGGACTTTGCCCGAACGGCCCTTGTCCTTGCCGGCGATGATGATGACGACGTCATCCTTCTTGATGCGGGCAGTCATTAGAGGACCTCCGGCGCGAGCGAGATGATCTTCATCTGGTTCTTCGCGCGCAGTTCGCGCGGCACCGGTCCGAAGATACGCGTGCCGATCGGCTCGCCTTGCTGATTGATCAAAACCGCGGCGTTGGAATCGAAGCGGATGGTGGAGCCATCCTTGCGCTTGATGTCCTTCGACACGCGAACGACGATCGCCTTGCGGACATCGCCCTTCTTCACGCGGCCGCGGGGCATCGCTTCCTTCACGGAGACAACGATGATGTCGCCCACGGTGGCGTAGCGGCGCTTGGAGCCGCCCAGCACCTTGATGCACATCACGCGCTTGGCGCCGCTATTGTCCGCGACGTCCAGATTGGTTTGCATCTGGATCATGGCTTACGCTCCGATGCGTCCGACCACTTCC
>JAKFYF010000164.1 GCA_021731005.1 Hyphomonadaceae bacterium
GCACCTCGTTGTTGAAGGTGGGCAGCCATGTACCGATCCCTTGCTCGATCAGCACGTAGAGAAAGGCAGCGATGACGAATACGAGAACCGACGGGCGCCACATGAGTTTCAGCATTTCGCCGATCTCGTCGATAATCCCGGCGCCTGTTGCGATCGGCGCCCGTGGGAAGGCGATAAACATCAACATGATCGCATTCCCCGCCGCCACTGCCGCGAGTAGCCAGTATGTGTTGAGCCAACTCAGCGATGCGGGAGCATCAGCATCGATAAAGGCGGCGAACACCCAATAGCCCGAAAGAACGCCGATCATGAAGAATCCCTCGATCGTGTTCAGAAAGCTCGCGTGATGGTTTGGGCTAGTCGTAATGAGCCCTATGGTCGAATAGACAGCCACTTTGATCAAAGCGAAACTGGCGCCGATGGCCAGGAAGAAGAATTTCGTCGTCAAAAAACCAGGCGCAATGGGCATCGCCAGGCATGCAACCGCGACGGTCGCGAAGGCGAAGATCATCGCCCTTCGATAACCAAAGCGTGGCAATAGCGAAGCGACCGCGAATGACACCAATGCGATCGGCAGGTCCTTGAACGCCTCAAGAAGGCTGGCGTTCGACTTGGTTACTCCGAAGGTCGCGATCGCTTGCAGGATGACAGTGCCGACGCTGTTCAGCAGGATGGCGAACAGGAAGTACGCCGAGAACAGGGCAACCCGAACGCCGATAGCCTTCATCCTGAGCCTCCCGCACCGAGCCCGATCGGCTCCCTAGAGGATGGCAATCCATTGCGCAACCCTTGTAGGCTGATATATAGGGCGCCTTGCGGCAGCGCGCGCGACCTGGACCGGTGCAAAGAAAATGAACGAATGGTGGCGCGGCGCGGTCATCTATCAAGTCTATCCGCGTAGCTTTTGCGATTCGAACGATGACGGCATCGGCGATCTGGCGGGGGTCAGGTCGAAGCTCGACTATCTCGCCGCGCTCGGCGTCGAGGGCGTTTGGCTGTCGCCATTCTTCCGTTCGCCGATGCGCGATTTCGGTTACGATGTTTCCGATTATCGAGATGTCGATCCTGCCTTCGGATCGCTCGAAGATTTCGATGTTCTGCTGAAAACCGCGCATGGCAAGGGCCTCAAACTCATTATAGACCAAGTCTATTCCCACACCTCCGATCAACATCCCTGGTTCAAGGAGAGCCGCAGGGCGCGCAATGGGCCTAAGTCAGACTGGTACGTATGGGCCGACGGCAAGCCGGACGGCGCCCCGCCCAACAACTGGATTTCGCTGTTCGGCGGTCAAGCCTGGTCGTGGGACACCCGCCGGCGGCAATATTACTTGCACAATTTCCTTGCCGAACAGCCTGACCTGAATTTTCATAATCCTGAAGTGCAAGCCGAAATTCTGGATGTGGCGAAATTCTGGCTTGACCGCGGGGTCGATGGCTTTCGCTTGGACGTCGCGAACTTCTATTTTTGTGACCCACAATTGCGGGACAATCCGCCGAAGAATTCATCGGGCGGGTTTGCGCGACCCTATCAGCATCAGCGTCACCTCTACGATCGTTCGCAGCCGGAAAATCTAGCCTTCATAGAGACATTGCGCAGCCTCGTCGATCGCTATCAAGAGCGTATGACCGTGGCGGAAATCGGCAGCGATTCCTATGTCGCGCGCAGCATCGAATACACCGAGCCGGGAAGGCTACACACAGCGTACAATTTCTTGCTGCTTGAGGGGGGGCCGCTTACAGCGGCTCTCATCAAGGGCGCAATCGAGAGTTGGACTAGCGCCAGCGCTTGGCCGAGCTGGTCGTTTTCGAACCACGATGTCGTGCGCGTACGCACGCGCTGGGGCGGGCCCGAGGCAGGCGACGCCTTTGCACAGGTGCTGCTGGGCGTACTCATGTGCTTGCGCGGCACGATCTTCCTCTATCAAGGCGAGGAATTGGGCCTGCCACAAGCAGAGGTTCCCTTTGACAGGTTGCGCGATCCAGAAGGCATCCGGTTTTGGCCCGATAGCCTCGGACGCGACGGTTGCCGTACGCCACTGCCGTGGAAAGCTGGCGCTGCAAACGGGGGATTTTCTTCAGTCGAGCCGTGGCTGCCGCCCGACCAGCGCCACGGGGAGTTCGCCGCGGACAAGCAAGAGCGTAATCCGTGCTCTACGCTCAATCTCACACGCGCCTTCATCCGATTCCGACGCGAGCACCACGTGTTGCGGCTGGGCGAAATCGAGTTTTTCGATGCGCCAGAGCCGATCCTCGCTTTTCGAAGGAGCGACGGCGCCACGCGCCTAGTGTGTATCTTCAATCTTGGCGCAGAGCCCGCTGAATATGGGCTGCCGGTTAAAGGGCGCGCGCTCGACTACGGCCTGCCGGGAAAACTTGAGGGCGATCGAGCTGTGCTGCCGCCATGGGGTGGCCTGGTTATCCAGGAATTGCCGCGCGGCGGGGGGCGCTGAACGGTGGCCGGCAGCTCCCCCCGATCGGCCGCAAAGACGATGGCCGAAATCGCGCAACTTGCAGGCGTGGCTGAATCCACGGTCTCACGCGCGCTTGCTGGCAGCACGCGCGTGTCGCGAGACACGCGTGAACGCATCTTCAAATTGGTGAAAGAGGAAGGCTATCGAATCAACAGCAGCGCGCGCAATCTGCGCACGCAACGCTCACGCACAATCGAAGTGGTGATCGCCATTTCCGAGGCGACGCGCCAACACTTCTCGGATCCGTTCTTTAGCCAAATTATCGCTTCAATTGGCGATGCCCTCGCGGAGCACGGGTTCGACATGCTCCTTTCGCGTCGGCCCCCATGGTCCGATGTCTCCGGGGCGGACGCACTCACGTCCAACCGGGCAGACGGCGTCATCATAATCGGGCAAGGGCGCGATCCCTCGTCGCTTGAAAACTATGCACGCGCGCACAAAAACGTCGTGGTTTGGGGCGCTGACATTCCCAACCGGTCCTACGCCGTAGTTGGCAGCGACAAT
>JAKFYF010000055.1 GCA_021731005.1 Hyphomonadaceae bacterium
GAGGCGATCCTTGGCGGGGATGGCGCAGAATCGGACGCGCGGCGCGCCGCAGAGCGCCTCGCCCTCAACCTGGCGGCGGCTGCGCTGCTTCGCCATGCGCCCCAGCCAGTCGCCGACGCCTTCGTGAGCCGACGCTTGCGGGCATCGAGCCTCACCTTCGGGGCCGGCGAAGGCGCGATCGACGTCGATCAGCTGATGTCGCGGCTCACGCTTGAGATCTAGCAGGATGAGGAAATAGCCGCCGGCCGGGGCTGGCTTGCGCGCTATCGGGTTCGCTGGAGATTTTTTCTTGCGGCGGCGGCTGCCGCTCAGCGATTCCGCCCGTTGGCGCGCTCATCCGGCGGCGGCGAGCAGCTTCGGCAGGCGGATGGCGTTGTAGGCGGCAGCGTTGAAGGTGAATTGCCAGCCGACCTTGGCCAAGCCGCGCAGCTTGGTCTCGGCGAAACCGCCGGCCGACTTGAACCAACCGAATGGCTCTTCGATGAGTTTGCAGATGATCTGGCTCAGGCGATAGGTCGCGCGCCCGTTGGTGCGCCCGTCGAGCGCGGAATGCTTGGCCGTGGCCGCCGCCTGCGGGGCACGTTCATGGAGCGTAACTCGTTTGACGAAATCCTCCGCGTCGCAACCCTTGCCGGCGCCGACCCGGATGCAGTTCAGTGTAGAGTGGACTCAGATCCGGAGGAGCGCCTCCACCGCAACGTGGACAAGCTTTTGCGGTTTGAACCAAGGATAGGCGCTGATCGTGATCAGATTGTGCGCGATGCCGTTGAGGGTGCACAAGAGCAGCTCTGTCCTCAACGTCAATTCCGTTTCGCCCCCGGCGCCATCTAGCGCCTTCGCCACGCTGTTGCGAAACACATTAAACCGCGCCAGCACCGCATCGTTGCTCACGAACACGCTGACATCAGATTGCGACACTCCGCTCGACATGAAAACCATGAAGTAGCGATCGCGGCGCGCGAGCCAGAACTCTACATAACCGAGCGCAATCGCTTTCAATCGCGCAACCGCTTTTCGCTTCCGCGCAGCGATGGTATCAAGCTCATCGAACAATTCGTCGAATACCTGCGCCCAGAGATCGCGAAGAACATCGATCTTGCGATCATAATATTTGTACAAGGTCATCACCGTGCACCCGGCTTCCTGTGCAAGCCGACGCATCGAAATGGCCTCGTAGCCTTCCTCGCGAAATAGCTTCAACGCGCAGGCGCCAATGTGCGCCCGCACGCCTTCGATCTGCTCAGGGGAGCGAGCGGGGCGGCCACGGCCCTTGGGTTTCAACCTGAGCGAAGAGTTCATTGGCGGGTTCCTGTGGCGAATGATTGCGAGTGCGCGGGCTTGACCGACACTGGGATATTATATAACGCGATATACGTTATTGGAGTCGAGATGCTCCCTCGGGTTGCCGGCGTACTCACAATGACCCTCTTACTCGTTGGGATCGCCAGCGCGGAGGAGGTGACCAGCATTACGGGCCGATGGCGCACCATGCGTCACGGAGCGCTCGTGGATATCGTCAATTGCGGCGACGGCTCACCGTGTGGCGTCCTGTCGTGGGTGGCCGCCGACATTGCGCAGGGCGCGGTCACCGATGCGCGCAACCCCAATCGAGACCTCCGCGGTCGAGCTTTGATCGGCGTGCCCATTCTTTGGGGCTTTCAACCCGCTGAGGGCGGTTGGGAAAGCGGGCGCCTCTACAATCCCGACACCGGGCAGACTTTCCGCTCTTCGGTTCGCCTGTTGGCGGCACGCCAGCTGCGCGTGACTGGTTGTCTAGGCCCGTTGTGCCGCACCGAAGTGTGGACACGCGTTGGTAGAGCGCCAGCAGCGCAAGGAGGCTTGTAATGACGACCGCAAATGCCGGCGCCAGGATGGCAAAGCCGGAGCTCGCCTTGTTCCGTGTTCTCTTCCTGGTATCGGCGATGTGGAATTTTGCCGGCGCTATCCCCGGCTTGGCAGACAGCACAGGCATGTTTGCGCGCGAGTTTGGCCGTGAACTCGCCGATCCAGTCATGCTCGCAATCTATCGTGGGGCTTGGGGCACCGCCCTACTGTACGGGTTCGGCTTTTTGATGGTCGCCTTGAACCCGCTTCGCCATTCCGGCGTCGTCGTGATGGGCGGCCTTGGCAAAGCGCTGTTTGCTCTGAATCTATTCTACATGCGCCAGAATGGCTGGACTTCCGACCTTGCTGTCGTCGTCATCGCCGGCGATGCCATTTTTGTGGCTCTGTTCTTGCTCTACTTAGTGAGGCTGAAGCGCGTCGGCACTAGCATCTTGTAGCAGCAAGTGCGTTGACCCGCGCCGACGCAATAAGGAAGCTCTCGATGCTCATCCCGAAGCGGTGATTGGAATCCGATACGTATGCTGCCCTGTTTCTGGACCGCGAGAACGCGCGACTGCGGGAATACAACCGACCCACTGCCCGCTGATTTATTGTGCAGCAAGAAAACTGGCGATCGTTAGCCGCCCAGTCAGCGCGTCGCACGGCAGGTTGCGGCCGGGGCTGATGGCGCCGCTGTGCAACAATCGGCCTCGATAGATTAGCGCGCGGTTGAATCGAGCTTCGAAATGGGCCATGCGCTCGAAAATGGCAGTATCACCATTGATATAGGCGCCCGGCGGCGGACCATGCTTTGCGAGATCGGCCTTGAGGCTAGCGAAATAGGCGGCGCTGCGCTCGGGTGTGATCGCCTCGAACCCCGTGCTCCTGTGTCGATAAAAGCCTGTGCCATCGCTATCGTCCAACGCCAGATAATGGAGTATCGCCATCCTGCCCGGCTCGATCGCATCGACATGCGGCATCCGCTGCTCGATCGTGAGCAGGTGCGGCGGGGTGGTGACGAGCGAATAGGTTGCACGCAGCACATTTGCGCCCTGGCGAAATCCGAAGACCTCGTGCATCACGGACGCGATGGTAGGCTGCAGCGCGTCAAAATAGCCCGGCGCCAATGCGGCCTTGACGCC
>JAKFYF010000124.1 GCA_021731005.1 Hyphomonadaceae bacterium
AGCACCAGCAGCGCTTTCAGCGGCGCTGTGGCGTCGCCCGCTTTCGGCGGCGGCAGGCGCGTCACGATGGCTTCGAGCAATTCCTTGATTCCTTCTCCGGTCTTGCCGGAAGCGAGGATCGCCTCGCTCGCATCGAGCCCGATCACGTCTTCGATCTGCTGACGGATGCGCTCGGGCTCTGCGGCGGGCAGGTCGATCTTGTTGAGTACCGGGACAATCTCAAGATCGTTGTCGAGCGCCTGGTAGACGTTGGCGAGCGTCTGCGCCTCCACGCCTTGCGAAGCATCCACGATCAGCAGCGCGCCTTCGCAGGCCGCTAGGCTGCGGCTCACCTCGTAGGCGAAGTCCACGTGCCCGGGCGTGTCCATCAGATTGAGGACGTAATCGAGCCCGTCAGCGGCCTTGTAATCAAGGCGCACGGTTTGCGCCTTGATGGTGATGCCGCGCTCTTTCTCGATATCCATGGTATCGAGCACCTGCTCGGTCATCTCCCGCGCGCTCAGCCCCCCAGTCTCCTGGATCAAGCGATCGGAGAGCGTGGATTTGCCGTGGTCGATATGGGCCACGATCGAGAAATTGCGGATGCGGTTTCTGGGTGTCATTGGGCGCGCGAAATCATGGAACCCGCTTGCTAGCCGAGCCCGGCCTCCCCGCCAAGCGCAGGCTCATTGCGCGGCGAGTTCGAGCTGCGGGCGCTGGCGGGCGGCGCGGATGCCGGGAAACAGGCCGCCCACGAAGCCGATGATCATCGCCGTCACGATCGCGGTGACGACAATCCCCGGCGAGAGCTGAAACTGGAACACCAGTTGGGTAAAGCCCGCGCCCAAGGTCGAGGTGGTTCTGCCGTTGAACGCCAGGAAAGCGATCAGGATGCCGAGCGCCCCGCCCAGCGCCGACAACATCAGCGCCTCGACCATGGTGCCGAAGAACGCCGCATATCCCGAAAAGCCGATGATGCGCAAAGTCGCGATCTCGCTCGCGCGCGCGGCGACGGAGGAATACATGGTGTTGAGGGCGCCGGCGAGCGCGCCGATCGCCATCATGATCCCGAGCGCGGAGCCGATCGCCAGGAAGCCTTGCGTCGACTGCGAAGCCTGGCGCGCATAATAGGCGCGTTCGCTCATCACTTCGAGGCCATTGAGGCGCGCATCGGCCTTGGCCCATTCCTGGAAGCCAGCCATCGCCGCCGCCGAGCTGAGCTGCACGCGCATGGTCTGATACACATTGGGGCGGTTGAACAGGCTCTGAGTCACCGCAATGTCGGCCCAGAGTTCGCTTTCAAACACGGTGCCCGGCGCCTCGAACACGCCGACCACTTGCCAGGTCGTGCCGCGCAGGCGGATGGTCTTGCCGAATTCGAAACCGGAAAACTCGCGCAGCAGCCCCGCGCCCACCACGATCTCGTTTGTTCCCGGATTGAACATGCGCCCTTGTGTGATGCGCACGCTGCGGCGCAGCGATAGCCCTTCTTGGCCGATGCCGCGAAATGGCATGTTGGCGTTAGTGCCGGTCGAGCGCTTGAGCCCATCGACGATCACCAGCAGTTCGCCCGACGCGACCGGGCGGCCGTCGCGCTGGGCGACGCCGGGGCCGGTTGAGAGAATGGACAATTGCTCTCGCGACACCACGCTGTTCAGCTCCGCGTTCGATCCTTCGCGGATGACGATGGCGACATCGTCGGCGCCGGAGCCCTTCACGGTCTGCGCAAGGCCGTTCGCAAGCGCCAGAAAGAACAACAGCACAGCAATGGTCAGCGCCACCGCCACCACGCTGGCGATCGACATCATCGCCCGCTGCGGCGCCGAGCGTATGTTAAGCGCGGTGACCGCGCCGATCTGATTGAGCAAGGACGCCATGTTGACTCCGATTCAGCGCCGGCCGAGCGCGTCGACTATTCGCATACGATAAGCCTGCAGCGCCGGCGCAAGCCCGGTGATCAATCCCAGCGCCAGCGCGATCGGAACCGCCCATAATAGCACAGAAGGCGCGAAATTGACTTGCGGCCCGCCGCCGCCGCCCTGTCCCATCATCGCCAGCACGCCGATCGCCGCGAGCAAGCCGAGGCCAGCGCCCAGCACCGCTAGCAGCAGCGACTCGCCCAGGATCATGCGCAACACCCGCCCCGAGGAAAAACCCAGCGTCTTCATCACGCCGACTTCCTTGGTGCGCTCGCGCACCGCAAGCGCCATGGTGGTGCCGACAATGAGCAGAATGGCGATAAACGCCGAGCCGACGACAAGCGAGATCACCAGCGCGATATTGCCAAGCTGGGCCGAAAACGACTTGTTGAAGGTTGCCTCGTCCTGGGTGGAGGTTTCGTCGGCTGAATTGGCGAAGCGCCGGTCGATGGCCTGCGCCACCTGGTCATTGCGCTCGGCCGAATTCGTGAGAAATGGCACCCAGCCGATGTGGTCGCGGCCGAAAGTGATGGTCTCGTTGAAATAGTCATACTGAATCAGCACCGAGCCGGTTTGCGAACTGCCCTGCGGCGTTGGAATGGTGCCCACCAAGGTGAATTCCCAAGTGGAATTCCCGGTCGTGTTGTTGGTGAAAATGTTGCTCTTGATCGGAATGCGCTGGCCGATGCGCCAGCCGAAGCGCCGCGCCACCGGTTCGGCAACCAGCATAGCGGTGCGCTCGTTGAAGAACGCGTCGCGCTGCTCGGGTGGAATCTGCAGATCCTCCGAATAGACCTGGAAATAGGTTTCCGGGTCGACCGCGAACACCGGCAAGAATCCGCTGCGTTGATCGCCAAAATAGCCGCCGAACCAATTCATGTGGGTGGCGACGGCGACGCCCTCGGTGCGGGCGATGCGGTCATAATGCGCCATCGGCAGCGCCTCGGTGAAATTGATCTTCGAGAGCGTTACCATGCGCGTCGGCAGCGTTCGGAAATTGCTGATGGCATCGTTGAAACTCAGCATCACGCCGAGGATCGCAAACGCAATCATGATCGAAACCGC
>JAKFYF010000154.1 GCA_021731005.1 Hyphomonadaceae bacterium
CACGCCCCCACCGCGACGGCGAAGCCTTCGGCGCATCCATCCCCGATTTCGTCACCCCGGAATTCGTGCGCTCCGAGATCGCGCGCGGGCGCGCCATCATTCCGGCCAACATCAATCATGCCGAGCTCGAGCCGATGATCATCGGCCGCAACTTCCTCACCAAGATCAACGCCAATATCGGCAATTCCGCCGTCACCTCCTCCATGGCCGAGGAAGTGGAGAAGATGGTGTGGGCGATCCGCTGGGGCGCCGACACGGTGATGGACCTCTCCACCGGGCGCAACATCCACAACATCCGCGACTGGATCATCCGCAACGCGCCGATCCCGATCGGCACGGTGCCGATTTATCAGGCGCTGGAAAAAGTCGGCGGCGTGGCTGAAGATTTGAATTGGGAAGTGTACCGCGACACGTTGATCGAACAGGCCGAGCAAGGCGTCGATTATTTCACCATCCACGCCGGCGTGCGCCTCGCGTACATCCATCTCACCGCCAAGCGCGTCACCGGCATCGTCTCGCGCGGCGGCTCGATCATGGCGAAATGGTGCCTTTCCCACCACAAAGAGAGCTTCCTCTACACACACTTCGAGGAAATCTGCGAAATCATGCGCGCCTACGATGTGAGCTTTTCATTGGGTGACGGCCTGCGCCCCGGCTCCATCGCCGACGCCAACGACGCGGCGCAATTTGCTGAACTGGAAACGCTCGGCGAGCTCACAAAGATCGCCTGGAAGCACGGCGTGCAAGTGATGATCGAAGGCCCCGGCCATGTGCCGATGCACAAGATCAAGGAAAACATGGACAAGCAGCTCGCCATCTGCGGCGAGGCGCCGTTCTACACGTTAGGGCCGCTCACCACCGACATCGCGCCCGGCTACGATCACATCACCTCGGCCATAGGCGCTGCCATGATCGGCTGGTTCGGCACGGCGATGCTTTGCTACGTCACGCCGAAAGAACATCTGGGCTTGCCTGATCGCGACGACGTGAAGGTGGGCGTGATTACGTACAAACTCGCCGCCCACGCTTCGGACCTAGCCAAAGGCCACCCCGCCGCGCGGCTGCGCGACGATGCGGTTTCCCGCGCCCGCTTCGAGTTTCGCTGGGAGGATCAGTTCAATCTCGGCTTGGACCCCGACACCGCGCGCGAATTCCACGACGCCACGCTGCCAAAAGAAGCGCACAAAACCGCGCACTTCTGCTCCATGTGCGGGCCGAAGTTTTGTTCGATGAAGATCACGCAGGATGTGCGGGACTATGCGCGGGCGAAGGAGGAGAAGGAGCGCGGGATGGCGGAGATGAGTGCGAGGTTTAAGGAAACGGGCGGACACATCGAAGTGCCGGTTGAGAACTGACATCGCGCGGCTTCGGGTGGTCTCTCACGGCCATTTACCGGTTGTTAAGCGCGAGACGGTCATTCTGGCCTGCTGTGGGTGGCGAATCGATGGCGAGGTGTTTCGAGGGATGACGTTCGGTGCGGTGGAGTCCATTTGTCTACAACGGCGTTGAGTACGATCTCTCGCACCTCCACCCATTAGCGTTCACGATATCTGTTGCCGCCAAAGACGATAAGCCTGAGCAGGTTTATCGAGTGAATGTCATTTTCAGCTTCCATTGCTTTACCGAGGGGCGCCCAGGGGCGGGCTACGATCCCGCACTCGAATACATGCATGATCGAGAGACCAGGATTTTTTGCTTCGAGCGGCACAAGCTTTCCGCTGCGCTGCCAGAGGTCATGCGCGACATTGGGAATCGCAAGTGCTTCCACACCGCGCATCAATCTTATTTCATTGTGCAGGTCACGGAACTCGATGGGCGAAGTTGTGACTATGCGATCTTCTTTAAGGTCTCGAAGGCGTCAAAGGGCCGGAGGCTCAATGTCTATGTGCAAAGCGCATACCGCGTCGATGGCCCCAAGAACGTCGGCGGAGTTCCGCTTAAGCGAGGTAAGCCGGTGCGGTTCTCAGTGATCGCTCATAATGTCTGCGCGGGAAGGCCAATCAAGGCCTCAGATTAGCCAAACAAAAAGGCCCCCCGCAAGGGAGGCCTTTTCTAACCGGGATCCTCTTGGATATCCCCACTCTTGGGTGGGGACCGCTTTCGCGGCGGGCAAACGCTGTTGCACCCGTTTGGCGTTACGTTCGCTATTTGGGACCGTTCCCATAAACAGTCAATTAAAATAAGCATTCGTTAACCATAAAATCGGCGAGAACTCGGTTATCAACAGATTGAATTTACATAAAAAAAACCGACTCTGCTGGAAAATGCCCCGCCCTTGCCGGCAAAGTCGCCCCTGACGAGCGAATCTTGCGCCAATCCTCCCAGTCCAGGCGCTATCGCCCCGGTGGAAGGTCCTTGTCAGCACTCTACGCTCAAGTTGCCACGTCTGGCCAATCTTTGCCAACCCCGCCATCCTCCCGCGCCATGGCCACCCGCAACATCAACCTCACCGACGCGCTCGACCGCTTCGTCGCCGAACTGGTCGCCTCCGGGCAGTATCAGAACGCCTCCGAGGTGGTGCGCGCGGGCCTGCGGGCGCTAAAGGCCGAGGAAGCGACCCGCGCGGAAATCCAATCCGCGCTCAAGACTTCCAGCCGCATTTTCTGACCCCGCGCACGGCGCGACTACAAGGCGCTGATTGACCGCGCGCAAGCCCTGCTGTGCGCCGATCCCAAGCGCAGCGGGGTTCAACAGCGCGCCGACCTGGCTGACGCCGTCTATCTCTTCCATCTCCGCCACGCCCGCGCGCGCGGCGTCGCGCCGAAGCAGGCGCGTCACTTCATCGTGTTCACGTTCGACGATGCGACGCTGACCATTCTCCGCGTGCTTCACGATTCCATGGACATCGCGCAGCGGACAGGTGACGCAGACGAGAAGGACTAACCCTTGACTCCCCGCCCCCGCCCCACCCCTA
>JAKFYF010000198.1 GCA_021731005.1 Hyphomonadaceae bacterium
GTCGCGCGCATGCAGGAGCTAGGCATGCCGGTGCTGTACTACGAGAACATCGACGGCGGCCATTCAGCCACCGCCAATCAGGACGAAGTCGCCCGCCAGCGCGCGCTCGAATACGTCTACCTGATGCAGCAGCTGATGGATTGACGCGCACCTTAAAAAAAAGCCCCCGCCAAAGCGGGGGCAGTTTGGGAGGAGACCGTACAATCGGCGGCGTCAGCCGCCGACCGGAAGCAGGAAATAGCCGAGCGCCGCCAGGCCAAAGGCCAAAACAGCGAGAATGTGCCGAAGTGAGACGCGCATTGCACCGCTTCCCGCAATTCGAGAATGAGAGTGCAATCCCGGCGCCAATGTTCGCGTCGCGCGGGAGCGAATGAGAGCGCGGGCACAGGATTCGCCCGCTGCATCCCGGCGCAAGGTTTGCGTCGCTTCCGCCAGACATGACTGGCGAAGAAACCTTTCACCCCGACACCAAGGCGTTGCTCGCCTATGGCCGCGCACTCGCGGGTTCGGGCGCGCCGCCGCGAAAAGGCGGCGCCGACCATGTGATCGAGCGCCTGTTCGTGATCGAGCGCGCCAAGGACGGACGCCTGCCTATTCGCAGCTTTGGTCGCGAACTGGTGGCAGTCCTCGGACGCGACCTTCGCGAGCACGATCTCGGCGCCCTTTTTCTTCCACCGGACCGCGCACTCTTCCGCGCCATGATCGACGCCTGCGGCGCAGCCGCTCAACCCGCCGTGGCACGGGTTTTCGCGGAGGCCGCCGATGGCCGTAGCTTTGGCGCGGAAATCATGATCACGCCGCTCAAGGTCGACGCCTCCATGGGAGACCGCTTTCTCGGCATGTTCCAGGCATTGGGCGGTGAATCATTCCTGGCGGAGCGCCCGATAAGATGGCTAAAACTCGGCTCCGTGCATCCCCCCGCCGCCAAAACGCCAACTGGCCCACGCCTTGTCGTGGTGAACGATTAAGCGAGTGAGCGCTCCTTGCTTGCCGCGCGGTCAAGCAAGACAAGCAGCAGCGCCGCAACAACGAACACGAGCATCAACCCAGCAATGTTCAACAGAACCGCTGACCATGACGCCTTGGTCGGATCGGTGAAGAAATAGGGATAAAATCCGTCGAACGCCCCGCGAGCTTGTGCGTAGATCGTATAGACGACAGGCCAGATCGTCGTGAACATGGCGTCGCGCCAGGTCAGCGCACCACCGCGGCGCAGGAACCAGAACAGCGCAAACAGCAGCGGCGAAATATCGTGCAGGATCACGTCATTCAGCTTGCGCAAGCCTTGAGGATCCCATTGCGAGGCGAGCAGAAGATTGTACACAGCGCCGACAAACAGGATTGAGATCGCCGCTGTCAGCTCCAATCGGGGCGCATTAAGCCCCGTGCGATCGGCCGGCTTGAGTGCAGCGCGCGCCAGCACAAGCACGACAAAGCAATTGGTCAGCACCGTGAAATAGCAGAGATATACCCACACGCCCCACGCCAGCGACCCGCCACGGCTCATGGTTTCCTCAACCGAGAGCCAACCTTGCGACACAATGGCCAGGCCAATCAGAACCGCGCCGGCGCGAGCGAGCCACCGTGCAAAGTTCATCATACGGCTGCCTTTTCGTCCTCGGCGAGCGGCGCATGCTCCGGCGCAAGCGGGGGCCGCCCGCGCAGAACATCGGCGAGCTTCTCCGCAATCATGATGGTAGGTGCGTTGGTATTGCCGCCAACTAGGGTCGGCATCACACTGGCGTCGATCACGCGCAGGCCCTCGACGCCGCGGACGCGCAAGTCTCCATCCAATGGCGCGCGCGCATCCGCGCCCATGCGCACCGTACCAACCGGGTGGTAGATCGTCTCGGCATTCTGGCGTACCCAGGCATCGATCTCCGCGTCGGTTTGCACGGCCCTCCCGGGGCGCATTTCCGGCCCGCGCAACGACTGCAGCGCGTCGCGCCCACATATGTCGCGCACCATGCGCACACTGTCGCGCATAGTGCGGCGGTCGTTCGCTTCGGCCAAATAGCGCGGATTGATCGCGGGCGGCGCGAACGGGTCGCGCGAGGCCAGCGTCACGGTCCCACGGCTCTCCGGGCGCAATTGGCAGGCGTGCACGGTAAAGCCGTCGCGGTCGGGCTTCACCCGCGCATGGTCGATCATCGCCGCGTTCACAACATGGATCTGCATATCTGGCCGATCGAGTTCCGCGCGCGTCTTCAGGAAGGCGCCGGCGTGGAGATGATTGGTGCGGCCGTGCCCTTGCTTGGTCAGCAAGTATTCAAGCCCGATCATCGGCTGTCGGAGGCCCTTGGTCTTGGAATACATCGAAATCGGCTTTGTCATCTCAAAAATGACGCTGACGTCGAGATGGTCCTGCAGGTTCTTCCCCACTTCAGGGGAGTCGACGCGCACCTCGATCCCGAGCTTCCTTAGGTCGTCGCCAGGCCCAACCCCAGAGAGCAGCAGCACGTGCGGCGATTGGAACGCCCCGCCGCAAAGCAGCACCTCGCGGCTGGCCGCGACGGTCGCCACTGGCCCGCCCTTTCTGGTCGCGTATTCAACGCCAACGGCCTTGCCGCGCTCGATCACAATGCGCCCAGCATGAGCGCCCGAGATCACGGTGAGATTTGGCCGCGCGCCGAGGATGGGTCTGAGATATGCCGCCGACGCGCTCCAGCGCTCGCCGTCGCGAATAGTGAGATGGTAGGGCCCCGCACCCTCTTGTTGTTTGCCGTTAAAATCGCGCGTGAGGGGGTAGCCCGCCTCCTCGGCTGCACGAATGAATGCCCGGTAAACCGGGTCGCCTGGCGGCCCACGGGAAACCCAGAGCGGCCCACCTTGCCCGTTCCAGGCGTCTGCGCCGTCCTCGTGATGCTGCGCGCGTTTGAAATAAGGGAGC
>JAKFYF010000239.1 GCA_021731005.1 Hyphomonadaceae bacterium
AGCCGGTGGGCGACACATCCCATTCGCCCAGCCAAAAATCGAAGCCGCGCGCTTCGGCGCTGGTGCAGCCAGCCGGGCGCGCCGGGCGCACCGCCCTGCCCTGCACGATGGCGCGCAAATTGGTGACTTCCTCGCGCAATTGCTGACGGCTCATCCGCTCGGGGGCGGGGGGTTGCGCCGGCTGTTGCTGCTGCGCGAGTGCGGCGACGGGCACGGCGGCCACGGCCAGGGCAATGATCAATGCTCGCGACATGGGCGCTCCGAATATTTTCTTTGAGATGTTCGCTTTCACGTCCCCCAGCGCCGATGAACCGCCTTGCGATGAAGCGTCTTGCCAGAGCGACGAAACGCGGCGGTCTTAGCCCCAGCGATAATTGAAGCTCACGCTGATGCGCGCTTTCTTCGCCGCGTTCGGCGTCACTTCGTGGCGCAGGAAGCTCTCCCACATCAGCACATCGCCCGCGCTGGGTTTGACGTAAACGAATGTGCGTTCCGACTCGGGCGCATCCTGCGTGCGCGGCGGGGCCGCCATCATCAGCGGGTGGCGCGGATCCTCGAGCTTCAGCGCCGAAGCGCCCTCGGGCGTGGCGACATAATACACGCCGGAAAGCACGCTGTGGGGATGGATGTGGCCCGAGTGCGAACCGCCGGGGTCGAGCACATTGATCCAAAGCGAGTCGAGCTTGGGCTTCTTGCCGCCGAGATCGAGATGAAGCGCTCTGGCAAAAGCGCCAGCGTGCTTGTCGAGTTCCCGCTTCAGCGCCGCGAACGCGGGATCGCGCGTCGGCAGATCGTTGAGTGAGGAATAGGAAGTGTAGCCTTGATAGCCGTGCTCGGCGCTCCAGCGTCGGCCGGCTTTGTCGGCCGCGGCGATGGCGCGGCAGGCTTTCGCCAGATCGCGGTTCAGCTCCGCTCCCCCGCCGAGGGGCGTCCGGTAGAGCTTGGTGACAAACAATGTGCTGATCTGCGCCATGACGCCGCCCTTAGCCGGTGCCGCCGGGGCGCGTCCACGCCGTTCGCCTCAGGCGCGGTCGATCCGCGCGGCATAGCAGCCGCGCCGCGCATAATGGGCGTGGACATAGGCGACGTCCGGGTTGGCGAAAAAGCGCTCGATCAGCCGAGCGGCTTGGGCGCCTTCCACCAGATCAGCCTCGATCATGGCGCCAGCGTCATCATAGCCGCGCAAGGAAAGCGTGCGGATAGCGAGCGCGGGCGGGATCGCGCCCACCGCCTCGCATTTCCTGCCACCGCGCCGCACGAAGATCGGCCCCTGCTGATGGTAGGCCGTTAGCGCCGGCTGGTGCTCATAGCTCAGCAGCAGGACCTCCTCGCCGATCTCGGCGTCCTCAAGCGTGATCCGGCACGGCGCGCCGGGTTTTTCGCTCACTCGCGTGCGCTGCGCGCCTGCCCGCTCAAGCCCGGCGGCGTCAAGTTCGAACAGACCTTGAAAGAGCTGCGGGTCGAGGCCGGTGATCAGAAAGCTCATGGGCGCCTAATACCCCGCCCCGCACGCCGCCGCTGGCCGAATTCGGACGCCGCGCTAGGATGGCGCCATGCGCCTCAACCAAGTCACCGCACCGGCCCGCGACCTCGACGCTTCGATTGCGTTCTACCGCCTACTGGGCCTTAAATTGATCGTCAAAAGCGATGCCTACGCGCGATTCGAGCTGCCTGACGGCGAGGCGACCTTTTCGCTGCACGTCGTCGAGGGCGGGATCGCGCGCGCGAACGCCCCGCAAATCTACTTCGAGTGCGACGATCTCGACACCGAAGCCGCGCGGCTCAGACAAGCCGGAATTTCGTTCGAAACCGAGCCGGCGATGCAATCGTGGCTGTGGCGCGAGGCTTGGCTGCGCGATCCGGCCGGCAATGCGATCTGCCTGTTCCACGCCGGTGAAAACCGCCGTCATCCGCCTTGGCGCCTCGCCGACGCCTGACCGCCACTTGCGCTGAGCCCCTGCTCACGCTTCAAGGCGGACATGGAACACCTCATCGACGGTTATCGACGCTATCGCGAAAAGCGCTGGCCCGAGCTGCGGGCGCTGCATCAGCATTTGGCGCGCCAAGGGCAGTCGCCGCGCATCCTCGTCATCGCCTGCGCCGATAGCCGTGTGGATCCCGCCACCATTTTTGACGCCGGGCCGGGCGAGCTTTTCGTGGTCCGCAATGTCGCCAACCTCGCGCCCCCGTTCGAGCAAGGCGCGGGCTTTCACGGCGTCAGCGCCGCCATCGAGTTCGCGGTAACCAAACTCGAGGTGGAGACCATCATGGTGCTCGGCCACGCCCAGTGCGGGGGGGTTGCGGCCGCCCTCGATGAGCGCGCGCGCGATCCGGCCAAGTCCTTCCTCGACGCCTGGATCAGCCTGCTCGACCGCGCCAAGGCGCGCATCGCCGGCCAGCCCGGGCCTCCAGCCGTCGCGCTTGAATACGAATCCATTCGCGTCACGCTGGAAAACCTGGCCACCTTTCCGTTCGTGGCGGTCGCCATCGCCGAGCGCGGGCTCAGGCTGGTGGGCGCGCGCTATGGGGTCGCCGACGGCGGACTTGAGGTCATGGATGCTGCAACCGGCGCCTTTAATTCGGTTCTTTGACGCGAATTCACCTTATTCCCAGGCGATCCCCTCTGTGCCAACCTGAACCGCCCATGCTATTGGCCTCAAATTCGCAAGGGAAGCTCGGGGCGTTGGGGACGCGGGAGCCGTGATGGCGGACGTATTGATCGTTTGTGTGCGCGAGGACGAGCCTCAGGCCAAGGCCCTCGCGGATATGTTTGAAGCGGCCGGGTTCTCCATCGGGGGAGCCCCGTCGAACGACGCGGCGTTGCGTTCCAGCGGCGCGGGAGTGGTGGTCTGGTCGCAGGCCTCGATCCGCTCGCGTCCT
>JAKFYF010000078.1 GCA_021731005.1 Hyphomonadaceae bacterium
GGGGAGGGGGGGCGCGTCGACGCGCTCACGCCTGAGCGTTTGATCGCCCCTCACCCCCCGTCCCCCTCTCAACGAGAGAGAGGGGGAAAATGATCTGCCGCGGCCAATGTCATTGCGGCGCGGTCAGCGCCGTGTACGAAACCGACGCTCCCGTTCGCCTGCGCCAGGACGGCTGCTCCTTCTGCACCAGCCGCGGCGTCAAATCCGCCAGCGACCCCAGTGGCAAGTTGCGCTTGGAAAGCGCCCTGCCCCTCATCCGCTACCGTTTCGGCCACAGGACCGCCGATTTCCTGATCTGCCCGGCTTGCGGAACCTACGTAGCCGCGATGACCGCGGGCGCGGTGGGGCCGATCGCCGTTCTCAATGTGGTTGGCCTCAATATTTCCGAGCTGCGTGACCTGCCGGCGGAGTATAGCAATCTCGATGGGGAAGACGTGGGCGCGCGCCAGGCGCGACGCGTCTCACGTTGGACGCCAGTAAAATTAGTGGAGGGACGGCCATGACAGAAGGCGAGGTTGTCGAGCAATTGGTGCATTTCACCGATACGTTGCTGCTCGGAGTGTCTTTGATTTTTTCGGTGGTGTCGGCCTATGTGGTGGCGCTGAATTACTTCATCGGCCAGGCCAATTTCATGGCGCGCTTCGGCAGTTTCGCGTTCATGAGTTTGGTGATGGGCATGTTGCTCGTGACGATGATGGGCGCGGGCGCAACCCATAGCGGATTGGTCGCGCGCCTCGAAGAGCTGGGCGAGGAAGGACGCCTCACAGTCGCCGGACGCGCTCTGCTCACTAACGCCGCGCCGGATGCGCGCTGGGCCGCGCTGGGGCAGGCTTACAGCATCGACGAGATCATCCGTCTCTGCGTGCTGGCGGGGCTAGCCATGGTCTATTTCGCGCTGGCGTACTTGACCTTCCTGCATCCGTGGAAAACCGACGTCGTTCCGGTGAAAATCGAACAAGGCCGCGTATGAGCATCCACATCACCATGCCTGCTTTGTCGCCGACCATGGAGGAGGGCAACCTCGCGAAATGGCTGGTAAAGGTCGGCGACCGAGTAGAGCCAGGCCAGGTCATCGCCGAAATCGAAACCGACAAAGCGACGATGGAGGTGGAAGCCGTCGACGAAGGCGTGATAGCGGAAATCTTGGTGGCTGAAGGCGCGCAAGGCGTAAAAGTAAACACGCCGATCGCGGTGCTTGCTGGAGAGGGGGAGAGCGCCGCGGTGCGCACCTCCCCCCTGGCGGGGGAGGTGGCCGCGAAGCGGCCGGAGGGGGGGCGTGCAGAAGGCGCAGCGAGCGGCGCCACTGCGTCTTATCCTGCACGCACCCCACCCCCTGCCCCCTCCCCGCAAGGGGGAGGGGGAGCACGTCCTCTCGCCTCTCCGCTCGCCCGCCGCCTCGCGCAACAAGCCAACATCAATCTCGCGCAGCTCAACGGCACCGGCCCGCACGGTCGCATCGTCAAGCGCGACATCGAAGCAGCGCTCAGCGCGCCGCGCGACGAAGCGGCCAGACCGCAATCGCGCGAACTGACGACGCAAGCGCCGGATCAGCAGGCCAAGCCGCCGGCCCCGTTCAAATCGCTGGAAGCCCACGGCATCCGCTCGGGCTCCTACGACCTCGTCCCGCTCGACCTCATGCGCAAGACCATCGCCAAGCGCATGACCGAGAGCTTTCGTGACGTGCCGCACTTTCCGCTGAGCATCGACATCGAAATCGACGGACTCTTGAAAGCCCGCGGCGACATCAACAAGCGCTTCGCCGATTCAGGCGTGAAAATCTCCGTCAACGACATGTGCATCAAGGCCGCGGCGCTGGCGCTGAAAATGGTGCCGGAATCGAACGCCAGCTACACCCCCGACGGCATCGCCCAGCATCATCACGCCGATATCGCCGTGGCGGTGGCGATCTCGGGCGGGCTGATCACGCCGATCATCTTCGCCGCCGAGAGCAAAGGCCTTGCGCAAATCTCCCACGAAATGGCTGACCTGGCAGAGCGCGCGCGCAAGAGGAAGCTCAAGCCCGAGGAATACCAAGGCGGCACGTTCTCGATCTCCAATATGGGCATGCTAGGGATCAAGAGTTTCGCCTCAATCATCAACGAACCGCACGGCATGATTATGAGCATCGGCGCTGGCGAGAAGCGTCCGATCGTAAAGAACGACGCGCTTGCGATCGCAACAATGATGAGCGTCACCGTGACCTGCGATCACCGCGTCGTCGACGGCGCACTCGGCGCGGCGTTCCTGAAAGCGTTCCGCGGTTTCCTGGAGGATCCGATGGCGATGTTGTTGTGAAACGAGGGGACGGCGCATGAACCTCGGCGCATTGATCGGCGAGTTGTTTGAGCAGGCCGGCCAGAACTGGGCCTATGCCTACGCGCTCGCGTTCGTGGCAATGATCGCGGACTCCGCCAAGCCGAAAGCGAGCGAGGCCCGCCATGGCCGCGTGCTGGGCGTGGTGCTCGCCGCCGCCAACCTGATCACGCCATTCCTGCTGTTCGTGGCCGGCTTCTGGGCGGTTCGCGACGGGGCCTTCATAGCCTGGGCGGTCGTGGTGACGGCGATCTTCATTCTGATCCTTGTCCCTGGCTTGATCGGTTGGTTCGTGGGCGCGGTCGCGCCGAACGCGGGACGCCTGGTCTTCGGCGTCGCCCCAGTGCTCGCCTGCGTGGCGCTGGCGTTCGCGATCACTGTGACTTGGGTCCCCGTTTCCGCCGCGCTCGAAACCTACGTGCTGCAAAACCTCATCAACGCGGCGGCGAAATGAGCAGGGCAGGGCGATCACCAAGGCCGGACGGCGCTACGACAACCAGTACTGTTTCATCTACCGCATGGCGGACGGCAAGATCCACGAAGTCACCGAGTACCTCGATAC
>JAKFYF010000230.1 GCA_021731005.1 Hyphomonadaceae bacterium
GCTCCCAAACACGATCCACTGCGTTTCACCCCACCCCCTGCCCCCTCCCCTCGCGGGGAGGGGGACGAGCGCGTTGCGCAAGGTGTTGGGTCATGACCGTACCCAATCGTCTCCGCCTCGGCGTGAACATCGATCACGTCGCCACCATCCGCAATGCGCGCGGCGGCGAGCATCCCGATCCCGCGCGCGCGGCGATCATCGCGCTGGAAGCAGGCGCCGATGGCATCACCGCGCATTTGCGCGAGGACCGCCGCCACATCTCCGACACCGACATCGATGCGCTGGCGGCGATGCTGCGCGAGCGCGGGCGGCCGTTGAACCTGGAGATGGCGGTGACCTCGGAAATGCTTGAGATCGCGCTCAAGCACCGCCCGCACGCGGTATGCCTGGTGCCGGAGCGGCGCGAGGAACGCACCACCGAAGGCGGGCTCGATGTGCTGGGCGGCCACAACTGGATCACCCCGTTCGTCACCAGGTTGCGCGAAGCGGGCTCGCGCGTGTCGCTGTTCATCGCCGCCGACCCCGCACAGATCGAGGCGTCGGCGCATGTCGGGGCGCAGGTGGTGGAGCTGCACACCGGCGCTTATTGCGACGCCGCCCGCGAGGGCCGCACAGAAGCGGCCGAAGCCGCGTTGAAGGCGCTGTGGGCTGGCGCGCGCCAAGCCGCAGCTCTTGGGCTCGAAGTGCATGCCGGCCATGGGCTCGACTACGCGACGGTGGCGCCGGTTGCGGCCATTACCGAAGTGGTGGAGCTGAACATCGGCCATTTCCTGGTCGGCGAGGCCATCTTCACCGGGCTGGAAGCGGCGGTGACGCGCATGCGCCGGCTGATGGACGAAGCCAGAGGGGGCGAGGCGTGATTCTGGGCATCGGAACCGACACTATCGACATCCGTCGCGTCGAGCGCTCGCTCGCCCGATTCGGCGATCGTTTCACCCATCGCGTGTTTACCGAGACCGAGCGCGCCCGCGCCGAGCGGCGGCCGCACCAGCGCGCCGCCACCTACGCCAAACGCTTCGCGGCCAAGGAAGCCTGCTCCAAGGCGCTGGGTACAGGATTGAAAAAAGGCGTTTTTTGGCGCGACATGGGGGTGGCCAATCTATCCTCTGGGCAGCCCACTTTACGCCTGACAGGAGGTGCAGCCACGCAATTGGCGTTCTTGACCCCGCCGGGGTTTACCCCCCACATCCACGTGAGTTTGACGGACGATTATCCTCTGGCTGTCAGTTTCGTCATCATTTCGGCAGAGTTGGGCCCGAAGGACCCTGCAGCGGGAAAATAGGCACGAAGCGCCCAAGCGGGCCGAAAGAGATTTGCAAACAAGATGCCGGCTTGCGCCCGGGGCCGGAAATGGCCTTGGCCGGGTCGGCGCCCGAGCGAGAAACGCATGAGCATGGCAACGACCTCTACTTCTTCACCCACCACCGCCATGGGCGTGTTCTGGGAGAATGTGCGCATCATCCTGCATGCGCTCGCGTTGGCCATGATCTTGCGCTTCACCATCGCGCAGCCGTTCCGGATTCCATCCGGCTCGATGCAGCCGACTTTGGAGGTTGGCGATTATATCGTCGTCACCAAATGGTCGTACGGATACGGACGTTATTCGTTCGCCCCGCTCGAAGGGCTGCTGCCGCAGGGCCGCGTGTTCGGCCGCGCGCCTGAGCGCGGCGATGTGGTGGTGTTCCGCCCTCCGCCCGAACCCGACCGCGATTTTATCAAACGCGTGATCGGCATGCCGGGCGACCGCATCCAGGTGAACGAGGGCGTGCTCTACATCAACGGCACGGCGGTGGAACGCGAGACGCTGGGGCCGACCCCCGATTGCCCAGGCGAGAACAGCGCGGTTGCGCAGGCGATCGCCTACCGCGAGACCTTGCCCAACGGGGTCAGTTACGTCACCTGCGACAAGGGTGTCACCGAGTTGGACAACACCCGCGTTTTCGTGGTGCCGGAGCACAATTATTTCATGATGGGCGACGATCGCGATAATTCCGACGATAGCCGCCGCTCGGTGGGCTACGTGCCGTTCGACAATCTGGTCGGCCCGGCGCAATTCGTGGTCGCCTCGTTCGAGCGCAACACCTCGATCTTTCTGCCCTGGACCTTGTTCACCGGCTTCCGCGGCGACCGCTTCATGAAGCCGGTAAAATGAGGCTGCGCGTGTGAGCGCCAAGGCGGCCAAAGAAGACGCCCGCATCGAGGCGCTCGAAGCGCGGATCGAGCATCGCTTCAAGAACCAGGCGCTGCTGCGCGAAGCGCTGACCCATGGCAGCGCGCTCGACGGCGCTTCAAGGAAGCGGCGCTCCTACCAGCGGCTCGAATTTCTGGGCGACCGCGTATTGGGTCTCGTCGTCGCCGAGCATTTGTTGAAGGCGCACCAGGACGAGGACGAGGGCGAGTTGGCGCCGCGACTCAACGCGCTGGTCAATCGCAGCGCTTGCGCGCGTGCGGCGCGGCGCGCCGATCTGGGCGCGGCGGCGATCCTGTCGGCCTCGGAGGATTCTCATGGCGGGCGCGCCAAGGAAGCGATCCTGGCCGATCTGTGCGAGTCGGTGATCGCCGCGCTTTACCTCGACGCGGGCTATGCGGCGGCGCGCGCTTTCGTGGCCCGCTTCTGGGGCGAGGAATTCGTGCATGTCGAAGTCGCCCCGCGCGACGCCAAAACCGCGCTGCAGGAATGGACCGCCGCCAAGCGCCGCGGCCTTGCTTATGTGCTGATCGAGCAGAGCGGGCCGGAGCATTCGCCGATGTTCGTGGTCGAAGCTCAGGTCGATGGGTTTGCCCCTGTACGCGGAGGCGGCGGCTCCAAGCGCGACGCCCAGCGCGCGGCGGCGGCGGCTTTCCTGCGCGAGCGGGGT
>JAKFYF010000302.1 GCA_021731005.1 Hyphomonadaceae bacterium
TCGCGGTATTGCGGGGTGAATCCGCACGCGCTGGCCACGTTTACGATGAGCACGGCCTTGCCGGCATAGTCGGAAAGCTTGAGGTCGCCCGGCTGGTCGAGCTTGGAGAAAGTAAAGGAATGCGCTGAGGTCATGGTGTGGGTGCGGCGGTTCTGGCCTTGAAGCGGGGCGGTGTAGACCCGATGGCGCGCGCGGGAAAGGGGTGCTAAGGGCATCAACATGGCGATGCAAAGCTTGTTCCTGCCCATAGGGCCTCGAATTTGAGGCCCGGCCTGCGTTGAGCCGCCAAAATATTGGCTGCTCCGCGGTACCGGGATCGCTACACCCCAATTCGCTCTATTGGAGAATGCCCCTTGGCTGATGCGCCGTCAGGTCGCGATTACCGCGAGACCGTCTTTTTGCCCGACCTGCCCGGCGATCCCTTTCCGTTGCGCGCCGGGCTGCCGAAGAAGGAGCCCGAGCGAGTGAGCCATTGGTCTGAAATCGGGCTCTATGATTTGCTGCGCAAGGACGCGGCGGGGCGGCCAAAATTCGTGCTGCACGATGGGCCCCCTTACGCCAACGGCGCCATCCATATCGGGCACGCCGAGAACAAAATCCTGAAAGACATGGTGGTGCGCTCGAAGCAGATGATGGGCTTCGATTGCGATTACGTGCCGGGATGGGACTGCCACGGGCTTCCGATCGAATGGAAAGTCGAGGAAGATTTCCGCAAGCAGGGCCGCAAGAAGCAGGACGTGCCCGCAGTCGAGTTCCGCAAAGCCTGCCGCGACTACGCCGACAAATGGATCCCGCTGCAGAAGGAAGAATTCCAACGCCTCGGCATCGAAGGCGATTGGGATCGATACTACTCAACCATGAGCTTCGACGCTGAAGCGGCAATCGCGGCGGAATTCCTGCGCGTGGTGCGCACGGGGCTGGTGTATCGCGGCTCTAAGCCAGTGATGTGGAGCCCGGTGGAGCGGACGAGCTTGGCGGAAGCGGAAGTGGAGTATCAGGAGAAGACGAGTACGGCGATTTGGGTGAAGTTTCCTGTTGCGGGTTTTAACCCTCCTGCCGTTAGGACAGAAAGCCCGGGGGCCGCCGAGCAAAAAAAAGCGCAAGCCGAACAGATTGAGAGCGTGTCCGGAGTATCGGTGGTAATTTGGACGACAACACCTTGGACCATTCCGGGAAATCGGGCGATCAGTTTCTCAAAACAAATTGCGTACGGCGTGTACGAAGTGCTTTCAGTCGAAAGCGGCTTGCAATTTGAGCCCTGGGTCCGGGCTGGTGAAAAACTAGCAATCGCTGATCGTCTGGCAGAAGAGACGCTTCGAGCAGCGAAAGCGTCAGAATGGCGGAGGACGCACGACTTCAACCCCGTCGGTGTTCGATGTTCGCATCCATTGCAGTGGTGGGAACCTGGGCGACAACCGACGCACAACTATAGCTTCATGGTGCCGCTCCTTGCGGGCGACCACGTTACCGACGATGCGGGCACGGGATTTGTCCACACGGCTCCCGGGCACGGAACCGATGACTACAACGTATGGCTTGCGCACGGAAAGCAGCAGTCAGGCATCCCATTCACCGTCGACGCCGACGGCAAGTTCACCAAGGAAGCCCCTGGCTTCGAAGGCCTGGAAGTGATCCAGACCGAAGGCAAAAATCTCGGCAAGGACGGCCCCGCCAACAAAGCCGTCATCGACGCGCTGATCGAAGCGGGCGCGTTGCTCGCGCGCGGTACGCTGAAGCACCAATATCCGCATTCGTGGCGCAGCAAAGCGCCGCTCATCTTCCGCAATACGCCGCAATGGTTCATCGCGCTCGACAAGCCGTACGCGGCAGGCGGCGGCAAAACGCTGCGCCAAGTGGCGCTCGATGAAATCGAGCGCGTCGATTGGGGCCAGCATCGCATCGGTGACGAGCGCGACCAGAACCGCATCAAGGGCATGATCGAGGATCGCCCCGACTGGCTGATTTCGCGCCAGCGCAATTGGGGCGTGCCGCTGGCGATTTTCGTGGCGAAAAAGGACGGCTCTATCCTGCTCGACGACGAAGTCGATGCGCGCATCGTTGCGGCCATGAAGCAGGGCGGCGCCGATGTCTGGTGGTCGACGCCAGCGCAGGAATTCTTGGGAAGCAAATACACGGCCGAGGATTATGAGAAGGTCGAGGATATTCTCGATGTCTGGTTCGATTCGGGCTCAACGCACGCGTTTGTGATGGGCGATCTCCAAATGCCCACGCGCCCCTCGTTCAAGAATGCGCGCGTGCTCTATCTCGAAGGCTCGGATCAGCATCGCGGCTGGTTCCATTCCTCGCTTCTGGAAAGCTGCGCCACGCGCGGGCGCGCGCCGTACGACGAAGTGATCACCTATGGTTTCGCGGTTGGCGAAGACGGGCGCAAGATGTCCAAATCGCTCGGCAACGGCATCGAGCCGCAGGAGCTGACCAAGCAATTCGGCATCGAGCCGTTCCGTCTGCTGATCGCCTCGGCCGATTATCGCGATGAACTCCGCGTCGGCAAGACCATCATCGACCAGTCGAGCGAAATGTACCGCAAGCTGCGCAACACGCTGCGCTATTGCTTGGGTGCGCTGAAGGGGTTCGCGGAGGCGGAGCGATTCCCGGACCGCGGGTCTTCAGGCCCGCAAAGCGCGTCTGAAGACCCGCGGTCCATGCCCCTCCTCGAACGCTGGCTCTACCATCGCCTCTGGCAATTGGACGCCCAGGTGCGCGAGGCGTACAAGACCTACCAATTCCGCGACGCGCTTTCCGCCATCGTCGAATTCTGCAACGTCGATTTCTCGGCGTTCTATCTCGATGTGCGCAAGGACGCGCTCTATTGCGACGCGCCCACAAGCCTGCG
>JAKFYF010000231.1 GCA_021731005.1 Hyphomonadaceae bacterium
GATGCGCGCGGGCACGATCTTGCCCTTCTCACTGATATAGCGCTGCAGCATCTTCACGTCCTTGTAGTCGATCTTCGGAGCTGCATCGCCCGAGAACGGGCACACCTTGCGCCGACGGCTGAACGGCCTGCGCGCAGGGATGTTGGCGATGTTGAACTTGGGGGCGCCTTTGCCGGACATGATTATTCCTCCTCGCCCGTGAATTCGTTGCCATCGTCATCGCGGCCTTCGCGGCGGGCGCGGCGGCGCTCTTCGCGGTCGCGCCGGGCCAGAATGGGCGAGGGCTCGGGGTCGAGCGCTTCGACGCGAATGGTCTTGAAGCGCATCACGTCTTCGTTGATGCGCAGGCGCCGCTCCAATTCGTGCACTGCCGGGGCCGGGCAATCGAGATTGAGCAGGGCGTAGTGAGCCTTGCGATTCTTGCGGATGCGGTAGGTGAGATTGCGCAGGCCCCAATACTCGTTCTTGGTCACCTGGCCGCCCAATTCCTTGACCGTCTTGGTGATGTCCTCGATCAGCGCATCGACCTGCTGGGGCGAGATTTCGGGACGCGCGATCAGCACGTGCTCGTAGAACGCCATGTTTTCCTCTTCCGTTGAACCCGCGGCGCCAGGGGCAGGGGAAGGCCCGCCCCAAACGATGGACCCCGGGCAGCGGAAGCTCCCAGGGCCGCGGATCGCGAAGCCGGGGGGTTTAGTGGATACGCGGGGCGAAGGCAAGACGCGCACGCCAATTTATGCTAGCCTCCAGCTCATGAGCGATCCCTACGAAAGGGACACCTACACTTGGGCCATGCAACAGGCGGACGCCCTGCGCCGGCGCTCGGCCAACGAGGTGGACTGGGACAATGTGGCCGAGGAGATCGAGAGCGTGGGCAAGAGCCAGAGCAGTGAGCTGCGTTCGCGGTATGCCGTGCTTCTGCTCCATCTGCTGAAATGGCTGTTCCAGCCAGAGCGCCGCTCGCGCTCATGGGACACGAGTATTCGTGTGCAGCGCCGCGCGATTGAAGATCATCTCGGCGATAACCCAGGCCTCAAGTCGCGGCGCGACCAGCTGTTTGGCAGGGCCTTTTTCGAGGCGCGCCTCATCGCCGCGGGTGATCTCCCGGTCGAGATGTACCCCGAGACCAATCCGTTCACCCTGGCGGAGGCTATGGATGATGGGTTCTGGCCGGAACCGCCAGCGGCGAAGTAGCGCTGCGGCCTTGCCTGCGCTAAGCCGGGCTGATGAGCACAGCCTTTATTTTTCCCGGTCAAGGGAGCCAGGCGCCCGGTATGGGCAAGGGCCTCTATGACGCCTTCGCTGCCGCGCGCGAGGTGTTTCAGGAGATCGAGGAGGCGCTTGGCGAGAAGTTGTCGCGGCTGATCTTCGAAGGACCCGCGGAAGATTTGACGCTGACCGCCAACGCGCAGCCGGCCTTGATGGCGGTGAGCTTGGCGGCGGTGCGTGTGTTGGAGCGCGAATTCGCCGTTCCGGTGACGCGCGCCGCGTTCGTGGCTGGGCATTCACTGGGCGAATACTCGGCGCTGGCTGCGGCTGGAGCGCTCACGGTGCGCGATGCGGCGCGGCTGCTGCGCGTGCGCGGCAACGCGATGCAAGCGGCGGTTCCGGTGGGTGGAGGCGCGATGGCGGCTTTGATCGGCAAGGTCGATGTGGCGCTGGCCGAGGAGATCGCCGCCAAGGGCGCGGAGGTGGGCGTGTGTGTGGTCGCCAACGATAACAATGTTGGCAATGTCGTCATTTCGGGCTCGAAGGCGGGCGTCGATGCGGCTTTGGCGTTCGCCAAGGAAAAAGGCGCGCGCGCCATTGCGTTGAACGTATCCGCGCCGTTCCACTCGCCTCTGATGCAAGCGGCGGCGGACGCCATGGCTGACGCTTTGGCGAGTGCTGAAATCGCGCCGCTGGCTGTGCCGCTGGTGGCGAACGTGACCGCACGCCCGGTGAATGAACCGGCGACCATTCGCAAGCTTCTGGTGGAGCAAGTGACGGGCCGCGTGCGCTGGCGCGAAAGTGTGGAATGGATGGCGGGGGAGGGTGGCGTGCAGCGCTTCGTTGAGATCGGCGCGGGCAAGCAACTCTCCGGCATGGTCAAACGCAACGCGCCGGATGCGGAAGCGCTGGCGCTGAACGAGCCCGGCGATTTGGAAGCGTTCGCGAAGACGCTTTGATATGGACCGCCGGCGTCCTCGCCGGCATATGGTGGCGTTTGATCCAAAGATGCCGGCGGGACGCCGGCGGTCCATATCGGGATGGCGTCCATGTTCAACCTTTCTGGCAAAACCGCGCTCGTAACCGGCGCATCCGGCGGCATTGGCGGCGCCATTGCGAAAGCCTTCGCGGCGCAAGGCGCGCGCGTCGCGCTTTCGGGCACGCGGGTGGAGGCGCTGGAGAAGGTGCGCGCCGAGATCGGCGGCGATCACCAGATCCTGCCCTGCAATCTCTCCGATAGCACCGCTGTCGATGCGCTAGTGGGGCAGGCCGAAGCTGCGCTTGGCGGGCGGCTCGATATTCTGGTGGCCAATGCCGGCATCACCAAGGACGGGCTGTTGCTGCGGATGAAGGACGAGGATTTTCAATCCGTCCTCAAGATCAACCTGGAGAGCTATTTCCGGCTCTCGCGGGCGGCGCTGCGCAACATGATGAAGAATAGGTGGGGCCGGATCATCGGCATCACCTCGGTGGTGGGCGTCATGGGCAACCCCGGCCAGGCCAATTATTGCGCCTCCAAGGCCGGCATGATCGGCTTCACCAAGTCGCTGGCCGCCGAGGTCGCCAGCCGCAACGTCACCGCTAATTGTGTCGCCCCCGGCTTCATCGCCTCGCCCATGACCGACGTGCTCAAC
>JAKFYF010000114.1 GCA_021731005.1 Hyphomonadaceae bacterium
CGGCGATCTGCTGCGCGCACGCGCCTCGGGCTGGATCGACAGGCTCGCCGCCGGCTTTCGCGACAATGCTTTCAACTATCTGCTTGCGCTACGGCTGACGCCGATCGCGCCGTTTTTCGTGGTCAATCTCGCGCCGGCCTTTTTCAATGTAAAGCTGCTCGACTATGTGCTGGCGACCTTGATCGGGATGATCCCGGGCGCGTTTGTTTACGCTTCCGTCGGCGCGGGCCTGCGTGCTGCGCTTGAGACCGGCGCCGCCTCCAATCCCAGCGAAGCCGCGCGCGCCATCCTATTTTCGCCAGCCGTGTTCGGACCGATTCTGGGGTTGATTGCGCTGGCTTTGCTCCCTGTCGCCATCAAGCTACTGAGCGCACGCCGGGCAGGGCCGCCGACGTGAAGGAGCACAAGCCCGATCTCTGCATTATCGGCGCTGGATCCGCCGGGCTCTCGCTTGCCGCGGGCGCTGCGCAATTGGGGTTGTCGGTCGTCCTGTTTGAGGCCGGCGAGATGGGCGGAGATTGCCTGAACTATGGCTGCGTGCCGTCCAAAGCGCTGATTGCGGCGGCGCGGCAGGCGCAGGCAATGCGTGACGCGGCGAAGTTCGGCATTGGCGCGCACGACCCGCGCGTGGATTGGGACGGGGTAAAGGCGCACATCCATAGCGTGATCGCCGCCATCGCGCCGAACGATTCGCAGACGCGCTTCGAGAGCCTCGGCGTCACTGTAATCCGCGAACGTGCCCGCTTTGCGGATGCGCGCACGATTGTTTCGCAAAGCGCTCGCGTGCGCGCCAAGCGCATGGTGATCGCGACGGGTTCGCGCGCAGTACTGCCTCCAGTCCCGGGCTTGGGGAGCGTCGGTGCGCTCACCAACGAAACCATCTTCGAAATTTCCGAATTGCCGCGCCATTTGATCGTGCTCGGCGGCGGCGCCATCGGCGTGGAGCTTGGACAAGCCTTTGCGCGGCTGGGCTCGCACGTCACCATTGTCGAGGCGCTGAACGCCCTGGGCAACGCCGATCGCGAGGCTGCTGAGATCGTGCTGGCCCGGTTGCGCACCGAAGGTGTGGAAGTGCTGGAGGGGGTGCGTGTCGGAAACGCGGCGCGCAACGCTGACGGCATTGCCCTGACTCTCCCTGGACCGTCGGCGCCGGACAGCGGAGCGGCGGGTGCGCCAGGGAGATCGCTCACGGGTTCACACCTGCTCGTCGCCGCCGGCCGGGCGCCGAATTTCGAGGGCCTAGAGCTCGAATCGGCAGGCATCGCATTCGACAAGCGCGCCCTCACAACTTCGCCCACGCTGCGCAGTACAAGCAATCCCGACGTCTGGGCGCTGGGCGATGCTGCTGGCGGCGGTTTCACCCATACAGCCGGCTGGCACGCCAGCGTGTTCGTGCGCAACGTGCTGTTCAAAGCGCGCACGCGCGCGGACGCGCTGGCGATGCCGGCGGTGGTCTATTGCGATCCAGAATTGGCGCAGATCGGATTAACTGAGAAGCAGGCGCGCGAACGCCACGGCGACAGCGTCAAGGTCACGCGCGTGGATTTTCATGACAATGACCGCGCCCAAGCGCAACGGGATGCCGATGGCTTCTGCAAACTGATGATCGGCAAGGCCGGCGCGATCCTGGGCGCGACGATTGTCGGCGCCGAGGCTGGCGACCTGATTGGGCCGGTCGCTTTGGCGATGTCTTCAAAGCTCGGCGTGCGCGCGCTCACTGGGCCGGTTCTGCCTTATCCCACGCGCAGTGAAATCTGGAAGCGCGCGGCGGGCGCGTATTTCACGCCGACGCTGTTTTCCCCCGCGACACGAAGGCTGGTGAGCGCACTCAAGCGGATTCGTTGACGCTTCGTCGTTCCCTCAGTTGACCGCGCCCGGCGAACGCGCTTCATCTTATGGTTCATGGGGGAACAGGATGCACGCACCTTCGCTTCGCGCCGCCTTGGCAGCAATTGGGCTGGCGCTCGCTTGCGCGGCCGCTTCGGCCCAACCCACACCGGCGCCGATCGCTGCGGCGCGCGATGAGGCATATCCAGGGGTCATTGCGCTGGACGTCGATGTCTCCGATGTCGCGCGCGGCATATTCCGTGTGCGCGAGACCATTCCGGTTTCAGGACCGGGCCCGATCACGCTTTTCTATCCGCAATGGCTGCCGGGAAACCACGCGCCCCGCGGGCCAATCAATCACCTAGCCGGCATCGAGTTCCGCGCCGGCGGCGAGCCCATTCCATGGCGGCGCGATGCGGTGAACATGTATGCGTTCCATGTCGATATACCCGCGGGCGCGAGCGAGATCGACGCGCGCTTTCAGTTCCTTTCGCCGACCGCCGGCAATCAGGGCCGCATCGTCTCCACCCGCGAAATGGTGAACCTGCAGTGGAATACGGTCGTGCTCTATCCGGCCGGGCACTACGCTTCGCGCATTCGCGTTAGTCCCAGCGTAGTGCTGCCCGAGGGTTGGAGCTTCGCCACCGCGCTCGGCGGCGCCAGCACGCAGGGCGCGGCCACCCACTTTGCCGAAACCGACCTGATGACGCTGGTCGATTCGCCGATGTTCGCCGGGCGGAACGCGCGCCGTATCGACCTCGACCCCAATGCGCGCGCGCGTTTCACACTCAACATCTTCGCCGACCGCCCCGAACAGCTCAACGCCAGCGAAGAGCAGCTCCGCCCGCACCGCGACCTAGTGCGGCAAGCCTATCGGTTGTTCGGATCGCGCCCTTACAATCACTACGATTTCCTGTTCGCGCTTTCCGATAGGCTAAGCGGCATCGGCCTTGAGCACCATCGCTCCAGCGAAAATGCAGTTGGCGGGGGCTATTTTACCGATTGGGATAAAC
>JAKFYF010000343.1 GCA_021731005.1 Hyphomonadaceae bacterium
GGGGAGGGAGAGCAAGGGCGGCGCTTGTTGCACTTCTTTCGATCCTCACCCTCGCATCCCCCGCGCTCGCCCACACCCGCTCGCAATCGCAGTCGGCGTGGGTGGTTGAAGGCGACACGGTGTCGGCTCGCATAGAGGCTGATGCGCTCGACGTGACGCGGCTCTATGCGTTGGGTGGCGAGGCGCCGCTTCAGGAGATGTTTGCACATGAGGCGGCCGCTGCGTTCACAGTGGGCGCCGGCGGCGCGCCATGCGAGAGGCGCGGGGCGCCGCGGATGGTTTCAGGCGGCGGCGCGCGCATCGCATTGCGGCTCAACTTCGCTTGCCCACCCGGCGCCTTGGCGCGCGGTCCGGTTTCAATCGAGAGCCAGCTGTTTCTGCGGGTCGCCCCGTCTCACCTTCACTTTTTTTCGCTACGCGACGGAGGAGGCCGCAGCGCTGAAGCGATCCTGACGGAAGCGCACCCGCGCGCAAGCCTCACGCTCGCCGCCGCTCCCGCGCAAGAGTCTTTCCTCGGCGCGCTCACCCGCTTCCTTCCGGTTGGCGCGCGCCATGTCTGGAGCGGCCCCGACCACATCGCCTTCCTACTTGCGCTCGTGTTGCTGGCGAGCGGCCGGCTGCGCCCGGTTATCCTCGCCGCCACCGGCTTCACCCTCGGCCACACCTTGACGCTTGGCCTCGCGGCAACCGATGTGTTGCGTCCTGACCAAAGCGCCATCGAGGCCCTGATCGGTTTCACCATCGCCTTTGTCGCGCTCCAGATCGGCGGCGGCGGAAGCGACCGCGTGCACGGGTGGTCGGGGCCGCTCGCGGCGCTCCTGGGCGTGGTTGGGTTGGCATCGGTGCTCGGCCTGAACGCGATGTCGCCGTTGGTCTGGTTCGGCCTGGCGGCGTTCCTCTACGCCTACCCGCGAGGCTTTCCGCGCCACGCGCTTTGGCTGGCCGCCGCCTTTGGCCTAATTCACGGGTGCGGCTTCGCCGCCGCGCTGACAACGCTCGACTTGCCGAAGCCTCGGCTGCTGGCCGCTTTGGCCGGGTTCAACCTCGGCGTGGAGGCGGGCCAAATTGCGGTAGTCGCGGCAGCGCTGCCGATCGCACTCTTGGCCCGGCAAGCGCCTCAAGGTCTACGCCTCTCCGCGCAAAGGATTGCCGGAGCGGCTCTTTTTGGGCTGGGTGTATACTGGCTATGCTCGCGCACCTTCACGGCCTAGGACGGGTGATCGGGAGCGCGCGGCCTCCGGCCGAGCAGGCGTCGCCGGAGGCGACGCACTCCAACCTACAAGCATCCCGACATCCGGCGAGAACGCCGCCGCATTTGCACGTCCCCCAAACAGCGCTACATATTCCCCGCCGCGCGCCGGTTTGATTCCGGGTTTGGGGCGCTCCCCGACGCGTTTCGCATCGCTGTCGCAACAGAACCAGGATGCACATCCATGCCGTCTCTCAACTCGTTCCGCAGCCGCACCAGGCTCAGCGCCGCCGGCAAGGCTTACGCTTACTTCGATCTCAACGCCGCCTCGCGCAACGGGCTCGGCGACATCGCTCGCCTACCCTATTCGCTCAAAGTGCTCTTGGAGAATTTGTTGCGCACCGAGGACGGCGTGGCGGTGAAGAAGGCCGACATCGCCGCCATCGCCGGCTGGCTGAAGAATCGCGGCAAGGACGAGGTGGAGATAGCGTTCTCTCCAGCGCGCGTGCTGATGCAGGATTTCACCGGGGTTCCGGCGGTGGTCGATCTCGCCGCCATGCGCGACGCGGCGCTGAAGCTGGGCGCCGATCCCGAGCGGATCAATCCGCTGGTGCCGGTGGATCTGGTGATCGACCATTCGGTCATGGTCGATCATTTCGCCGGCGCGGATTCGTTCAAACGCAATGTCGATCTCGAGTACGAGCGCAATGGCGAGCGCTACGAATTCCTGCGCTGGGGCCAGTCGGCGTTCCGCAATTTCCGCGTCGTGCCCCCCGGCACCGGCATTTGCCACCAGGTCAATCTCGAATATCTCGGCCAGAGCGTGTGGACCCGCGACGAAAACGGCGAAACCCTCGCCTATCCCGACACCGTGGTCGGCACCGACAGCCATACCACCATGATCAATGGCATCGGCGTGTTGGGCTGGGGCGTGGGCGGCATCGAGGCGGAAGCGGCGATGCTGGGCCAGCCGGTGTCGATGCTGATCCCGGAAGTGATCGGCTTTCGCCTCACCGGCAAAATGCCCGAAGGCGCCACCGCCACCGACCTCGTGCTCACCGTCACGCAGATGCTGCGCAAGCGCGGCGTGGTGGGCAAATTCGTGGAATTCTTCGGCCCCGGCCTTGATGTGCTCTCGGTCGAGGATCGCGCCACCATCGCCAACATGGCCCCCGAATATGGCGCGACCTGCGGCTTCTTCCCGGTCGACCAGAAGACTATCGACTATCTCACCGCGACCGGCCGCGATCCCGCCCGCGTGGCTTTGGTGGAAGCGTATTGCAAGGCGCAGGGGCTCTGGCGCACTGAGGCCGAGCCGGATTTCACCGACACGCTGGAGCTTTCGCTCGGAGACGTGCGCCCCTCCTTGGCGGGACCGAAGCGGCCGCAGGACCGGGTGTTGCTCGGCGCCGTCGGCGACGGCTTCACCAAGGTTATGAGCGACGAGTTCAAGAAGGGCGCGGAGCTGAAAAAGCGCGCTAGCGTGGAGGGCGCTACCCACGATCTCGGCCATGGCGACGTGGTGATCGCGGCGATCACATCATGCACCAATACCTCAAACCCCTCGGTGCTGATCGCGGCGGGCCTGTTGGCGCGCAACGCGGTGGCGAAGGGGCTGAAGGCCAAGCCCT
>JAKFYF010000093.1 GCA_021731005.1 Hyphomonadaceae bacterium
GAATTCGGGAGTATCCCCACCACGTTCGCGGCCACGGCCGCCGCGCTTGTCCTTCTTGCGATCGTCATCGCCCTTGTCGTTGTCGTCGCTTTCGTCGTCGAAGCTCATTTCCACTTGTCCTGAATTAGCTCTGGCGCACGCCAAGAGCCGCGCGCACGCCTATGCGCACGCACGTAACCGCGAATTTCTGCTTTGCTGGGGATTCAAAAACTTGCCGCACGCCGCGGAACTTCGCACCACTTGCTGGCGACACGCCAGCTTCACAGAACCGCTTATGGGCGAGGGGGTTCCTGTCCGCAAGCGACAAAGCAAGGGTTTACGCGGGATTCATCTCGATTTTAGCGGCTTTGCGTTCCTGCTGCGCCACGATCCGCGAGACGATGTAGGCGCCGATCAGCTTGGAAATCACGCCAGTCAAAATCGTGCCCCAGGCGAAAATGCCGGGCACGACGAGAGACGCTAGCCCGATGAAAGCGACTTGGTCGATCGGCGCGCCGACGGCGCTGGAGATGAGGATCCGCTGCGAAAGCGGGCGTTTCGAGAAGGTGTAGACCGCCCAGTCCGCCGTCTCGCTGATCAGGAAAGCGACGCCGCTCGCCACCACAATCACCGGCCAAGCGGTCAGCGTTGAGAGTGCCAGGCCGACGAACATCGCCCCCAGGATCCAGTGTTTGATCTCGCGTTGCGCAAAGTCGCGGACGACGAGGACGAGGCCGGTGACGATCGTGAAGGGGTGCCAACTGCCGCCGCCGAGATCGGCTGGGATCGGGATGGTTGGGATGCCGGCGAACGCCCAGTTGATGAGCGGCATCAGCCCGACATAAAGCGCGGTCCACGGCCGCTTCATCAAGGCGATGATGGCCACTGTCGCGGCGCAGATCGGGATCGCGATGTGCGGCTGCTGAACGAAGGCCAGCGCGGGCTCGAAATTCATGCGGTCCTCCATGCACGCCGCCACGCCGCCGCGCTAGTCCGGCAACCGGTCACTGCAATTCCAAAGCAATATTTGAGCGCCCGCGTCATTTGATGTTTTGGTTCACCCGCCTGGGCGATAGGTTCGCAGTCGCGGCGGGGGCCGCAGGCATGGCTGACGAGAAGAAGTTCACCGCTACGGTGCGCGCTGCGCTAGCCGTCGCAGCGTTGCTGGTGATTGTGTGGGCGCTCTACGCAGGCTTCCTCGCCTACGGCTGAGCGCCGCCTCAGCGCGTGACAATCGTCACAGCGGCGTGAGGAGGCCGCTCCTAGCTTCAATCCATCGCAAGGACGCGATGAATTTTGAGCCGGGAGCACGGACATGACGAAGTTCTTCAGCCTGATCACCGCGGTCGCCGTGTTCATCCCGGCCGCGTTCGCCACGGTCAACCAAGCCGCGCTGATCGTCGCTTACTGAGCGACTCGCGTGGCAAGGGGGAAGGGCGCGGAGCAATCCGCGCCCTTTTGCATATCAGCGCAGACGGTAGCCGCTTTGGCCTTTGGTCAGCGCGTCGGCGAGGAAGGGCAGCGCTTCCTTCAAGGTCTCGCGCAGGCCGAACGGCGGATTGACGAGATAGACGCTTGAGCCAACCAAGCGGCCTTCGGTTTGCGGCGCCGCGACCCAGAGATCGGCGCGCAGCGTCTCCTTTGCACCTTGTGCACGCGCTTCTGCGTCGACGGCGTTGAGCGCGCTCTCGCTCTTCAACGGCCGCCACCAGAGATAGGTGCCGTGCGCGAACCGCTTCAGCGCCGCGCCGATAGCTCGCGCTGATTGCGCCAGTTCATCCGGCGCTTCGTAGGGCGGATCAATCAACACCAGCCCGCGCCGCTGGGTCGGCGGCAACAGTGCGCTCAAAGCCTCCCAGCCATCGCGCACGTGGATCTGCACGTTGCCCTGCCGCGGCAGCGCGCGCTTCAGTGCGGCGTGCTCTTCGGGGTGCAGCTCGCAGGCGATCAGCACGTCCTCATCGCGCAGGTTCGTCGTCACCAAGGCGGGCGACCCTGGGTAGGTGCGCAGCGCACCATCGGCGTTGAAGCTCCGCACGGCTTCGAGGTAGCGCGCCACCAAAGGTGGCGGTTCAGGCCAATCCCAGAGCCGCGCAATGCCGTCCTGCCACTCCGGACTGCGCGAAGCTTCGTCGGCCTGGAAATCGTAGAGGCCGCGCCCTGCATGGGTATCCAGCACGGCAAACGGCGCGGGTTTGCGCTTCAGCGCGTCAAGGCAGTAGAGCAGCACGGCGTGCTTCAGGACGTCGGCATGGTTGCCGGCATGGAAGGCGTGGCGATAATTCACGCCGCGTGGGTAGCCGGAGGAAAGCGAATGGCCAAGGTGCTGGGCGTCGGCGGCGTGTTCTTTAAGACCAAGGACGCCGCCGCCCTGAAGGATTGGTACGCCCGCGTGCTTGGCCTCGAGATCGGCGACTGGGGCTTTCTGTTCACGCCGGACATGCTGAAGGACACGCCGGGCGCGGGAACCGTGTTCAGCCCGTTTAAGGCCGACACCGACTATTTCGCGCCCTCGGACAAGGAATTCATGTTCAATCTCATCGTGGACGACATGGACGCCATGCTGGCGCGCTGCAAACGCGAGGGGGTCGAGCCGGTGAAGACACAGGATGAATCTTACGGCCGCTTTGCCCACATCATGGATCTGGAAGGGCGCAAGATCGAACTGTGGCAGCCCTTGCCAATGCCGGAGCAGACATGAGCTTTCGCGACGACTCTGCCGCCCACCGCTACGAATTCGAAGCCGACGGCTTCACCTCGTTTGCAGACTATCGCGACATCGGCGGCGTGCGCGTGATCCTGCACGTTGAGACGCCGCATCATGCGGCGTCT
>JAKFYF010000132.1 GCA_021731005.1 Hyphomonadaceae bacterium
ACTACGGGCGAGCCCCAAACACCCTCACACCGGGCACATCGTGTGCTAACGACAGTACCCTGGGCGCTCTTGCGGCCTCGCTTCGACGCGGTCTATACCCCCCCGACCCTAGGTTCGGGCGCGTAGCTCAGCGGGAGAGCACTACGTTGACATCGTAGGGGTCACAGGTTCGATCCCTGTCGCGCCCACCATCCAACCAGCTGATAACACATAGTTTTCTTCGCGGCGCTCGCCACGTTAAAGGACCATCAGGTCGATTTGGTAATGAATTGGTAACGAATGAGGCGAGTTACTTCGGTATAGCGTGAGACAGCGTGAGAGCGCTGATTTCCGCGGAATCCGCTTTCAAATGGCTATCGCCGCCCACGTACGCACAGCAGCAGAAACTTGACTTGATCGCGCGTGAAACGTCGCACGGGGCCGTCGGCCATCACCCGCTCACCCGCGAACGCAATCCCCGGGATGAGGCCTCCCTTGAGTTTTCGTGCGACCGTGGCGCGCGATACGCCGAACGACTGGCGGATTTCCACGTAAGTGAATAGCGCCTTGGTTGTCGGCCAGGCGGCAAGCACGTGCTCCACCGTCTGGATGTCCTCAGCGGCATAGTTGGGGACGTCCGCCTCTCGGACGATGCGAAGCTCTGCCTCTTTGGAGTGCAGTCGCGTCGGCGCGATCCGCTTACGCGGCACGCACGCTGGAATGGATGGCGCACATGCGTCGGCGGCCCGCTCTTGCGCCGGCGGCGTCGGTTGGAAATCGAGGGACGGCGACGGGGAGCGTCGCGGCGCTTCGATTGAAGACGAACTATGCTCTGTGGCCACGAGCGTCGGTGACGCAAACAGGTCGAGTTGGTTCATGCCAGCAACCGCCGCATTTGACCGGCGCCGAACTGGCTTGTGCTCTGCAGCCCGCAAGCGCCTAGCCTCGTGCCGGACGGACATGAGGCGCCCGAAGGACACTCAGCGTCGGATCGGCTCTGCGCTCCCAAAGCGCCGTGCGGCCCATCGAAAGGGTGCGGCGCGCCATCTCCGTGGTCCACGATTCCGCTTCCATAGGATCAATTTCTTTCGACGACATAAAAAGTGGACTGGCCGATCAAGTTCGCCTTCAATCTCGCGTTCACGCCGAGCACTTGTCCACAGCTTGCACCCCGCCCTTGATTTTGCGGCGGTTCCACCGTGGCGCCATTCCGTTCAGTTCAGCCATTCATTTCCGGCTTGGCGACCGAGCATTTATCGCCGGGAACAGACGTTCGTTCAACGGAGCGCAGGACCGCCGGATTCGGCGGGTTGTGCTCTTTGTTATTCGGTTGGGGACGCCTCAAACGGATCGAGACAAAGCCTGGGCTCGCCATTGATCATGTTTGAGCGCAATTCGAAGCGGGCGGCGCGCACGGAAGGATGGAATCCCATTTCATGCACGCCGATGGTCACGTCATAGCCACGCGCGTGCCAATAATTCTCGATCTGCTTTTTCAGCAAATGGGCGCCTGCCTCAGTGCAATAGTTGGGCCCATCCGACCTGAGCCTAAGCCGGGTGTGCAGCAAAGCGACGCTTGAGTGATGTGTGGTCATCATGGCGATTCCGGACGCCGGCGCCGACCAAACAGCGCTAAGCTACTCGCCCACGCACGCCTGTTCTCCGATAGCGCGAGCGAGCTGCCGCAACCGCTGCCAACCAAAGGCGCGCGCAAGTCTCCGCCAAGGTGTACGCTGGTGGCGGGGCGCTCGGCATTTTCCTTGCCCCCCAGCCGGTGGTCGAGCGCTCCTGGAAGCGGTCTGCGCGAGTGGGCCGCTTTCGGTCAGTGGAGTCAGGTCGCATACGCACGTTCAGCGCTTTGGCATTTCAGCAAGTGGCGGCGTCGATCCAATCCCGCCGGTCGCGCTCGGTGCCACGTTGCGGCGTGATCTCGCCCGAAGGCGGTCATTCGCAGGTAGGCTGAGCGTCACGAAACGCCGGTGCGTTCAACAAACCTAGGATCGTCGATCAGACAGGGAAGGATATTAAACAGGCGGCCGATGTTTGCTAAGGTGAATATATGCGGAAAAGCCTCTTAGGCGGTCTTGTACACGAACTACCCGCCGACTTGTGCAATGCTTTAGTTGAAACAAAGGAGACTACTGGTCTTTGGCAAAGCCTGACGCCCATTGCCAGAAACGAGTTTATCTGTTGGGTTGAAGACGCAAAACAAGAAAAAACTCGCGCTAGGCGGATCGCGCGAGCGGTAGGGGAACTTCTTGAAGGGCAGAAACGCCCATGCTGTTGGGCAGGCTGCATACATCGCACCGACAAGAAACCCAGCAAATGGCAGCAAGCTGTGCTGATAGACAAAAAACCGCGTACTTGATCGACTAGGATCAAGACCGGATGACGATTTGAAAGAATGGCTTGGGGCCTTTCGGAGACCGGTGTTGGACGACGCAACCAATGGGACAGCCAGTTTCCCTCCGGGCGGCTGACTTGGGCCAAGGGCGTGAATGGGCAACCCTTTGTTGGAGCGGCTGTTTTAGAGAAATCGCTCGGCTTGAAGGCGGAGCCCTTTCACATCGGCGGTAGCCCAATTGTCCTCCCCCGCCACAAGCTCCACGAAATCGACTGCCCGCGCACCATGCCCTGGACATGGCGCCCGGCGAATTGCTCCAGCGCTGGTCGCCAGGGGACGAGGTGGGCGGTGTCCTTCTGCCAGAGCAGCGCCATGCGCCCTTGGGCGAGGTCGATGCGGCGGGCGTAGGTTCCCTCCACGCGGTTGGTAAGATGCGTCAGCACGGGGCGA
>JAKFYF010000268.1 GCA_021731005.1 Hyphomonadaceae bacterium
AGGCTACGGCGCAGGCCGCCGCCATCGCCAGCGATCCGCCCGCGATCGAAGAAGGCATGTGCGCGCTGCGACGCGGCAAACAAGCGGTTCACTTGGCCGCTTCGATTGCCGACCTCGCGCGCGCGTGGCCGCTCTCGCGCATCACCGGCGCGTTGAGCGATTTCGCGGACGCTTCACTGCGCGCCGCGCTGGCGCTCGGCGCACGCGAACTCGCCGCGCGCGGCGACATTGCCATCGGCGCCTTCGAATCCGAGGATGGGCCGATTGCAGGCTTTTCCCTCATCGCCATGGGAAAAATGGGAGCAGGCGAACTCAACTTCTCCAGCGACATAGATTTTTCCGTGTTCTTCGACAGTGACGCGCTTGCCGCCGCTGGCGCGCGCGAGCCGCGCGTGGTCGCCGTGCGTTTAGTCGCGCCGATCGTGCGCGCGCTGGAGGAAATCACCGAAGAGGGGTATGTTTTCCGCACCGATCTGCGCTTGCGCCCCGACCCGGGCTCAACCCCGGTGGCGGTGTCGATCGCCGCGGCTGAGCACTATTACCAGACGCTGGGGCAGAATTGGGAGCGCGCCGCCTTCATCAAGGCGCGCGCCGCCGCCGGCGACCGCAGCAGCGCGCGAGCGTTTCTCGCTTCGCTCGAACCCTTTATCTGGCGCAAGCATCTCGACTTCGCCGCCATCGAGGACGTGCACTCGATCAAGCGCCAGATTCTCTCCGCGCACAAAAGCGCCGAACTTGCCGATCCGGTGTTCGATGTAAAGCTCGGTCGCGGCGGCATCCGCGACATCGAACTGTTCGCGCAAACCCAGCAGCTCATCCTGGGCGGACGCAACCGCAAGCTTCGCGCCTCCGGGACGCTTGCTGCGCTCGATGCTCTCGCCGCGGCGGGCGCGATAGGAGAGGGGCCGCGCGCGGCTTTGCGCGAGGCCTACGAGTTTTTCCGCGACATCGAGCATCGCCTGCAGATGCTGGAGGACGCCCACACCCACCGCCTGCCGGCTGATCCGGAGGTGCGTGCGCGGGTGGCGGCGTTGGCGGGATTCCCCGATCTTGGCGCTCTGGACGCGGCGGTTGTCGCTCGACGGCGCATCGTCGCCGATATCGATCATCAATTGTTTGGGCGCGAAGAGAGCCTGGCCGATCCGCTCGGCAGCCTGAGCTTCACCGGCGTCGACGACAATCCCGAGACGCTGGCGACCATTGGGCGGCTTGGTTTCACCAACCCGGAATTCATCAGCCAGAGCGTACGCGGCTGGCACCATGGGCGCATCCGAGCGATGCGGTCCGAGCGCGCGCGCGAATTGCTCACCCGGCTGACGCCGAAATTGCTGCGCGCGCTGTCGAGCGCCGGCGACCCCGACCATGCGTTCGTGCGGTTCGCCGCCTTTTTCTGCGAGCTTATCGCCGGCGTGCAGTTGCTCTCACTCTTGGTCGCGCGCCCGGCGTTGCTCGATCTGCTCGCGCGTTTGCTCACGCTGGCGCCGGCGCTCTCGGAACGGCTGGCGCGCCGGCCAGTTCTGCTCGATGCGCTGATCGAGCCGCGCTTTGCAATTCCCCTCGCTGCTAGCGCCGAGGGCGAACGGTGCGCGGAATTGCGCGACCGCATGATCGGTTTGCAGGCAGCCGAACAAAAGCTCGATGCCGCGCGCCGCTTTCGCCGCGAGGAGGCCTTCCGCATCGCTGTGCAGGTGCTGGAGGGGCAGGCGAGCGCTGCCGAAGCAGGCGCGGCGCACTCCGATCTCGCCGACGCATGCCTCTCTGCGATGGCCGACGTCGCGCAAGACGAGATGCGCCGCCTGCATGGGCCCCAGCCGGGCGCCTTCGCGGTGCTGGCCCTCGGCAAGCTCGGCGGCGGCGAGCTTGCCGAGGGCTCAGACCTCGATCTGATGGTTGTGTACGACACGCCAGGCCAAGGCGGCGGCGAATATTATGCGCGCCTCACCCAGCGCCTGATCAGCGCGCTGACCGCGCCGACATCGGAAGGCGAACTCTACGACGTCGATACCAAGCTCCGCCCCTCGGGGTCAAAGGGGCCGGTGGCGGTGCGGCTCTCTTCGTTCGAGCGCTATTACGCCGAGGAGGCGTGGACCTGGGAATTGCAGGCGCTGACGCGCGCGCGTCTGGCGCCGGTGGGCGACATAGCCCTTGGCGAACGGGCGATGGAGATTGCCCGCGCCGCGCTGATGCGCCCGCGCGATGGGCAGGGAGTGTGTGCTGATGTCGCCAATATGCGCGCGCGGATGGAGCGCGAACGGGCGGCGAAGGGTTTTTGGGACCTGAAGCTCAACCCTGGGGGCTTCGTCGATATCGAGTTCTTGGCGCAAGCGCTGCAATTGGTGTGGGCCGCGCGCGCGCCCGACGTGTTGGCCCCGAACACGGGCGAGGCGCTAACACGTCTACACCAGGCCGGCGCGCTTGCCGAGGGCGAGTTCGCGCGCCTCCACGGCGCGTGGCGGCTGTGGAGCGATCTCTACCAAGCAGCGCGCATCAGTTTGGGCAGCGCCGGCATCGACGCCGCGCCGGCGCCACTGGCGACGCAGCTGGCCCGGCTTGCGGGCGCGGCCGATCTCGACGCACTGCGGGCGCATGTGGCGGAGTTGCGTGGCGGGGTGCGGGCAGACTTCGTGCGCATCGTTGGCGCGGTGGAATAGCGTTAGCGCCGGCGCCTTTCCTTGCCAGCAAACGCAAGGCTATCGCATATGGCATTCACTGTTTACGAGAGGCCGAAACAGCGAGGTGCCCGTGCTCCCCCGACTAGGGGGAGCTGT
>JAKFYF010000090.1 GCA_021731005.1 Hyphomonadaceae bacterium
CCATCAGGGAGGACGCCATGCTCAACCGCGCACTGCTTGCTACCGCCGCGCTATGGCTCGCCGCTGGAGCGGCGTCGGCGCAGGAAATCGTTGTCACCGGTGCGCGCGCCGCGCGCTACGAGAGCTACCAGATCCCGAACGTTTACATGACGCGCCGGGCGGACTTCGCGATCGTGTCGCTCGTCGTGCGCAGCGACACGCGCGATCTAAGCCAGCGGCTCGATGAAATCCGCACCGCGCTCCGCGGCCTGGAGTCACGCGCCCGCAACGGCGCCGTCACCGTCGCCATCGTGGATGAAGATGTCGGCATCGTCCGTGATTTCTCGATGGCCGGCGCTGAAGAGTTGATCCAAGCCGATCGCAGACCCGACACCAGCACCATCACCATTCGCCTGCGCACGCCGGTCGGCGAAAACGATGACCTTGACGACATCAGCGCGCGCATCGTGTCGTTCGTCGCCAGCGCGCCCAAGCCGGGCCGCGTTGAAATGGAAACCGGCCAGATGGAACTAACGCTGGTCAGGCCACAACAATATCGCGATCCGTTGCTCGCCGAAATCACTGCCGACGGCCGCCGCGTCGCGGACATGCTCGGCGCAGGCTACGGCATCGAACTGCGTGGACTCGAACGCCAGATCGCATGGCAGCGCTCGGGTGAGTTAGAGCTGACGCTGTTCGTGCCATACGAACTGTCAGCTGCGCCGCAATAATCTAACGTAAGCTCAACCGTACCCGGCCAGCTTCAAGAACCTATTCCGCAGTTCCGCATCGTCCTTGAACGCGCCGGTGAATTGCGTGGTCACCGTGGTCACGTCCTTATGGTGGACGCCGCGCGTCGACATGCACTGGTGCTCGGCGTCGATCAGCACGGCGACGCCGCGCGGCTTCAGCGTCTCGTCGATCGCCTGCGCCACCTGCGAGGTCATGGTTTCCTGCGTCTGCAGGCGCTTCGCGAAAATCTCCACGACGCGCGCGATCTTTGAAATCCCGACCACCGACTCCGTCGGCAGGTAGGCGACGTACGCCTTGCCCAGGAACGGCGCCATGTGGTGTTCGCAATGGCTCTCGACGTCGATCTTCTTGAGCATGACGATGTCGTCGTACCCATTCACGTCTTCGAACACGCGCGAAAGTTCGGTCGCCGGGCATTCGTCGTAGCCGCGGAACCATTCGCGATACGCATCGACCACGCGCTTCGGGGTATCCTTCAGCCCCTCGCGCTCCGGATCGTCGCCGGCCCACGCGATCAGCGTACGCACCGCTTCCATCGCTTCCTCGCGCGACGGCCGGTTCTCGTTCGCCTCATCAGGCGAGCGCCACTTCAGAATTTCACTCATGGAAACTGACGATCCCTTGGTCTGAGGGACGGAGGTCGAGCCGGGAGGGTTCTGACAACGCCTCCCGCGCCGCCTGACACCCGGACTTAACGCCCGCCCGAGAACTTACCCTCAGGCAAAAACGAGGCGCCCAAACGCCCCGCATGGATATGGAGTGTACCACAGGGCTCCGCTAGAACCCAACCGCCATGAAAATCCAGCTCAGCAACACATTGACGCGGCGAAAAGAGCCGTTCGTCCCCGCCGACCCCAAGCGGGTCACGATGTATGTCTGCGGGCCGACGGTCTACAACTACGCCCACATCGGCAACATGCGCCCGCCCGTCGTGTTCGACGTGCTGTTCCGGCTCTTGCGCCACGTCTACGGCGAAGACGCCGTCGTCTACGCGCGCAACTACACCGACATCGACGACCGCATCATTGCGCTCGCGATCAAGGACAACGTGCCGATCCGCACCATCACGGAAAAATTCGAGCGCATCTACGAGGAAGACACCGGCGCGCTCGGCGTGCTGATCCCAACGCTCACGCCGCGCGCGACGCAGAACGTGCCCGGCATGATCGCGCTGATTCAAAAGCTGATCGACAATGGCTCGGCCTACGTCGTGCCCACCGGCGTCTACTTCTCAGTCGCCGCGGACAACGATTACGGCAAGCTCTCGAACCGCGCGCAAGATGACCTCCAAGCCGGCGCCCGCGTCGAAGGCGAGGACGACAAGCGCAACCCCTCAGACTTCGCGCTCTGGAAAGCGGCCAAGCCTGGCGAACCAAAATGGGACGCTCCATTCGGAGACGGCCGCCCCGGCTGGCACATCGAATGCTCCGCCATGATCGAAGCTGAACTCGGCTCGCCGATCGACATCCACGGCGGCGGCATCGACCTCATCTTCCCGCACCACGAAAACGAAATCGCGCAAAGCGAATCCGCGCACGGTCATCCGTTGGCGCGCGTCTGGATGCACAACGGCTTCCTCACCATGGACGCTGCGAAGATGAGCAAATCGCTAGGCAACATCATCACGCCGCGCGAATTGCTCGAACAAGGCTGGCAAGGCGAGACTTTGCGCTGGGCGCTCCTGAGCGCGCACTACAAAGCGCCGCTCGATTGGACCGAAGACCTGATGCGCCAAGCGCAAGCCAGCCTGGATCGCCTCTATGGCGCGCTGCTGCGCTTGAAAGACGTCGACGCCATCGACAACGAAGCGCCGCAAGCCTTCATCGATGCGCTGGCTGACGATCTCAACACGCCGGCCGCCATCGCCGAACTCTCCGCGCTCGCCACCGCCGCCAACATCGCCAAGAAACCAATCGAGCAAGCCCAAGCCAAAGGCCAACTCCAAGCCGCCGCCAAACTGCTCGGCGTGCTGCAAGACGATCCCGAACACTGGTTCCGCGCCAGCTTCGGCGAGCAAGCCGCCGAGATCGACCAAC
>JAKFYF010000354.1 GCA_021731005.1 Hyphomonadaceae bacterium
TAAAGTCGGTGGAAATCGCGATGTCGGGCCGCGCACGCCTAAGCTGTTCGACGATGTCACAATAGCGGGCGGCATCGTGTTTGCGGTTCATGGCCTTCAAGATACGATCCGAGCCCGATTGCACGGGCAGGTGCAGAAACGGCATGAGCTTTGGCTCCACACCGTGCAGCGCAATCAAGTCCTGCGTCACTTCGATCGGATGCGAAGTCATATAACGCAGCCGCGCCAAGTCCGAAATACGCGCGAGGCGCTCGAGCAATCCAGCGAGTCCGGCGCCGCCTTCGCCATGGTAGGCGTTGACGTTTTGCCCGAGCAGCGTGACCTCGCGTACGCCGCGATCGGCGAGGGCCCGCGCCTCCGCCACCACATCCGCGACCGGACGCGAAAACTCAGCGCCGCGGGTATACGGCACGACACAGAACGTGCAGAATTTGTCGCAGCCTTCCTGGACCGAGAGAAACGCCGTGACGCCATCCGGCGCGCGCGCCGGCAGTGAATCGAACTTCTCCTGCGCGGTAAAGTCCGCGGCCAGCCGGTCCCCATTCTTCCGTGCGGCCCGCGCGATCAGCTCCGGCAACCGATGATAGGCTTGGGGGCCCACGACAAGGTCTACCGCCGGCGCGCGCCGCATGATCTCCTCGCCTTCGGCCTGCGCAACGCAGCCGGTAATGGCAATCGTGGTCGCCCTGCCCTCGCTCGCCCGGCGCTCCTTGTGGACACGCAAGCGACCGATCTCGGAATAGACTTTCTCCGTCGCCTTCTCCCGAATGTGGCAGGTGTTGAGGATCACCAGATCGGCGTCGTCGGGCTTTGGCGCAACGGCATAGCCGAGCGGCGCGAGCACGTCGCGCATGCGCTCGCTGTCATAGACGTTCATCTGGCAGCCGTAGGTCTCGATAAAGACGCGTTTCTGTGCAGGCTTGGCGACTTCTTCCATCAGCGCTTCTTGGCCTTGTCTTCGAGCGGTATGCCGTAAAGCTCGAGTCGATGGTCGACGAGCTGGAAGCCGAGCCGTCGCGCGATTTCGTTCTGCAGCCGTTCGATCTCAGGATCGACGAACTCGATCACCTGGCCCGATCGTGTGTCAATGAGGTGGTCGTGGTGCTGGTTCGGCCTCTCTTCGTAGCGCGAGCGTCCGTCGCGGAAATCATGACGCTCTAGAATGCCGGCTTCCTCGAACAAGCGCACTGTCCGATACACCGTAGCAATGGAGATGCCCGCATCGACAGCTGCGGCGCGGCGATGCAACTCCTCCACGTCGGGATGATCATGGCTGGCCGAAATGACACGCGCGATGACGCGGCGCTGCTCGGTCATGCGCATGCCGCGCTCCGCGCAGAGTTTTTCGATGCGGTCCATGCACTCCTCAACCAGAGGCATACGTTTTCCGTCGCGCAAAGTCCACTCGCCGAACGCGCGCTCAGAGCGGCAATGCGCGGGCCATGACAAGCGCGTGAACCCCATCTTCGGCGTAATACCCCGGCCGCCTGCCGTTTTGGACAAAGCCAAGCTTTGCGTAGAGAGCGGACGCGGCCGCATTGTCCTCAGCGACTTCGAGATGCATCGTGTCGGCGCCGCGCGCGTGCGCCAGCCCCGCCGCCGCGGCTACAAGGGCGGCGCCCAGCCCGCGCCTGCGAGCGCCCGGCGCGACCGCAAGCGTCAGTACTTCCGCCTCTCCCGCTGCGGCCCAGGCCAGCACGAAGCCCCCCTCGCGGTGCATGAGTGCGAAAGCTGTGGGATTGGCGAGCAATCGCGCAAACTCAGCCGCGCTCCAAGGTCGCGGAAACGCTTCGGCGTGTATCACCGAAAGCGCTTCGCTGGCCTCAGCGCCAACTTGAGCGATCATGACGTTCCAGCCGAGGGCGTCAGCAGTGCTGCGCGCAGATACATGGGGGCAGGCTTGAAGTGCGCGGGGTCAAGCCGCGCGGCGCGGCAAGCCAGGGCGGCGGCATTGATGGGCGGGCAAACGAGCGAGACTGACTTTCCCTTCGCCATCTTCGCGATGAGCGCATCGTGTTCGCCGCGCTCGATCGGCGTCGGCGCAACCAGCGGCGCACCCTCTTCGTAGAGCGCGAAGTAAGACGCGCCGAGCGTTTCGATCAATGCCGCGCGCAGGCCGGCCTCACCTTCGCTGAGCGCCAGCGCCTCCAGCGTTGAAACGCCGATGCACGGCTTCTGCAGCGCCAGCGCCATTGCGCGCGCAAACGACAAGCCCACACGCACGCCAGTGAACGAACCTGGCCCTTTCGTCACCGCGATGCGGTCAAGCGCGACGAACGCAACGCCCGCTGTTTCCATGACCTCTCGCACCATCGGCGCCAGCCGCTCGGCCTGACCCCGGCTCATGGTTTGGCTCTGTGCACAAAGCACAACATCGCCGCGCGCAAGGGCAACGGAACAAGCGTCAAGGCTGGTGTCGATGGCGAGAACGAGCATCACGCGGCGTCCGTTGCCACGCTAGATCACCTGCTCCACCGCGTTCACTTCAGGCACATAGTGCTTGAGCATGTTCTCGATGCCCTGTTTCAGCGTCAGCGTGGATGAGGGACACCCCGCGCACGAGCCCTTCATGGTGAGGCGCACTATGCCCGTTTCATGCTCCCAAGAATGGAAGGTGATGTCGCCGCCGTCGCGCGCCACCGCCGGGCGCACGCGGGCTTCGATGATTTCCTTGATCTCCTTGACGATGCCGGCGGCGGCGCCTTCGTAAACGATCTCGGCTTCGTCGCGCACGCCCTCCCCCGC
>JAKFYF010000334.1 GCA_021731005.1 Hyphomonadaceae bacterium
GCCGCCGGGCGCGTTGAGTGACTCCAGCAATTTCACGGCTTTTTCTTCGCCGCGCGCCCGCGGGGCTTTTTCCGCTTCAGCCGGCTGTCGGCGTCGAACTCCGCGCGCGCGGCGTCGGCGACGCCTTCCAACATGCGTCGCACGGTGATTTGCTCGGACGCCGGGATTCGCTGCAGCGCGCCCAGCAATTTGGGGTCGATCTGGAGGGTGCCGGGGGCGCCTCCGGGGCTGTCGCTCAATCCCAAAAGGTAATCGGTTGAGCACACCAGCGCGCGGGCCAGATCGAGGATGAGGTCGGATTTCGGATTTTCATTGCGGCCGGCAAGGATGTCGCGCACCACGAACGGTTGGCGGTTGGCGCGCAGCGAGGCCGCGCGCGGGGTTAGGCCCAGCAGCTTGAGCCGGGCGCGGACGCGTTCGGCAACGATCTTCATGGGGCGGGTATGCCCCATGGGGACGGGCATAAGAAGCCGAGACAGGCGCCCTTGACAATGGGGCATGCATGCCCCAGTCGTTCGCCATGGCGCCCGACGACAATCCCCGTGCGGCGACGGCGATCGATCACTTCATCGGCGTGCAAATCCGTGCGCGGCGCCTCGCCATCGGCATGAGCCAGGAGGCGATGGCGGAGGCGATCGGGGTCAGCTTCCAGCAAATCCAGAAATACGAAAAGGGCGCCAACCGGGTCTCGGCCGCCGCTTTGGTGCGCATCGCCAAGGCGCTGCGCTGTGAGATCGGCGCGTTCGTTCCCGTATCCGAGGCGGGGAGCGCCGCGATCTCGGCGATCGACGACACGACGCTGAAATCCCTCGCCGAGCACATTCCTCGGCTCAATCGCGAAGGACGGCGGATTCTGGTCGATCTTGCTGCGGCCCTCGCGGCCGCCGGGGTATTGCGGAATGAGGAGGCTGCTTAGGTCAAAGCGCGAGAACCAGGCGCATGCCGGCGTCAATTTCCCGCAACGTCTCGGGTGGCGCGCGCCCGACGCGGGCGTCGAGCAGCTGCTTATCGATGGTGATGAGCTGCGAGACGTTGACGACGGAATCCTTGGTGAGGCCGCTGGCGCGGCGCTTCAGGGCGACATTTCCAGGCGCATCGGCCAAGCGCAAATTGGAAGTGATCACGGCGCATATGGTGGTGCGAATGGCGCTTTGGTTGAACTCGTCGGATTGGACCACGAGGACCGGGCGGCGATAGCCAGGTCCAGAGCCCACGGGCTCGGGCAGCGAGGCCCACCAGATTTCTCCGCGCCGCATCACCATTCCTCTTTTGGCACAGACCCCGCCTGCATGCGCTGAAGCAACGGATCGAGATCGGACGCGCTAGGCTCGGCCCCGTAAACAGCGTCGAGCTGCTCGCGCACACCGGCGTGGCGTTGGTCCTTGACGTATTCGGCAACGGCCTGCGCGTACAACTCGCTGCGCGAAAGCCCGCGGTCCTTGGCCAAGCGCTCGGCTGCTTCGAAGATGGGATCGGGGATGGAGATGGCGGTTTTCATGGGCGGAGTATAACTGTGGTTATACCACAATGCAATGACTATGCGTCAGCGCGGAGCGCGGATGAGCCTAGCTGCGGGCAATAAAGCGATTGCTCCAATTAGCCCGCTGACCCGGTGAAATCGCCAGTCCAATACAAGTCGGCGGACTGTTTCATTGTCCTTAAACATCAATCTCATCCGCAACAAACTTCGCGTTCGCCTGGATGTAGTTGAACCGCAGCTCCGCCTTCTTCCCCATCAGCGTCTCGATCAAAATCTCAAAATCCGGCGCGCCTTCGTCGGTGAGCACCACGCGGGCGAGGGTGCGCGTCGCGGGGTTCATCGTGGTGTCCTTCAAATCCGCCGGCATCATTTCGCCGAGGCCCTTGAAGCGGGAGATGTCGACTTTCTTGTTTTTGAACTGGCCTGCGAGCAGGGCTTCCTTGTGCGCGTCGTCTCTTGCATAGACGCTCTCCTTGCCGGCGGTGAGGCGGTACAAGGGCGGCATCGCCAGGAACAAGCGCCCGGCCTTGATCAGTTGCGGCATCTGCTTGTGAAAATAGGTGATCAAGAGCGAGGCGATGTGGGCGCCGTCGACATCGGCGTCGGTCATGATGATGACGCGCTCGTAGCGTAGATCATCGCACTTGAACTTCGCGCCCGATTGCACGCCTAGCGCAAGCGCGAGATCGTTGAGTTCGACATTGTTCGATGTCTTTTCGCCACCCGCGCTTGCGACGTTTAAAATCTTGCCCCGCAACGGCAAAATCGCCTGCGTCTCGCGGTTGCGCGCCTGCTTGGCCGAGCCGCCGGCGCTGTCGCCTTCGACCAGGAAAATCTCGGTGTCCTTGGCGTCGGTGCGCGCGCAATCGGCGAGCTTGCCGGGAAGGCGCAATTTGCGCGTCGCGCTCTGGCGGGAAACTTCCTTTTCCTTGCGCCGACGCAGGCGGTCCTCGGCCTGGGTGATGGTCCAATCGAGCAGGCGCTGCGCCTCGGCGGTGTTGGCCGCGAGCCAATGGTCGAACGGATCGCGCACGGCTTGCTCGACGATCTTGGCGGCATCGGTGGAAACCAGGCGGCCTTTGGTTTGCCCCTCGAATTGCGGATCGCGGATGAATACCGAAACCAGCGCCGCGCCGGTGTTCATCACGTCTTCCTGGGTGATGAGCGCGGCTTTCTTGTTGTTGCGCAGCTCGGCGTAGGCGCGCAGTCCCTTGGAGAGCGCCGCGCGCAGGCCCGCTTCGTGGAAGCCG
>JAKFYF010000007.1 GCA_021731005.1 Hyphomonadaceae bacterium
GCGCCAGCATCCGAAGAATCAATGGGCCCGACACGGCCTCAGATCATGCGATCTGGCGCCTCTCACGCGATGAAGAGGTTGGTGCGCTTGCTCCGTAATGCCGCAGGCGCTCTGCGCGGAGTTTGCCGCTGAACGATTCAATGAATGCGTTGTCGGTCGGTTTGCCCGGCCCCAAGAAGTCGAGCCTCACGTCGTGCTGATAGGCTCACAGGTCGAGATCGGGCGACATGAACTCGCTGCCCTGATCAACCCGGATCGCCCCTGGATAAACGAGGCGCCTGCAGGTCGAACGACATTCTCGCCGCGGTAGGCAGAGCGCGCGTCGATCGCCGGCGAAAAGCGCGAGAAGGCGTCGATTACGATCAGCACCCTGGTCTTGCGGCCTGTCGCGAACTGAATCATGCACGAAATCCATAGCCCATACCTCGTTCGAGCGTGAAGGCGGCGCGCGGTCTGCGCGGAGCGCCGCAGTCACGCGCCGCTTCGATCCGGTTTGTTGGGGGCGCGTCTTAGATCGAAACTGACCCTTGCATCAGGTGTTCGATGCGAATTATGGCTTCGCTCACCTGCATAGCGTCCACGCAACCCATGTCGTCTTGAGCAACATGGTGGAAGCGGTGAGCGCCGAGGAGGCCGATCACGGCGGCGTAGCCCGCAGCGATGATGTTAGAGAGTTCGCCTACGCCGCCGCCTTCTGTTGAGTAGGGCGCTTCCAGGCCAGGCAGGCCCGTAAACGCTGCGCGCGCGGTTTCGAGCAAGTGCGGCGAGGTGATCAAGAAACGCTGGGGATCTGCGCTCGGAAGCGGCGCGAGCTGACCGCCCGATTCATGCCAGTCGCGCGCCGCAAAGCCAGCGCCTAGATGCAGCCAAAGCGCTGTCTGCTCCGGCGCCGGCGCCAGCTGCTCGATGATGGCGGCGTTGCCGGCGTTCTCGAATTCGTGGGAGCTGGTGCACAAGAAGAGCAGATTGTGGCGCGGAAAACGGCGCGGCGCTTGCTGCGCCAACGCGAGAAACGCGGCAATGCCTGGGCCACGTTCGCCCGCGCAGGTGGTCCAGCCCGAACGAGGCGTGGAGACAATGATGGTGAACGGCGCACCGCGATCTAGGCGTCCGATGACGTTGAACGCCTCGCGCCTACGTTCAAGCGCGCGCAGGGCAAGCACCGCAGTCGGCGCTGCGATCGCACTCGCCGCGATTTGGCCCCAGTCGCGCGGCGCAAGTAGCGCGACGGGTCCAGGTCTCGGTGCTGACTGGAGCCGGCGATTGAGTTTGATCAGCTCGCGCGTGGGACCATGGGTGACCAGCACGAGCGCAACGGCGTCTTGAGAGAAGGCGCGCTCGATTGTCTGGCGGATGGCCGGTTGTTCTGCGCTCGACCAGCGCTGGTTGGGCAGGTGCGCGACAACGATCGCGCCCGCGCTGTCCACGGCGATTGAGGGGGCGCCCCAGACCTGAAGGGGCGCCTGGATGGAGTCGAAACCGCCACCTGGGCCGAAGGTATGCGCGACGACCGGCACACGCATGCCGCCGATCTCGATCACGGGATCGCGCCCTTCGATGGCAGCGGCCGCTAAGGTGTGGCGCTGAGTGGAAAAGCCGGCGCTCGCGAGCCGCGCTTCAATCCAGGCGCCTGTGGCTGTATCGCCGGCGCCGCCAGCGTTCTTTTCGCCAAAGGCCACATACGCCGCGAGGTCGGCGCCGATTTGTTCTTCCGTGCTCTGCGAGCGTGCCTTTCCAGCGGAGGCGCAACCCGATAGCGCGAGTGTCCCCGCCGCCAAGAGCGCGCGCCGCGAGGGCGTGACGGAGACATTTGACATCAAGCAGTGACCAGCCTCTCTGATTGTGTGCAATAATTACCCCAAGTGGAATAGCGGAGGGCCAGTGTCGGACTCAAAGAGCCAAGAATCTAGTGTCGCCGACCTGGATGGGGGCGATGAGCGGGACCTGCCGCTCGACGCCGTGATCGCCAGGCGGTTGGTCCAAGACATCATTGGCGGCGTTTACCCGCCCGGGCACTGGATTCGCGAGCAGGAAGTGGCGTCACGATATGGCACGAGCCGCACGCCGGTCCGCAACGCCTTCCGACAAGTTGAGCGCGAGGGGTTCATTCTGGTTCGGCCCTGGCGCGGGGCAAAGGTGCTCGAACTTAGCGCCGACGATACGCGTTACGTGCTCGACATGCTTGAGGCGGTTTACGGCGTCGCGATGCGCATCGCCGCCGAAACCGTTGATGCTTCGCATTTCGATGAATTGGAGCAAATGTGCGAGGAAGCTTGTGTTCTCGTTGAGCGTAACTCGCTGCAAGAAAGTAATGCGATCGCGTTCCAGTTGGGCCGCCGGCTCTCGCGCTGGAGCGGCAGCGCCTTTGTTCACGACGTGCTCAATCGCGTCGGCTCGCTGGCGCTCTGGCAGCATCGGTTTTTGGATTTCGATGTCCCAGCTGCGCGGCATCGCCAGGCCGAACTCCACCGTGGCTTGGTCGCTGCGATCAAAGGCCGTGACGGCGCTCGCGCAGAAGCGTGTGCACGCGAGATCGTGGCCCTGACGCGCTCGTTTCTCGTCCCCCGCGTGCAACTCCAGAGCAACGCCGAGGCGCGCGCGCCACGGAAGGGCGCCAAACGGAAGGTTTAGCATTGACTCCCTCGTCACTTCGGTAAATTGTGCACAATAAGTCCTGAAAAGGGACGGGGAGGAAGCCGAAGTCGATGGCGATGCTCTTAAGCGCCATTA
>JAKFYF010000306.1 GCA_021731005.1 Hyphomonadaceae bacterium
GAGCGCAGAGGACAGAAAGAATTCCGCCAATGAAAGCCTAACCACCCAAAGCCCGCCCGCGAGCAGGCCGGAGCTGACGCTGAGCGCAGCGATGGCGGTAGCCCAGCCTACCAGGATCCGGCCTCGTTTCGAAGGCGGATCAGGCTGCGACTGCGCCTGGCCTTGACTCTCAACGTCCTGGTTAGACCTATGTGGCATGTCTTTCGCTCGGCGCGGTCCAGGGGGGGCCCAAACGTGCTGAGTTGGCGTCCTTTCTGGAACCAAGGCATGGCGCCAAGATGGTTTCTGGCAGGATAAGAGGAACTCGGAAACACTTGTGATAGTGTGTTTTTTTCGAGATTTCGATGGAGCGGTACGGGTGTGAGCGCAAGATCGCTAAATTCCGGCGGCGACGCCAAGGGCGGATTCCCCGCGGGAGGGCTGCTTGGGCTCGCCGTGATGGCGGGGGCTGCCGGCCTTGGGCTTGTGCTGGCCTGGCAAGCCGGCTTGTTTGGCGGCGGCCCGGGCGCTGCGGCGAGACGTAGCGCCGCCGTCTATGCGTCCGCGCTGAGGGCGGAACATCAAGCGTTTACAGAAGTTTACCTGCGCCACGAGGCGCGCGCGCTGCGCGTTGGCGCGGGCGAGACCTTGGCAGGGCTGTTGGCTCGCGCTGGCGCCGAGCAGGCCGCCACCAATGCCGCCATGGCGTCCATCGTCGACGTTTATAATCCCCGCCGGCTCCGGCCTGGCCAGGAGATCGACCTGTTCTTCCTGCGCGAGGGGGACGCCGCCCAACTCACGGGCGTGGCGTTCCGCTCCGAGCCGGGCGCCACGGTCACCGCCAATCTGACGTCTTCGGGCGCGTTCGCGGCGCGTGAAGTGATGATGCCGCTCAAATTCGAGATTTCGCGAATCGCCGCCCCGATCGAAGGCAGCCTCTACGCCACCGCCATGGCCCGCGGCGCCACCGATCGCGAAGTCGCCGCACTCGCGGACGCCTTCTCCTACGACATCGACTTCCAGCGCGACATTAGTCCGGGCGACAAGTTCGAGCTTGTGTTCGAGCGCTTCTATGACGATGCGGGCGACACGGTGCGCACCGGGGAGTTGTTGTTTCTTTCGCTGGAAACCCGGCGTGGGGCGCGCGCGTTCTACTCGTTCCAGGCGCCAGGCGATGCGCGCGGCGATTGGTACGATGCCGACGGCAAGAGCGCCCGCCGCTTCCTGATGAAGACGCCGATCAATGGCGCGCGGCTTTCTTCCAGCTTCGGCATGCGCCGCCACCCTGTGCTCGGTTATACCCGCATGCATCGCGGCACCGACTTCGCAGCGCCCACCGGCGCGCCGATACTGGCCGCCGGCGAAGGCTCGATCGTTCGCGCCGGCCCGTTCGGCACCTACGGCAATTACATCCGCATCCGTCACGCCAACGGCTATGAAACCGCCTACGCGCATATGTCGCGCTTCGCCCGTGGCATGCGTGCGGGCGCGCGCGTGCACCAGGGCCAAGTGATCGGTTATGTCGGCACCACCGGACGCTCCACCGGCCCGCACCTGCATTACGAAGTGCTGCGGCGCGGCCAGCAAATCAATCCGATGAATATCCAGGTGGCCAATGGCCGCAACCTCTCCGGGCGCGACCTCGAACTGTTCCAGGCCGAGCGTGAGCGCATCGACATTTTGCGTCATGCCCGCGACAGCGAGGCCACGGAAGCGGCCGCGCCCAACGCGCGCGCCGGGGCGCTCTGAGGCGAATGTCGGACGACGTCTCGGCGCTGCCCGAAATTCCCGACGGCTACATCACCTTGGACTGGCGGCACGGATTTGCAGGCCAGATCGGCCCGCTCTATCGCCGTTTGGCAGCCGGCCGCGCCACGATGGCTTTCCGCGTCGAGGAGCGCCACACCAACGGCATGCTCAACGCCCATGGCGGCATGCTGATGACCTTCGCCGATATGGCGTGGGGTCATGTGGTTTCGGTCGAGACTTCTTCGTACTGGGTGACGGTGCGATTGACTTGCGACTTCCTCGCGGCGGCCAAGCTGGGCGATTGGATCGAAGCGGGGGGAGAGACGCTCTCGGTGGAGGACGGCCTCTACATCGTGCGCGGCCGGGTTTGGTGTGGCGACAATACGCTGATGAGCGGCCTCGGAATCTTCAAACCGCTGAAGCGCCGCGAGCCCCGCCGCGGTGAGAAGGCTTTCCGGGGCTGAACCGGTCCAACGGCCTGAAGCGTTGGACAACAGGAATCGTGTCGACACACTCTGTCTTGCAGACGCGCGGGATGCGCGATCCGGAATGACGGGATAGGGGTTCGCCGGTGTTCGCCGTTGCTACGAACCAAATTGAGAGCGCGCGCCCCACCGGGTTCCCTGTTGCAGCTTGCCGGCGCCTATGCTGGGCTTCCTGGCATGGTTCGCAAGAGTCGCACGCCGCGCCGGACCGGCCTAGCCGCAAAGCTGGCCGAGGCTTCCTGGGCCGAGGCGGATCGGGCGCTGGCGCAAGCATGGGCTGACTTCGCCGAACTCGCTGCTAGCGCTAGGCGAGCACCTAGCTTGGTGGCGCTGCTCGACCAATCGCTCTCCCGCGCGGCGCGCCAGCGCGGTTTGACGCGCATTGGCGCAGCTGGAGAGAACGCGCCGTACGACCCGCTCGTGCACGAATTGATCGTCCCAAGAAAGCGCGCGCCGCCTTCGATTGAGGTGATTGCACCTGGCGTCGCGCGCGCTGACAAG
>JAKFYF010000123.1 GCA_021731005.1 Hyphomonadaceae bacterium
ACCCATCGCCGTTAAGAACCCTTTTACTCGCGGACTTTCTTTCCGTGTCAACACAACAGACAGTAACTACCGGCCCAATTGCAGCTCCGCGGGCGGTCGCGCTCCTCATGGCGCATTGGGGATGGCTGCTTGGCTGCGTGGCGTGCGCGCTGGCTGCGGCCTGGGCGGGGGCGCCGATTGCTCCGCTGGCCGCCGCCGCCGCGCTGGCGGCCGCGCCAGCTTTCGCTGCCTTCGTGCTGGCGCCTTGGCGGGGCCGGTGGCGGGTCGATGCCGGCCTGCTGCTGGTTTGGGGGGTATGCGCGCTTGGCCTTACCGCCGGAACCGGCGGCGTTAACTCGGCATTAGCCATGATGTTCGCCGTTCCTCCCTGCCTCGCTCTGGCCTTGGGGCGGCGGTGGGCGCCGGAAGCCGGCGCCGCTTGTGTGCTGGGCTACGCCCTCGCCGCCGCTTTGTCGGTGTCCATGCCCGCGCCCTCGCTGGCGCCGTTTCCAGAAATCATGGCGGTGCTGTCGCTTGCCATGGCTGCGGCGCTGATGGCGCTGGCGCAGCGCGCGGAGGCAGGCGATGTTGGCGATGCGGGCCGGCGCATCGCCGAGGTGTCGCACGAGTTGCGCACGCCGCTCACCCACATTCTCGGCTTTTCCGAAATGATCGAGCGGCGCATTTTCGGTGAATTGAACGAGCGCTACGTCGAATACGCCGGGCTCATCCGCAAGAGCGGCAACCACCTCTTGGCGCTGGTCAACGATGTGCTCGACCTGTCGCGCGCCGAAAGCGGACGCTTTGAGGTGGAGCGCGAGCGCTTCGATGTGCGCGCGATCATCGAGGAGGTGGTGCGCGAGGCAACCGATACAGCCGATAAGAAGCGCATCGTGCTGGCGATGGTGACGCCGGAGGCGCCGCTCATGCTCAGCGCCGATCCAATGGCCGTCCGGCGCATGCTGATCAACACGCTGGGCAACGCGCTGAAGTTCACCCCGGAGGGGGGACGCATCATAGTGCAGGCGGCGCTAGTGGGCGGCGCTGTCGTGCTGGACACGATCGACAATGGCCCGGGCATTGCCGAGGACGACCGCAAGAAAATCGGCGTCGCCTACGAGCGCGGCTCGGGCGGCGCGCGCGCGGAGGGAACCGGGCTCGGGCTTTCCCTGGTGCGGGCGCTAGCGGGATTGCACGGCGGGGCGCTCAGCTTTCACGATGCGCCGGGCGGGGGCGCCCTGGTGCGGATAAGATTGCCCGCAACCCTTTAATTTCCGCCGATTGTAAGGAAATCGCGGGCCGCGGCGATATCGCCGACCTCGATTAGAATACGCCGCGAAACTGTGCGCTCCTGCACCGTCACAACGATGGTCTCGCGCGGATCGAGCGCGAGCAAAGCGCCGAACGCGGCGTCCGGAAAAGTGAACACGGCCTGGTTGGCGCCGCGCTCAAGACGCTCGATCGATCGTGTCGCCGCAAAGGTGAGTGTCACCGCGCCCGGTGCGGGTGCGCCCGCTTCGAGGCCTTGGGTCATGCGCTGCTGCAAGGAGATTTCGGGTGCGGCCGATGTGCGCGGATTGCGCGCGCTGAGACTCGCCACGGCAGGCGGGGCGGCGCGGCGCGCGACCGGCACGACCAGGACCAAGCGATCTGCGCCGCGCGCGGCGCGCACGCCGAACTGGGCGCGGATTGGCGCGTCCATCGCCTGGCGCAGCCGCCAGCCGTCGGAACCGGCCACGCGGCGGGTTTCCCACGCGCGCGCCCAGCCTTCGAAGGTGACGCTGTTGGCGCGCAGCCAGGTCCCGAACGCAGCGCGCGCATCGGCGGCTGCGCTTTGCGTGCGTACATCATTGCAGGCGCGCGCGCCCGCCGCGGCGACCACGGTTTGCTCCAGTTCGCCAACCTGGGTGCGCGACCAGCCGGCGCGCAAAAGCGCGCCGCGCGCCTGGCCGGCGCTGGCGTTCAAGGCCGTGCGCATGTCGTGGGCGAACAACTGGCAACGCGCGTCGGCCTCGAGCAGGCCGCGGCGCTCGACATAAGCCGCGCGCGCGTTCGGCGCTTCCGCGGCGGAGGCGGAAGCCGCCAAAAGCGTTAAGACGCCGATAAGGAAATGCGCGCGCATGGCAAACAAAGCGTTTAGAGCGAGGTTCTTGCGTTCTGGTGAACAGACCATGGAAGAGCTGAAAACCGAGTTCTGGGCCAGCGCCCTGATCCGCCGCGCCAGCGGCGCCGGCGCGTTCGCGGGTGTCGTGCGCCGCGGGGATTCCGATGCGGGCGCGGTCCTGGTGAAGGTGGCGACGCTCGACGGCCGCGCGCGCCTCTATGCGCCCGCGCGCGACGGGGCGGGCGAGCGCATCTGGCTCGATCTGTCGGCAGGGACGCTGGGGGATGTTGAGGTGGACGTCGACGCCTACGCCAAGAAGCGCTCCCAAACCGACCCCGACCTCTGGGTGGTGGAGATCGAGGACAAGCAGGGGCGGCACTTCTTGATGGAGCGGGTGGATGGGTGACCCCGTAGTTGAGCGCCGGCTTCCAGCCGGCATGGAGTGCTTCAGTCCGCACAGGCCTGGGGGTTTGCAGACAGCCCATGCCGGCTCGAAGCCGGCGGTCCGGGGTCGGCTTGCCCGCCGGGCGGCGCCAGCGTAAACGCCCCGCTCCCCATGTCCTCCACCCCCGCCACCGAAGCGCAACGCCGCCGCACGTTCGCGATTATCTCGCACCCGGAC
>JAKFYF010000108.1 GCA_021731005.1 Hyphomonadaceae bacterium
ATCGCGCCTGCTGCGGCTTTCGCCAGCACGCCGGTCAGCGGCGGCGACTTCCTGTCCTGCAGGATCACGGCACGCGCACCGAACGCGACCGCTGAACGGAACGCGGCGCCGACATTCTGCGGATCAGTGACGCCGTCGAGGATGAGCACGCTGCGGCCATCCACTGGCGAGCAGGCTAACTCGATCGAAATCGGCTCGATTGGGGAGGCGCGGACGGCGAGGCCTTGGTGCACCGCGCCCGGCGGCAACATGCCGTCGATCGCGTCCGGCTCGAGGATGTGCACGTCAGTGCCCTCAGGCAGCCGCGCCGCGGCATTTCGCGTCGCGATCACGCGTTCCACGCGCCGCGCCGGGTTGGCCAGCGCCGCCAGCGCCGCATGAACGCCCCAAACCCAGGACGGCCCGCCGGTTTCCTCTTCGAATTCACGGCGCGGCAACGGATTGATCGGGCGTGCGCGGCCAGACTTGAGTGGGGGTGGGGGCTTAGGTATAGGACGCGCTCCGCAAATCGAGGGGCTTGGCTTACAGGCGCTTCAGCCTTTGCGGAAGCATGGCCGGACAGGTGGCCGAGTGGTTAATGGCAGCAGACTGTAAATCTGCCCGCGCGAGCGTACGCTGGTTCGAATCCAGCCCTGTCCACCAGCCTTCGCAACGCGCAGCGTAGCGGAGGCTGCCTCGTCGAAGCCCGAAGGGCGAAGACGGGCATGTTGGCCGCGCGTAGCTTCGGCTAGGCAAGCCCTGCACAACGTGTCTGAGCGGTTGCGGGTATAGCTCAATGGTAGAGCCACAGCCTTCCAAGCTGAAGACGAGGGTTCGATTCCCTCTACCCGCTCCAGCCTTCGTTGCGCGCAAGCGCGGAGAAGGCTGTCTCGCCGAAGCCCACGGGCGAAGGCGGACGTCTGCACCACGCGCAACTTCGGCTAGGCAAGCCAACCCGCAGGCTTAGTTCAGAACGAACGTCACCTTCATGTTGACGCGCCATTCGCTGATCTTGCCGTTCTTGGCCGTGACCTTGATGTCCTGAATCCAGGCGCCCTCGACATTCTCGAGCGTGTCAGACGCTTTCGCCATGCCTTGCTCGATAGCGTCTTCCAGGCCCTTCTTCGAGGCGGCGGTGATTTCGACCACTTTAGCGACAGCCATGTGCGTCCTCCTGTCTTTCGACAGAAGGACGCTAGGCTCATGGAGCGTAGGCGCCTAGTAGCGCGCGCGAACGCCGATGAAGCCGCTGCGCGGCGCGCCGGCATAGGCTTCGACCGGTTCGTACGCTTCGTCAGTGATGTTATCGACGCGTAGGAAAAGTTCCGCGCTCTCGTCTAGATCGAACGTCACGTTCGCGCCCCCGACAGTGTAGGAATCGACTTCCGCTGTTCCAAAGAACACGCCGGATGGCGTGTACGTGGTGTCATTGCGCTCGCCGACATAACGCCAGTTCAGCGCGATGCTTAGGCGATCGGTAGGCCGAAACGTCGTCCCGACTTCCGCGGCGTGCTCAGGGCGCCGTGATAATTGCACGCCCGTCGCGCCGTCCTGTGCATCGGTCCAAGAATAGTCCACCCGAACGTTCGCCCAAGGCAGCACATCGACATCGACATAAGCCTCCACGCCGTCGATCTCAGCTTCATCGATGTTGATGTTCTGCAAATCGCCGAAGCTGTAGTTGATCATGTTGTCGATGCGCGTCTGATAATAGGACGCGCCGGTGGTGAGCGCGTCCGAGACGTCGAAATCCCAACCGATTTCCCAAGATTCGGATTCCTCCGCCTCAAGATCGGGATTGCCGACGTTGAAGAAGCCTGTCTCGAAGCGTTCGCTCAGAGACGGCGCCTTGAACCCAGTGCCGAAAGACGCGAACACGCGGAACGCATCGAAGTTGGCGACCGCGCCCAGCGAGTATGTCGATTGCGTGCCGAACGCCTCGTAGTCGTCAACCCGAGCCGAGCCCGTGACGATGAAGTTTGACGTCACATCGAACTGGCCGATCACGTAGGCAGCGCTCTGATCTTCATCAGTCGCAAGCGGATCGTTGAACTGCGAGATGTTGTCGATCGCATTGTTCTCGAAAGACAGCCCGCCGACGACGGAGCCACGGCTTAGATCGGAAGACGCGGTCAGATCCGCGAACTGACGGTCAAACTCCGCGGAGAAGGTCTGAAAGCCACCGTCCTCTTCGGCGCGGTTGAGCGACACGTCGCCACCCGAGAGGCGCACCGTGAAAGCGTCATTGACAGTGTAGTCGCCGCCCAGACGCCATACCGTTTGCTCTTGCTCGTTGCCGATATCCGGATCGTCTGCGCGCTGATCGAAGCCCGGTCCGCCGCCCAAAGTATCGTATTCCGCGTCGGCCTCCCGGTAGCGCGCCAACACGTCAAAGCCCCAATTGCCGGCCTCGTGGCGCGCCGTTCCTGTGAACGTCGAGATCGTCGAGCCGTCTTCATCACCTGTGCTGAGCGGAAAACGCTCCGGCACATTGTCGAAGCCCGCTGTGTCGAAGAACTCAACACTGACGCCGTAGGACGTCGCGCCGGCGCCGCCCGCTGCGCCGAGCAGCGTGCGGAAGGTTTGGAACGAGCCGAGCTCTGCTTCCAGGAATGGCTCGAACGCCGTCTCGCCGCCACGGCGCGGGATCATGTTCACGACGCCACCAACCGCGTCTGAGCCATAAATCGTAGACGCCGGTCCGCGC
>JAKFYF010000036.1 GCA_021731005.1 Hyphomonadaceae bacterium
GCGCCGTGGCAGCGGGCACCGCATCTGCGGGCGCAGAATCCGCCGGCGCGGCGGCCAGCGGTTGCGCCGCGGCCTCAGGCGCCGCCGCCGGAGCAGGGACCGGCGCCGAAACCGGCGTGACTTCCCGTTCCATGTGCACGACCAGCGGGTTCGGTACGAGGTTTTGGGTCGCGCCCGAGTTGGCGTCGATGACACCCCCAATCAGGCCGCCGACCAGCACATTGCCGGCCATGCCAGCGCCGCCGCCGCTGGAGGTGGCGTGCGTGACTTGGTGGGTGGTCGTGCGGTAGCCCGGGCGAGACACCGTCGCGGTGAACTCGGCTTCGCGGCTGATCCCTGCGAACGTGCAAGGCGTCGCTTCGCAAATCTGTCCCGAGCTCAGTTCGACGCGGGCGCCTGACGGCATGGTTTCCACCACGAACGCGGTCTTGGTACCGCGTGTAATCGTGGCGCAAGAGGCCAGCGCCACCATGGACGCCAGCAGGATGATACGCAGCATGTTGTACTTCCCCCTCGTTTAGTCCTGGGAACCTAGGGGAAGCCACATTCCGGCCGCAATCCGCGTAAGGGCACTACCCTCAATTATTGCAGCCGTGCTATCACAGCCGGTGATTGTCTTGCGGGGCAGGGACTTATGCCTTATCAGCCCCGCTTTCCCGAATATCGACCCGGGTCCAGGAGTTTTACCGGCTATGGCCGTTCCGAAGCGAAAAACCACGCCCTCGCGCCGCGGCATGCGCCGGTCGCACGACAAGCTGGCGAAGAACACCTACGTCGAAGACGCGGAATCCGGCGAGCTGCGCCGTCCGCACCACATCGATCTCAAGAGCGGCCGTTATCGTGGCAAGCAAATCCTGAAGCCGAAGGAAGATTGAGCGTGCGCGCTTTAGCGCTCGCTCTGTCACTCATTGTCCTGGCCGCATGCCAGCAAGACCCGCCGTCGCAAGGCGCGCGGGATTCTTCCGTTCCGCCGCTCACCGTCGAAGGCTACGGCGACATGCGCATCGGCATGACGCTCGCCGAAGCGCGCCAAGTGTCGGGCCTGCCGCTGAACAACGAAGCGCTCGACGAAGAGACGCCTGGCGCCTGCGTCGAGAACCAGTACGCCACCGCGGACGGCGATCAGCTTTGGCTGATGTTCGAAGGCGATAAGCTCGTCCGAGTCACAGCGAGCAGCGAAGCGCTACACACACGCACCGCGCAAAACGTTGGCGTTGGCTCAACTGACGCTGAAGTGCGCGCCGCGTACCAGAACGTCATTGAGCAAGGCGCGCACTACAATCCGCCCCCCGCGCACAACCTCATCATCTGGACCGCGCCCCAACAAAGCGGCCTGCTGTTCGAAGTGAGCGAAGCGGGCGTCGTCACCGCCGTCCACGCCGGCGGTCCGCAAATTCAGTACATGGAAGGCTGCGCCTAACGCGCATAAGCGCTCTGCGCCGGTTTGCCTTGCGTTTTCGGTGCTGCCGCGCTCCATACGCTCATCGTTCTTCAGCCTAGAGCAGGGGCATCCCATGACCGGCATCGCCGACATCGTTGGCCGTGAAATCCTCGACAGCCGCGGCAATCCAACCGTTGAAGTCGATGTCTGGCTCGATGACGGCGCAATGGGCCGCGCCGCGGTGCCGTCGGGTGCGTCCACCGGCGCGCACGAAGCCAACGAAAAGCGTGACGGCGAGCCCGACCGCTATCTTGGCAAAGGCGTGCGCGATGCGGTCGAGGCCGTCTCCGGCGAGATCTCCAACGCCATCCTCGGCATGGACGCCGAAGACCAGCGCCGTATCGACAATTTGCTGATCGAACTCGACGGCGCCGACAACAAAGCCCGCCTCGGCGCCAACGCCATTCTCGGCGTTTCGCTGGCCGTCGCTAAGGCCGCGGCCATCAGCGCCGGCCAGCCGCTCTTCCGGTATCTCGGCGGCGTCCAAGCGCGCGTGCTGCCCTGCCCGATGATGAACATCGTCAATGGCGGCGCCCACGCCGACAACTCAATCGACATGCAAGAGTTCATGATCATGCCGATTGGCGCGGCCACCATGGCCGACGCCGTGCGCATGGGGTCGGAAGTCTTCCACACGCTCCGCAAAGAGCTGAAGGATGCCGGCCACTCCACCAATGTCGGTGACGAAGGCGGCTTCGCGCCGAATCTGAAGAGCGCTGAGGAAGCCATCGGCTTCATCTTGAAGTCGGTCGAAAAGGCTGGCTACTCAGTCGGCGACGACATCGCGCTCGCGCTCGATTGCGCCGCGACCGAGTACTTCAAGGAGGGCAAGTACGAGATGGCAGGCGAAGGCAAGTCCTTCAGCCCGCAACAGAACGCCGAATTCCTCGCTGACCTCGTCAGCCGCTATCCAATCGTTTCGATTGAGGACGGCATGTCGGAAGACGACTTCGAAGGTTGGGCCGCGCTCACCGAACTTATCGGAGACAAGTGCCAGCTCGTCGGCGACGATCTCTTCGTTACCAACATGAAGCGCCTCGAGATTGGCTTCGAGAAGGGCCTCGGCAACGCCATTCTGATCAAGGTCAATCAGATCGGCACGCTGACCGAGACGCTCGACGTCGTCGATATGGCCCAGCGCGCCGGTTATTCCGCGGTGATGAGCCATCGAAGCGGCGAGACCGAGGACTACACCATCGCCGATCTCGCCGTGGCTACGAACTGCGGCCAGATCAAA
>JAKFYF010000295.1 GCA_021731005.1 Hyphomonadaceae bacterium
CCGGCCCGCCACCCGAGCCCGCAAATCCAGCGAATGACTTTTACCCATGACCGACCTCCGGTCATGGTGAATCAGAATTCGCCCCCGCCGTGAATCCCCTGATTCCGATTTTCTGCAAGATGCTTTAAGTATCAAGCCCAGTATCAAAGTTGCAGGCGCGATCGCTTCCTTTTACAGTAAGCCATGTCGTCACGAGGGAATGCCCACCATGCATGAGCCGTCTCCCATTTGGCCATTCCTGCTCCTTGCCGTGATTGGAATAATCAGCGGTTTTGTCGGTCGATTGCTGGTAAAACAAAGCAACATGAGTGGCCTAACGAGCGTGTGAGCGTTACTTCGAAGCCCCGAACGGCACGACCTTGTTCTCCGCGTCGTGCCCGATATCGCAGCGGCCCAGATACGCGACCCCTGCCCGCGCGCACCAGTGCTTCAGCATCTCCTCTTCCCCCATCCCAAACGGCTTGTCGTTCTCCGGCACGTCGGTCAGGCGCCCGAGCTTGATCCCCCTCGCCTGCCGGATGTTGGGGGACGAGGTGATTTGGAAGAGGGCGCGGTCAAGGCGGTAGAGATATTCGCCGATGTCTTCGAGCATCAGCACGTGGCCCGATAGATCCGGCTCAAGTGGCGTGCCCAGGATCGAGGACAGCACCATGATGTTGAAGGCAGCACTTTTGCCGTCGAACATCACGCCAAGCTCGACGCTCTCCGGCGCGCGGTCGATCAGCCAGGCCAGCGCCCTCCTCACCGCCGCGTCCCCGCCGGGGCGGATCACGTCGACCGGCATTGGCCCGTGCGCGATGTGCTTGAAGCCCTTGGCGTAAAGTCCGCCCAGCAGCGCGCCGGCGTCGGAATAGCCGAGATAGGTTTTCGCCCGCGCGTGCTCGTTCAATTGCGCGAGTGCGGCTTCCGCCATGCGGCAGGCGCCATAGCCGCCGCGCGCGAACCAGATTGCATCGAGCCCCGGGTCGTTGGCGAACTCGACGAAGGCAGCCGCGCGCGCCTCATCCTCGCCGGCGAAATGGCCGGCGCTCAGGAAACATTGCGGATGAAAAACGATCTCGGGGGCGCGGTCGAGAAAGCAATCGGCCGCCAGCCGCTTCACCCGCTCCGCCAGTTCTGGGTCGATGCGCGTGCCGGGCGCGACCACGCCGATGCGAAGCGATGGCGCCATGGGTGCGTTCGTCTCCTTGCCGACAGGCAGCTCCTGTCCTCATAACAAGGGCCGATGAGTCCGGCCAAATCCTATTTCATGAGCGGCATTGGCGGCTCTGGCATGCTGCCGCTGGCGTTGATCCTGCGCGCGCGGGGTTTTGAGGTCGCGGGCTCCGACCGTTCGCTCGATCAGGGCCGGCTGGGCGCGAAGTTCGAGTACCTGAAGGCGCAAGGCATCGCGCTTTTTCCACAGGACGGATCGGGGCTGACGCGGACAGAGCAGATTCTCGTGCGCTCGGCGGCGGTTGAGGACACCGTTGGTGACGTGGTCGCCGCCAAGCGTCTCGGCGCGCGCGACATGAAGCGGCCGGAGCTGCTGGCGGAATTGTTCAACGCCGCGCGCGTGCGCATCGGCGTGGCCGGCACCAGCGGCAAATCCACCACCACGGCGATGATCGCCTGGATTCTGCATCGCGCCGGCAAGGACCCTACGGTGATGAATGGCGCGGTGATGAAGAACTTCGTCACCCCAGACGCCCTCTTCGCGTCCGCTTTGGTCGGCAAGGGCGATGCATTCGTCTCGGAAGTGGATGAAAGCGATGGCTCGATCGCGGTGTACGACCCCACCATCGCCGTCGTCAACAACATCGCGCTCGACCATAAGAGCATGGAGGAATTGCGCGCCTTGTTTGCGGGCTTCGTCGGCAAAGCCGAGATCGCCGTGCTCAACCTCGACAACGAGGAGACCGCGGCCCTGGTGCTCAAGGCCAAGGTGCGGGTGCGCACGTTCAGCGTGCGCTCGGGCCTTGCGGACCTGCACGCCGCCAGCCTCGTTCCAGCGCCAGACGGCATTCGCTTCACCGCGCTTGAGCGCGATGGCCGGCTGAGCGCGGACGTGCGCCTTAATGTTCCCGGCGAACACAATGTGTCGAATGCGCTGGCCGCGCTCTCAACCGCGCGCGCCTACGGGTTATCGCTCAAGGACGCGGCGGATGCGCTTGCGGGCTTTGCTGGTACCAAGCGGCGCCTGGAGATTGTCGGCAGCGCCGGCGGCGTCACCGTCATCGACGATTTCGCGCACAACCCCGACAAGATCACCGCGACGCTGAAGACGCTGCATGCGTTTCCGGGGCGACTGCTGATCTTGTTTCAGCCGCACGGGTACGGGCCACTGAGGCTGATGCGGGATGAGTTCATCGCGTGCTTCGCGTCCAACATGCATGCCGACGACGTGCTGATCCTGCCCGACCCGGTCTATTTCGGCGGCACGGTGGATCGCGCCGTCACCAGCGAGCACATCGCCGCCGGCGTGCGCGCGCGCGGCTTGCAAGCGCTCGCGTATGCGGAACGCGCGGCGTGCGGGGACAAGCTGATCGAACTGGCGGAAGCGGGCGACCGTGTGCTGATCATGGGAGCGCGCGACGATACGCTGTCGGTGTTCGCCGCGGAATTGCTGGCGCGGTTGGCGCAGTAGCCCACCCTCTCCCTCGCGGAGAGGGTCGCCGCGAAGCGGCGGGGTGAGGGG
>JAKFYF010000307.1 GCA_021731005.1 Hyphomonadaceae bacterium
AGGGCGGGGGGGAGCTTAAGAATTGCACCAAGTCTCACACTCAGCCCCTCATCTGGTTGATGTCTTCGACGGCGATGCCGCCGCGATTGCGGAAATAGGTGACGAGAATGGCGAGTCCGACGGCGGCCTCGGCTGCCGCCACTGTCAGCACCAGCATGGCGAAGATCTGCCCCTGGATGTTCTGCAGATAGGCCGAGAACGCCACCAGATTGACGTTGACCGCGAGCAGCACCAACTCGATCGACATCAGAATGATGATGACGTTCTTGCGGTTCACGAAAATGCCGAACACGCCAATCGTGAACAGCGCCGCCGCGACGATCAGATAGTGGGTAAGGGTAATCTCCATCAGCCGAGCCCCTGCCCTGGGCGGATGTCCTTGAGTTCCACCGCGTCGGCGCGGCGGCGGCCCACTTGCGCTGCGACGTCTTGCTTTCTGACGCCCGGCCTGCGGCGCAAGGTCAACACGATGGCGCCGATCATCGCCACCAGCAGCACCAGCCCCGCCAGCTGGAATACCAGCAGGTAATCGGTGTAAAGCACGCGTCCGATCGCCTCGGCGTTGGTCACCTCCCCGGGTGCGGCCGGCGCGAGCGGGAGCGGCGCGCCGTTGGCCGACATCGCAGCACTCGCCACCAACGCCAGCTCCCCCATCAGCGCCAGCGCAACCACGAACCCCGCCGGCAGATACGATAGAAAGCCCTGGCGCAGCTCAGTGAAGTCGACGTCCAGCATCATCACAACAAACAGGAACAACACCGCGACCGCGCCGACATAGACCACCACCAGCAGCATCGCCAGGAACTCAGCGCCCAGCAGTACGAACAGCCCGGCCGCGTTGAAGAAAGTGAGGATCAGGAACAGCACCGAGTGCACAGGATTACGCGCGGCGATTACCGCGAACGCCGAGGCGATCGCGATTGCAGCCAGCACGTAGAAGGCGATACCCGCCAGCATCACACCACCCCTTTCCTCCCCCGCAAGCGGGGGAGGTGTCGTGAGCGAAGCGAACGACGGAGGGGGCACAGCGCGCCCGCCCCCTCAGTCCGCTTCGCGGACAGCTCCCCCGCTCGCGGGGGAGCAAAGCTGCGCCGCGTCATCATCGGTACGGCGCGTCCAATTCCAGATTCTTCGCGATCGCCTGCTCCCAGCGGTCTCCGTTGGCGAGCAGACGCTCTTTGTCGTAATAAAGCTCCTCGCGCGTCTCGGTCGCGAACTCGAAATTCGGGCCCTCGACGATTGCGTCCACCGGGCACGCTTCCTGGCAGAAGCCGCAATAGATGCATTTCACCATGTCGATGTCGTAGCGCGTGGTGCGGCGCGAGCCGTCTTCGCGCGGCTCGGCTTCGATGGTGATGGCCTGGGCAGGGCAGATCGCCTCGCACAATTTGCAAGCGATGCAGCGCTCCTCGCCGTTGGGGTAGCGCCGCAGCGCGTGCTCGCCGCGGAAGCGCGGGGAAAGCGGGCCGCGTTCGTAGGGGTAGTTCACCGTCGCCTTGCGGCGGAAGAAATATTTCATGCCGAGCATGAACCCGCCCAGCATATCGAGCATCAGCGCGCCCTTGGCGGCCTGGAGGATGCGGTTCATTCCTAGCCTCCCGCCAGTGTGGTTGCCGCCTGCGGCGCCAGGAAGGTCACGTAATAGCCGATCACCGCCACCGCCACGAGCGCGGTGGGTAGGAAAATCTTCCAGCCCAGGCGCATCAATTGGTCGTAGCGGTAGCGCGGCACGATCGCCTTCACCATCGCGAACAGGAAGAAGACAAACCACATCTTGGCGCCGAGGACGAGAAAGCCCAGCACCGGGTCGTCGACCGCCCCCCACGGCAAATGCCAGCCGCCAAGAAACAGAATCGCGGTCATCGCGCACATCAGCACGATGTTGAGATATTCCCCGATCATGAACAGCAGGTACGGCGTCGAGGAATATTCGACCTGGTAGCCCGCCACCAGTTCGGATTCCGCCTCCGGCAAATCGAAAGGCGGACGGTTGGTTTCCGCCAACGCCGACACAAAAAAGACCACCATCATCGCAAGCATGGTGATCCCAACGAGCAGATTGTTTGGGAATTCGGCGAAATTGGCCAGGCGAAAGCCGTGCCACATCCACCAGCCGTCGCGCTGGTTCTCAACAATGGCGCTGAGGTTCAGCGACCCCACCAGCAGCAGCACCGTGATGATGACGAAGCCGATCGACACTTCGTAGCTCACCATTTGCGCCGCCGAACGCAGGCCCCCCAGGAACGGGTATTTCGAGTTCGACGCCCAGCCTCCCATGATGATGCCGTAGACGCCCAGCGAGGAAATCGCAAACAGGTAGAGGATGCCGACGTTCAGATCGGCGATCACCACGTTGTTCGCGAACGGCACCACCGCCCAGCCAATAAACGCCAGCACGAAAGTGATCAGCGGCGCCAGAATGAACACGGTTTTGTTGGCGCCGGCGGGGATGACGATTTCCTTGAACACGAATTTGAAAAAGTCGGCGAAGCTCTGCAACAGGCCGAACGGCCCGACCACGTTCGGCCCTTTGCGCATCTGCACCGCCGCCCAGACCTTGCGATCGAACAGCAGGATGAACGCGAGCGTCAGCAGCAGGTAGATCGCGATGGCGAGCACTTGGCCCGTCTTCATCAAGCCCCACTCGACCTCGACCGGCCAGTCGAA
>JAKFYF010000121.1 GCA_021731005.1 Hyphomonadaceae bacterium
CGACGATAACCGTCATGAGCCCAAGCCCCGCGGTGACGATGCCCGCAAAGCCGAAGCGCCTGAATAGGGCCAGCATGGGCAGGACCATACAGCAGAAGTTTCACCAGAATACGGCTTTCCCCCGCGGCTTAGTCGCTGGGCTTGCCCCAAAATCCCAGGATCAACGCCGGCTCTGGGTCGTCGCCATCCGCGCGCGCGCGCAGCCCCAGCTGCAGGCCCCCGCCGTCGTCGCCGAAATGCACCAGGCTCAGCTGCAGTTTCACATTTTCTTCGTAATCCTCGCCCGTGCGGCCATCGGCGAATACTTGCGCCATGCCCATCCAGTCCTCGCCCCAATGCTGACCAAGCGTAAGGTCAAGCCGCTCGCCGCCGCACCCGCCTTCAAGCACGCTGGCGGCGGCCTCGACGTTAACGAAAGCGCCGCCGCTGAAATCATGCCCCGCTAGTACGCGCAATTCAGCGCCCCCTTCGCCGCACCCTTGCTCGGGATGCGACCACCAAACCGCTCCGGCCTGCAGCGCCAGCGCGCCATCCTCCACCGGCCACACCCGCTTGAGGCCAACGGTCGCCTCGCCGCGCCAGCCATCCTCGGTATCGTAATTCTGCTGCAGCCAGGGCGTCGCCACCACACTCCAATCCTCGGCGATCGGCGTCTCCAGATAACCTGAAGACTCGAAATAGCCGAAATCGCCACGCTCGCCGGCGGCGTTGCTCCAGATTTCGGTTCCGCCATCGGGGGCAAGCCAAGCGCCTGCGAGCGCTGGCGCTGGCGCGAGCCCAAGCGCTGCGCCTAGGAATCGTAACCCGGCAGATGCCGGTCGAGCCTGCGCTTCAGGCCGGGCCAAGCCAGCCCCGACACCATCGGTACGCTGCCCGATTGGGTGCGCACTTCCGCCTGCGCCGCGTCGGGCGCGATCAACACACATTCCCGCCCCCCACTCAACGCAGCCACTTGCTGCGCGCACGCATGCTCCAGGAAAAAGATGCCGACAAAAGCCTCGGCGGCCGTGGCGCCCACCGCTAGCGTGCCGTGATTGCGCAACAGCATGAGTTTCTTGTCGCCGAGGTCGGCCACCAGGCGCTCGCGCTCATCCAGATTGAGCGCCACCCCCTCGTATTGATGATAAGCCAGCTGCGGCAGCACCAACAAAGCGTTCTGCGAAATCGGCAGCAGGCCGTCTTTCTGCGCCGAGACGCCGATGCCGGCATGGGTGTGCAGGTGGATTGCGCACCGCGCGTCATCGCGCGCGGCGTGGATCGCCGAGTGGATCGTGAAACCCGCTGGATTGATGTAATAGCTGGTTGGCGCGACGATGTTTCCGTCGAGATCGACCTTCACCAGCGACGAGGCGGTAATCTCCTCGAAGAACATGCCGTAGGGATTGATCAGAAAATGATGCTCCGGTCCCGGCACCCGCATGGAGATGTGGGTGAAGATCATGTCGTCCCAGCCGTGCAGCGCCACCAGCCGGTAAAGCGCCGCGCAATCGACACGCGCCTGCCATTCCTCCGCGCTCACCCTGCCCTTGAGGGAAGTTCCCGCATCGTCGGCCATGGACAACTCCTTTGCGCGGGGACATTAGGACCACAGCCGCGCAAGCGAAACCTCGAAATTTGCCCGCGGCGGCGGATTTTTCGCACATCAGGCGCGCGGACGCTTCAGCTGACGGCCGGGATGACAACGCTCAAGCAGGTGAGCCCCGCTTCGGCTCTCGCAAACTCTGAAATGTCCAGCAGATCGAGCGAAAATCCCGCGGCGGCAACTCGCTCCGCTGTCCGCCGGTGCGCCGACTGCATGAACAGAGCGGCGCCAATTTTGAGGCTGTTGGCTGCGAATGGCTCGACCGGATCGACGAGAACTCGCCGCCAGCCGGCAAATGCGTCGCTCGCCAGCCAGGCCGCGTTCATCAGCAGCAGGTCGGGCGCCAGCGCGGTCACCGCCGTCTTGAGGTGCAGCGCGCCAGCCAACGGAACCGGCTCTACGGCGTAGCCGAACCGGGAGACCGCTGACGCCAACGCCGAGACTGCCGCCATATTGGTGCGTGTTGAGCGCCCGACAAACAATGTGCGGCCAACCAGCAACACATCGCCACCGTCGAGGCTCGCCTGCGCGTCCAGGCGTACGACTGGCCTGTCGTCAGGGAGGTGCGGCGCGATGAGTTCGGCCTCGGCCGCACGCGAGGCCGCGCCAGGCCGGCACAGGATGAAAACCTCGGGAAGCGCCAAAACCGCGTCCTCGACAAAAACGCCATCGGGATGAGCCTCAAGCGCCGGCAAATCGATAAGGCTGAGGCCGCGGCCAGCCAGCGCATCGCGGTAAGCGGCATGCTGCGCTTCGGCCAAAGCGAAATCGATCGGGACCCTTTCAAGGTGCGTCCGCTCGCCATGAGCCAGGCTCTTGGAAGGCCGACGGGTCAGGCAGCGGATCATGGCGGCAGGCGGCGCGTATTCATGCGGCGTCATCTCAAATCAGCCGCCTCGAAGCAATGACCGCGAGCCGCGCGCGCACCGGGGCGCCGGGAGCGCTGCCGCCGCGGACACACCTCCCTCCGGTTGGAGCGCGCGCCTCCCGGCGCGCTTTTTGTCGCTCGACGCAAGCGAGCCTGCCGGCTCGCGGGCGCGCCGGCTTTCCTCCCCCGCTTGCGGGGGAGGTGCGGAGCGTAGCG
>JAKFYF010000252.1 GCA_021731005.1 Hyphomonadaceae bacterium
CTGGACCGAGGCGATGAGCCAATTTGCCATCCTGTTTGCCGACCGCTTTCCCGGGTCAGCGCGCTGACCCGGGAAAGCGGCAAACCACGATCACAGGAGCCGCTTACACAAAGGATCGGACATACCCCCGCAGGCAGAAGGCCCTGACCCACAAAGCCCAGCACTACATCGCCCAGGGCTACACCCGCGCGTGGTGCGACCCAAATCGGGCGGCCCACGAAGAGCCATACGTTTGGCTCTTCGAGCGCGACGGCCCGACTGCCGGCAAGCCGGGCAAGCGCAAAGCGCCGGCCAACATCTTCAAAGAGCCCGAGATGTATACGATCACGCCCGCAAACGACCCGGGAGGGCGGGACCTCTCGCTTGAGCACGGGCTCGCCCGCATCGAGAGCGATTTCTGCGCGGTGCGGAAGGACTTTATCGAACCGCGCAAGGCGCTTGGTCTGCATGAGCGCGCCGTTGTCCTGGCCTTTGCGGCGACATCTCAATTTCGGACGCCAGGATTTCGAGATCACACGCGCTCTCAATGGCAGCCCATCCTCGATATGGGCCGCGATATTGAAGAGCAGATGGCCAAGGCCACGCCGGAGGAGCGTGCGAAGGCGGGGCGTCGCCCTCCGAGCCTCGCTGGCATTGGCCGCGAGCGAGAGAGCCTGACACTGGAGCAGGTGCAACAGATCGTGGATCAGCCGTTGCAGACGATGCTTGCCGCCTACGCGAGCGCACTCGTCCCGCTTCTCGCAAAGCTGACAAACTTCAGCATCTTGTGCACGGTCAAGACGCCCGGTTTCATCACCAGCGATGAGCCGACGACCTGGTTCGATCCAGAGTGGCCCAAGCGCCCTCCGATGTTTCAGGCACTGGGGCTAATGTATGAGACGGTCGAGATCACGATGCCGATCTCGCCAACGCGCATGCTGTTTCTAGGCCGCCAGAACGAATGGCCGGAATACATGGACCTTGATGCGCTAGACTTCGACGAACGCCTGCTCAATGAAATGAACCGGCGAACCTGTCGTCTTGCGCGCGAGAAAATTGTCGTTTCGAGAAACGAGTTTCGCAGTGTGTGGGCGGAGCAGGGCGAGCCACCGCCCGATGCATGGCGCGCACCCGACAACGACGAGGTAGTGACGTAGCGGATCTTGCGCGCGCCCCAACGCGGCCTGTCGTGCTTGAGGCGCACGATCAGAGCTTCGATCTGGGGCGGCGGCTGGTTGGCGTAACGCACCGCACGGCGACAGCGATCGGTCAGCGCGTTGAGGCCCTCATCTTTGTATCGATTGAAGATTTTTGTAGCCGGATTTGCGCGAGACCGAGAACTCCCGGCACAAATCGGTCATCGCCTCGCCCTCGATCAGGCGGGCCACGAACAAAAGACGCTCTTCCACAGCCGAACTCTCTTTCCATGGCGTCCACGCCTCCGCCCAAATGGCGAAAAGCGTTACCCATGTGTCCGGTACGAAACGCCACCTATGTCTCAGGTCGCTCAGTTGAGCGGTCTCGGCTAGCCCTGCTCCGCGCGCTCCAAAGTCCGCCGCGCTTGCTTCAGGTGCGGCCAGTCGATCATTTTGCCGTCGAGGCTCAGCGTCCCTGCGCCGGGATTGGCTTCGAACGCGGCGACGATTGCGCGCGCGTGCGCGACCGCCTCGGGAGAGGGGGTGAACGCCGCATTGATGATCGGCGCCTGCGTCGGGTGGATCGCCATCATGCCGGCAAAGCCGTCGCGCGCGGCGCGCGCGGCGTAGCGCGCCAACCCATCCAGATCGCGGAATGCCGGGAATACCGTGTCGATCGGCGCAACGCCCGCCGCCGCCGCCGCGAACAACGTGAGCGAGCGCGCCATTTCGTAGGGCGGAGTGTAGCGGCCGTCGGATTCGCGCGACGCGGCCGCGCCAATCGCGGCGGGCAAATCCTCCGCACCCCAGGTCAAGCCAAGCAGCCTTGCCGCCACTTCGCGATAGCTGCCCAGCACGAAGACCGCCGCCGGCGTCTCGGTGGCGATCGGCAGCAGCGGTGCGCTTGCAAGCCCGCGCATGCGCAACCGCGCATCCAGGGCGGCGATGCTTGGCGCGCCTTCGGCCTTAGGCAGCACGATTGCATCGGGCGCGGCGCCGGCGAGCGCATCAAGATCGTCCTCGATGAACGCGCTATCGAGAGGATTGATGCGAACCAGCAGCGGCGTCGCGCGCGCCTTCTCGCTGAGGACGGCCATGATCGCTTGGCGCGCAAAGTCTTTGCGGTCCGCGGCGACGGAATCCTCCAGATCGAGAATGAGCGCATCGGCGCCGCTTTCCGCCGCTTTCGAAAAACGCTCCGGCCGATCGCCGGGCACGAACAAGAGCGAACGCAATCTCATGCCAGCCATTTCTTCTGGGGCCGCAACAGCAGCGCTGCAAAATCACCGCCCTTGCCGGCAAGTCAAGTACGGGGGAAGGCGCGATTCGAGTTGCGCCAGCGGTTACAAGCCGAGCGCATACTCGTCCTCCCCCGTAAGGGGGGAGGTGGCGCGCGCGAAGCGCGTGACGGAGGGGTGGACGCTGGACCCACCAGCGCCAGCGTCGCCGCCCCCTCAGTCAGCTTCGCTGACAGCTTCCCCTATCGAGCAGGGCAATCGCATTTGAAGACAAATCTAGGTGAAAGTGCCGACGGTCGC
>JAKFYF010000133.1 GCA_021731005.1 Hyphomonadaceae bacterium
AGCGAACTCACCCGCCACGGCGTTGACCCCCACCCCTGCCCCTCCCCGCAAGGGGGAGGGGAGGCGCTCAAACACGACGCGCCACGTCAATCCCGCGCCGCGAAATGCAAATGCGATTGCCCTGCCCTTGCGGGGGGAGGTGTCAGCGCGCGGCGCGCGCTGACGGAGGGGGTGTGCGCGCTGCTGGTGAAGGGGAAGCCTCCGGAGGCTCATCTTCAAATGAAGCGGGCCTCACCCCCTCAGTCATGCTTCGCATGACAGCTCCCCCATCGAGGGGGAGCGGGGCTAATCACCGCCGTAAGAGACCTCACAAGTCCGGAAACGGCGAGCGGCGCGCGCGCGGTTTTGCCATCATGCGCTCCACGTTCTGGAGCGCCCATGTCCCACGCCGCAACCCTAACCGCCGCCGCGCTCGCGCTGTTGCTTGCCGCCGGCGCGGCGCACGCTTCGCCCGAGCAAGATCGCGCTGTTATCGCGGCACTCGACACCGCCTATCAAGCCGCGGTTGAGCGCAACGACGCTGACGCGATGGCCGCGATCCTGCATCCCGATATGATCCTCGTGATCGGGCGGGGCGAGGTGTTTACGCGCGAGGATCTGCTGCGTTCGGCGCGCGAGCGCGATGTGGTGTACGAGCGCCAGGTCGAAGAGGAGGGCACGCAGATTGTGCGGCTCTATGGCGAGGACACCGCCATCGTCACAGCGCTGCTCTGGCTGAAGGGCACAACGCGCGCGGGCGAAGCGTTCGAGCGCCGTTTGTGGTTCAGCGATACATACGTGCGCACGGCCGAAGGCTGGCGCTACGCCTTCGGGCAGGCGTCGGTCGCGCTGCCGGGGGGATAACGCCTGGAGCGCCGGCGCTCCAAGATGGCGATCGAGGGAGAGGGTTTCTCTCACCGATAAAGCGCGCGCACCGACAGCCCCATGCGCTTGTACGCCTGCGCCGGCGGGGCCTCGTGCAACACGATGCGTTCGCCGGCCGCGGCGAGCGCGCGCAGCAGCGCAGCTTCGCCGAAGCGCAGGCCGTGCGCGGCGCCGAGCCCCAATATGTCGCGCGCCCAGGCAGGAACCACATCCACCGCCGCACGCACGACCAGCCGCTGCAGCGCGCGCGAGGGCAGGAACGGCGCAGTGCGCATGATCGACAGAAACTCGAACACGATCGGCGACGCTTCAAGCTTGGCCGCCATTGCGGAAACCAACCCCTCCATTTCCATCGCCGAGCGCGGCGCGCCGGTTGCGCCGTAGAGCGCGGTTGGGCCCGCGCCCTCGGCATAAAAGCGGTCGCGCTCGGCTGGGCTCAGCGGACGCACGAAGCGGGAATACGCTTCCGAGAACGCAAACGCCGCGGTCGCCTGCACCCAGTTCAGCAATTCAGGATCGTCGGCGCGATAGGGTGCGCCCGTCGGGGTCACGCCCGAGACGTTCGCATGCATCCGGCTGACGCGCGTGATCAGCGCGCGCGCCGCCTCTGCTGGAGCGTAGATCGTGGCCATGGTGGCGTAGCCGGTGCGACGGATGCGGCGCACCGGGTCGCCGCGAAAGGCGGTGTGCTCCCACACCCCAGTGCGCACGCGCGGCTCGGCGAGTTCGAGGATTACCGCGGCGACACCGCCCGCCAGCAGCGCGACCGGGTTTTTCATCACCGCCCACGTGAGAGAATCGGCGGCGAACAGAGCCGGCGCGCCAGCCGGGGCGGCAAAGTCGATCGCCGGCATGCCCAGGGGCGGAGCGAACAGGTCTTGCAGGAAGCGCTGCGCCATGAAGCTGCGCTACGCGCGAAGCCAGCTCTCGTCCAGGTTGGCGCGGGCGAGTTCGCCTTGTATTGAGGCGACCATGGGCAGAATCAACAAGGTCGTGCTCGCCTATTCGGGCGGACTGGACACCTCCATCATCCTGAAATGGCTGCAGGAGAAATATGCCTGCGAGATCGTCACCTTCACCGCCGATCTGGGGCAGGGCGAGGAGCTGGCCCCGGCGCGGGCGAAGGCGCTGGCGATGGGGGTGAAGCCGGAGAACATTTTCATTGACGATCTGCGCGAGGAATTTGTGGCCGATTTCGTGTTCCCAATGTTTCGCGCCAACACGCTCTACGAGGGCCAGTATCTGCTCGGCACTTCGATCGCGCGCCCGCTGATCGCAAAGCGCCAGATCGAGATCGCCAACATGGTCGGCGCCGACGCGGTGTGTCACGGCGCCACCGGCAAGGGCAACGACCAGGTGCGCTTCGAGGTGTCGTATTATGCGCTGAAGCCGGACGTGAAAGTGATCGCGCCATGGCGCGAATGGGAGTTCGAGGGCCGGCCCGATCTGATCGCCTACGCCAAAAAGCACAACATCCAGATCGCGCAAGGCAAGGAGCAAGCCGCGCCATACTCGATCGATGCGAACCTGTTGCACACCTCAAGCGAAGGCTTGGCGCTCGAGGATCCCGACGTCGAGGTCCCCGATATCGTCACCAAGCGTGGCGACCGCCGCACCATCACGCCGGAAGAAGCGCCGGACAAGGCGGAGGTGATCACGCTCGCGTTCGAGCGCGGCGATCCGATTTGGGTGCGCTCGGAAACAGATTCCTCCCCCCTTGCGGGGGTGGTGGCTGCGGAGCGGCCGGAGGGGGGG
>JAKFYF010000155.1 GCA_021731005.1 Hyphomonadaceae bacterium
GCGCGGCGTAGAGCGGCGCGAGCGCGAGCACGCCGCCATTCACCAGCCCTGCCCCGAAGCTGCCGATCACGGCGGCAGGCGCTGTGGCGAATTGTTCGACAAGCGCGAGCGGCTGCGCTTTCGGCGGATCGGGTTGCGCAGCGGAGGTAAAGCAAATCGGCACCATCGAGACGGCCGCGAGCGCGGCGGCGATCATCCAGGGCTCAGCGGACGCCGGCGCGTAGCTAAAGGCGAAGAACGGCCCCAGCGCCATCGCGCCTTTGGTGAGCACCATGTAGACGCTCATCACCTCGCCGCGGACGCGGCCGCCGATCGAGAACGCGAGCCAACTCTCAACCGCGGCAAACATCAACGCCACAGCGAAGCCTGCGCCCATGCGTGCGACGCCCCAGGTCCAAACATCGGTGCTGAAGTGCAATGCGAGCGTCGCGACGGAGAAGATCGCGGCGCAGGCGGCGTAAACGCGGATGTGGCCGACGCGCGCCAGCATCTGCGTCGCGATCATCGCGCCCATCATGAATCCAGCGGAGTACGATGCAGCGACGAGGCCGAGCGCGGTGCGGGAGTGCCCCTCTTCCGCGAACGCCAACGGAATGCGTACGCCGAGCAAGCCACCTGCGAGCTGCAGAATGGTGACGGCCGCGATCAAAGCAGCGACGTTGCGCAGCAAGCTCGTCATGGGCACTGGGTACGGGGAATCTGCGCGGAAGGGAATCCCGTTCCGCGCAGAACTGCCACGGCGTTTTAGCGCAGCGTGAGGACCGTTTCGGATGTTTCGCCGACTTGGAGTGCGGCGTCCTCGAACGTGGGCGGTCCGAAGCGAAGCGGCGCATTGTTAGAAAACGCGTAAGGTTCGGTCGGAATGCCGATGATGCTGCGATCGAGCTCGCCGTCGCCATTGATATCCTGGTAGGCGGCCAGGCCGTAGCGGCCGGGACCAGGCGCGGTGAGTTGCAAGGTTACCGACGCAGCGCCACCGGGTGTGCGCAACGCGGCGACGGGTTGCTCGGAAAGCCAGGCGCCTTCGGCAAACATTGCGACGCGAACATCGCCTTGATCCGGCCGCACGTTGTCCACACGCACGCTCAGCGTCACTTGATCGGCGTAGGCGTCGTTGGCGTAGAGCGGCGCGACGAGCGCGAGACTGCACGCCGCCGCAGCGGTGATGAGTTTCATGGTCTTTCTCCTTTGGGTGAAATCAGCCGAAGAACATTTCGAACATGACCCGGCCAGGGATGAAGCTGAGCAGGCCGGCGACGATGAGGCCGCCAACGAACATGCCGGTCATGCCGCGGCGATGGGCGTCGACCTTGCGGTTGCGGATGGCGAAGATCGCCATCGGCAACGCGATGATGGTCCAACCGCTCAAGAGGTGGATGAAGGAGAAGAAGCCGCGATTGACTTCCATGATGAAGAGGCTGGAGACGGCGGTCGTCGCCATGGCGATGACCCACGACCAGCCCAACGTCTTGTGCAGACCCCTGCCCTTGGGCCGGAACCAAATCACTGTGCCAATCGCAAGCGCCGTGAGCGCGGCATAGACGTGGACCTTCACCACCCAGGACACGCCCGCCCAGATCGAGAAATCCGGCGCACGGAGCTGGAAATCGGCAAAGGCCGCTGCGATCTGAGGGCCAAACGGCCAGAGCGTGAGCGCAAAGATCGCGGCGACCACGGCCAAACCAGGCCAACGTGTCCAGGCGGGGCGAGTGCGGATTGCGGTCATTGGTTCTGGTCTCCGGTCGAACTCTGCTAGAGACCGTGGCGATCGGAGCCCGTACGTGCAGCCGCAGATACGTGAGACCCCTGAAAAAGCGCGCGAACGGCAGGCCGCGGCGGTTGGCGATGCGCGAGCTGCGGACGAGCCGCAATCCACATGGCGTGATTGGGCCCAAGTCCTGGGGATAGCGGCGGTCGTTGGCGTATTCCTGTCATTCGTCGGCGCGCTGGACACCGATGAACTGCCGATGCTCACGCGGCTGATCTATTGGGTTCCGCTGACAATGGGCGGGACCGTGCTCGGGCGCGCGACGGGGCTGTTGGTGGCCAAGATTCCGCAGGCGCGCGTGAACCTATGGGTCTTTGGCGCCATCCTCGCCGTGGTCATGGCTGCCCCAGCCACTTTGGTGGTGTGGGGCTATACGAGCCTCATCGTAGGCACGTGGCTGCCGGTGCAAAATTTGCCGGCGCTGTTTGGCAGCGTTCTGGTGATGTGCTGCGCCATGACGGCGCTGATGCTGGTGGTGAACCAGCCCGGACGCGTGACGCACGCGCCACCGGCCGGTGCGCCGGCGCCGATGGTGCGGTTCATGGAACGATTACCGGCGAAGCTCAAAGGCGCCGTGATCTACGCGGTGTCGGCGGAGGATCACTATCTGCGGCTGCACACCTCGAAGGGATCGGATCTGATCCTGATGCGATTGAGCGATGCGATCGCGGAGCTTGACGGCCTGGAAGGTGCGCAGACGCATCGGTCGTGGTGGGTGGCGCGCGAGGCGGTGGAGAGCGCGCGGCGCGATGGCGACAAGATGATGCTGACTCTGAAGGGCGGCGCCGAAGCGCCGGTGAGCCGGCCGAACGTGAAACCGTTGCGGGACGCGAGCTGGTACTAAG
>JAKFYF010000188.1 GCA_021731005.1 Hyphomonadaceae bacterium
CCCTAGATTCGCCCCAATGCCCCCCACCGCCCGCCGCCGTGCGCTCGATGCGCTGAAGGGAAAGCGCGCGCCTGCGCCCGCTGGGCCGCTGTTCGCGGTGGCGGAGGAGGGGGCGGCGTTCGAGCACGACACGCTGGACAGGGTCGCCGTGTTATTTCCGCTGCCGCTGCCGGAACCGTTCGATTATCGCGCGGCGTCCTCGCTCGGGCTTGAACCCGGTGCGCATGTGATCGCGCCGATTGGCCCGCGCCTGCTGCGCGGGGTGGTGTGGGCGGTGGAGAAGGATCATCCGGGCGCAGCCAATCTGAAGGCGATCGAGGAAGTGCTGCCGGGAACGCCGTTGCCGGAGATATCGCGCCGCTTCGTCGATTGGGCGGGAAAATATCTGGTGCGCCCGCCGGGCGACATTTTGCGCATGGTGGCGCGCTCACCTGAAGCGCTGCTGCCGGCGCCGACCTTCACCGTGCTCGCGCCGACCGGGGCGCCGCCGCCGAAGCTCACCGAAGCGCGCGCGCGGGTGATGGCGGAGGCGGCCAAGGAGCAAGTGAGCGCGGCGGAGCTGGCGCGGCGGGCGGAGACTTCTTCCGCGGTGGTGAAAGGCCTGGTCGATTGCGGCGCGCTGGCGCGGCTGGAGATCAGCGAAGACCCGCCGTTTCCCGAGCCGGTGCTGGAGACAGAACCCTCTCCCCCCTTGCGGGGGAGAGGGCAGGGTGAGGGGGGGCGTGCCGACACTCCGGCAGCGGATGCGTCGGCCCGCCCCCCTTCCGGCTCGCTTACGCTCGCCACCTCCCCCGCGAGGGGGGAGGGGCGCAGATTGTCGGAAATCCAGCGCGCCGCCGCTGATGAAGTTTGCGCTTCCGTCCGCGCTGGCGGCTTTCATGTGTCGCTGCTCGACGGCGTCACCGGTTCGGGCAAGACGGAAGTGTATCTCGAAGCCGCGGCCGAGGCGCTGCGCAAGGAGCCTGACGCGCAGGTCCTGGTGTTGCTGCCGGAAATCGCGCTGACGCAAGCAGCGCTCTCGAGGTTCGAGGCGCGCTTCGGCGTCACCCCGGTGGAGTGGCATTCCGCGATTGCGCACAAGGCTCGCCGTCGCGCCTGGCGCGAAGTGGCGGCGGGACGCGCGCGGCTGATCGTCGGGGCGCGCTCGGCTTTGTTCCTGCCGTACCCGAACCTGCGCCTGATCGTCATCGATGAAGAGCACGACCCTTCCTACAAACAGGAGGAGGGTGTCATCTATCAGGCGCGCGATCTGGCCATCGTGCGCGCCAAGCTTGGCGACTGCGCCGTGATCCTCGCGAGCGCGACGCCGTCGCTGGAGACATTGGTGAACGCGCAGCAGGGCCGCTACGCGCATGTGAAGCTGCCGTCTCGCCACGGCGCGGCGGAATTGCCCGATGTCGAGCTGGTCGACATGAAGCTCGACCCGCCCGAGAAGGGGCGCTGGATCTCGCCCAAGCTGATCCGCGGCGCGGCCGAGGCGCTGCTGCGCGGCGAGCAATCGCTGTTCTACATGAACCGCCGCGGCTACGCGCCGCTCACGCTCTGCCGCGCCTGCGGACATCGCATGAAGTCGCCGGAAAGCGATTCTTGGCTGGTTGAGCATAGATATTCCGGGCGGCTAGTGTGCCATCTCACCGGCTTCTCCATGCCCAAGCCGAAGGCATGCCCGGAGTGTCTGGTGCCGGATGCGTTTACCTCGATCGGCCCGGGTGTCGAGCGCATCGAGGAAGAGGTGCGGAGCTTTTTCCCGCAAGCCCGGATCGAGATTTTTTCTTCCGACACCACGCCCAACGGCCAAGCCGTGCGCGATCTGGTGGCGCGCATGGAAGCAAGCGAGATCGATATCCTGATTGGCACGCAGATCGTCGCCAAGGGCCACAATTTTCCGAACCTGACGTTCGTCGGCGTGGTTGACGCCGATCTTGGGCTGAAGGGCGGCGATCTGCGCGCCGGCGAGCGCACGTTCCAGTTGGTCAGCCAGGTCGCCGGCCGCGCCGGGCGCCACGAAAAGAAAGGCCGCGCGCTGATCCAAACCTATGCGCCGCACGAGCCGGTGATGGTCGCGCTCGCAGCACAAGATCGCGACGCCTTCTTCGCCGCCGAAATCGCCGAGCGCGAAGCCGCGGGCATGCCGCCTTACGGGCGGCTGGCGGCGATCATCGTTTCCGCGCCGAACGAGCAACTGGCGGACGAGGCATCGCGCGCGCTGGGAGAGAAAGCGCCCGCGGTGGACGGGCTAGATTTATGGGGCCCCGCGCCAGCGCCGCTCGCCGTGATCCGCGGCATGCACCGGCGGCGGTTTTTGGTGCGCGCGGATCGCGGCGTCGACGTGAGCGCGTTTCTCGCGGCGTGGGCGGGGCGGGTGAAACTGCACAGCGCGGTTCGGGTGCAGATCGATGTGGACCCGTATAGCTTTTTGTGAGGGCATAGCACCGGCGCCAACCCTCTCCCTTGCGGAGAGGGTCGCCGCGAAGCGGCGGGGTGAGGGGCGGGCCGACAATCAGGCGCCGGCGTGTTTGCACGCCCCTCACCCCCCACCTCCCCCTCGATGGCAGGGCAATCGCATTTGAAGACAAATCTAGGTGAAAGTGCCGACGGT
>JAKFYF010000288.1 GCA_021731005.1 Hyphomonadaceae bacterium
ACGTGAGCTGGGTTCAGAACGTCGTGAGACAGTTTGGTCCCTATCTACCGTGCGTGTTGGAAACTTGAGAGGATTTGTCCCTAGTACGAGAGGACCGGGATGAACGCACCTCTGGTGCACCAGTCGTTCTGCCAAGAGCGCAGCTGGGTAGCTAAGTGCGGACGGGATAAACGCTGAAAGCATCTAAGCGTGAAACCCCCCTCAAAACTAGGTTTCCCTAGAGAGCCGTAGAAGACTACTACGTTGATAGGCCAGGTGTGGAAGAGCCGCGAGGCTTGAAGCTAACTGGTACTAATCGCTCAATCGGCTTGAACGATCATCTGTTCATGCACGGCGACGACTGCGTCGCCTGAGAACGCAAATAGACAATGTCGACTCTTGTTCTTGTACAAGAGTTTCGCGCGGACCTTGCCGACCTGGCGGCTATGCCGGGGGGTCCCCACCTGATCCCATCCCGAACTCAGTCGTTAAGTCCCCCAGGGCCGATGGTAGTACGTCTTAAGGCGTGCGAGAGTAGGTCGTTGCCGGGTCTGCTGGGTCCGCGTGAAGTCCAATAGAACCCTCAATCACAATGTGACGGCTTCGGCCGTGTCTAACGGCCGCCGACAAAGCGGCCGTTTGTCTTAGGAAGACCAAGTTTGACGCGGGATGGAGCAGCCCGGTAGCTCGTCAGGCTCATAACCTGAAGGTCGTAGGTTCAAATCCTACTCCCGCACCCAAACAAGGAGGCCCGACGGCGACGTCGGGCCTTCGTGCTTTAGCGATTCCTTAAAGCCCACAGGTCATCTTCACGACTGAGGCAGCGTTGAATTGCTGTCTTGGAGCGCGGCCAGAAGTGTCGCATCAGCTCCCTGGGTTGCCGGAAGCGCATCCCGAAGCGCTGAGCGCGCTCGAAACCCCATCCAGTTCTTTTGAAACAGGGTTTTGGACCATGACAATCATTGTCGTGGCGCTGACGCTGGACGCGAGTGCGATACGCCTCGTTCTGGCCTTGGCTGCGTTGCTCATGCTTCGCTAGCTGTCCGTCACGCCGCATTTTGACGGCCCCGCTGGAAACGGCGGGGCCGTTTGCTTTTGTCGCGTCGCGCAGGCTGCTTTAAGAACGCCCGATGAGTTTCGAACTCACGATACTGGCCGGCGCGGTCGTCTGGGGGTTCATCCAGCTTGTTGCAGCGGCGCAAGCCTCGAATGTGCAGTACGGCCTTCAATGGGCGGCGAGCCCGCGCGACACCGAGATGCCGCCGCTCAAGCCGATCCCTGGGCGGATCGTCCGAAACTTCCGCAACTTCATGGAGACGTTTCCGTTCTTCGCGGCGGCCCTCCTGTTGGCGGAGTTTGCCGAGGTCCATAGCGGCCTGACCTATTGGGGCGCGATCGCCTATCTCGGCGGGCGCATCGTCTACACGGCGCTCTACATTTCCGGCATACCGCTCATTCGCTCGCTGTTCTGGAACATCGCCACGTTCGGCATGCTTGCAGTCCTAGCGGCCCCGTTCGTATCGCGCTGAAGCAGAGTTCGATCCTCGATGTTTGCGGTGCAAGTTGCGGTGATGAAGGGACGGGGCGGGGTGTTCACCTCGCTCTTTCACTACGCGCGCATGCTCGACGCGAACGGGGTGAAGTCCGTGTGCCTCTATAGCGGGCCGGCTGCAGCGCCGCTGCGCGAAGGCGGCGTCGACGTCATCGAAGTCCCGCGCTCGATCCTCTCGCCTCTGTTTCAGTTGACGCCGGCGTTCGCGCGTATCCGCGCCGAAGTGCGCGAACGCGGTGGAGAACCCGATTTCGCGATGGTGCACAGCGATCTCGCGATGGGGTCGATCCGGCGCCTGTTTCCGCGCGCGATCGTGATGACGCGCTGCCACTCCGACAATTTCAAACACAAAGCCAGCGCCGATCTGGTCGTCACGCTGAACGCCAATCAGCAGCAGCGCGCGCAAGCGGCGCTGCCGCGCACACGCGTCCGCATGTTCGGCAATCCATTCGTCCCGCCGGCGAACGAGCCTGGCGCCAGCTCAGACGAAGGCCCCAACGGCCGCATTCGCATCAATTTCCTCGGCCGCGTCGAGCAGGTGAAGGATCCGCTGACGCTCGTGAAAGCCTTCAATGAGGCGGATTTCCCAGCAAACACGTCGCTCCGCATCATCGGCGCCGGGTCGCAAGATGCGGACGTGCGCGCCGCAACAGTATCGAGCGCCCGTGCCGTCGAGATCGCCGGCTGGATGAGCCAGCCGTTCTCCCACTTCGATCGCGGCGACATTCTGGTGCTGCCGTCGGAATGGGAATCCTATTCGTGGGTCATTCGCGAAGCGCTGCACCACGGCGTGCCAGTGATCGCGAGCGACATCTACGTGCACCGCGAAGCGCTTGGCGACGGCGCCTATGGCGCGCTGTTTCCCGTCGGTGACACCGCCGCGCTCAAAGCCGCGCTCGAAAGCGCCGTGCGCAACATCGACGCTGCCCGCACTGCTAGCGCGTCCGGCCAGGCAGCGCTCCTCGCTAATTATGGCGCCAAGGCTTTCTGGGCCAAGATGTCCGACGAAATCACTGCAATCCGCAGCGCTCGCGCCGCGTAGGGAAGACAT
>JAKFYF010000277.1 GCA_021731005.1 Hyphomonadaceae bacterium
CTGCAGGGCGGCCGCGGCGACCGCTTGGCGGCGGCGGCCCGTGGCTTCCAGGATGGCAAGCGGGGGGACCCCTTCGGCATGTTCACAAGCGGCGACCCCGCCGCCACGCCTGCGCGCCGGAGGCGCCGCCTCACCCGTCTCCAGGCCAAGGCGCTGGAAGTGCTTGCGCTGCAAGAAGAAGCCGCGGCGGGCGATATCCGCGCCCGCTACGCTGAACTGGTGAAACGCTGGCACCCAGACTCGAACGGGGGCGACCGCGGCGCCGAAGCGAACCTGCAGCGCGTGCTGGCCGCCTATCAGACGTTGAAGGCGGGCGGGCTGGTTTAGGGGCTGCGCTAGTCGCGCGCCATCACTCGCGGTCGACCCGGCATTGGAAGCAACCGAATTTCGATCGGATGTGGACGTAAGCGATCGCGGATTGATCCAGGATTGCGGTGCACGCCCCCGTGAGTTCGCTTCCGCGCACGATTTTGCCGGTGTCGTAGCGGATCCAATGATCCGCCCCATAACCGCGGATCGCAGCTGGATCCAGAAACGCAAACCAGGCGGGGAGCGCGTCACTGCGGTATCGGGCGCAAGGTCGATTATGCAGGAAGATCGGCCCGGTTTCGGCGTAAGGCTGGGGCGCCTCGAATGGGCGATAGGAGAGTACGAGTTTCTCCTCGCCCTCGGCGATGAGACCGAGGCAATGGCGGCACGGATTGGCGTTTCCTTCGGCGATCTTTTTGACTGGCCGTTGGCCGTTGGCGTCCTCGCCGCCGCGCAGAAAATGCTCCATCGCCGCGCTTTGTATGCCTTGAACGCTGAGTCTCATGCCTACCTCCACAAATTGGACGCCAGGCTAATGGAGGCTCGTTTTCGTTGCTGGCCGCATTCGGACGCCACGCCGCCGGGAACGCCGATTCAGCGGCGCCGCCCACCTTGCCGCAACGCCAAGTGGCAGGCTCCGTCAAAACGCCGCTTTTCACCCTGTGCTGCGGCGCGGTAAGGTCCCGGGCCAACAACAGAGACTCGAATGACCGCTGCCGACGACATGCTCACGATGAAGCCCGACAAGACCATTTCGGCCCGCACTTTTGGGGTCGAGAGCGATATGAAGATTCCGGCCTTCGCCAAGAAAACCGAGTACGTGCCCGATCTGGACGAAGCCTACCGCTTCGATCCGCAGACCACGCTGGCGATCCTGGCGGGGTTCGCCTTCAACCGCCGCGTCATGGTGCAAGGCTATCACGGCACCGGCAAATCCACCCATGTCGAGCAGGTGGCGGCGCGGCTGAACTGGCCCTTGGTGCGGATCAATCTCGACAGCCACGTGTCGCGCATCGATCTCGTCGGCAAGGACGCCATCGTGCTGAAGGAAGGCAAGCAGATCACCGAGTTCCGCGAAGGCATGCTGCCCTGGGCGCTGCAGCGGCCGGTGGCGATCTGCTTTGACGAATACGACGCCGGCCGCCCTGACGTGATGTTCGTGATCCAGCGCGTGCTGGAGGCGAGCGGCAAGCTCACGCTGCTCGATCAGAACCGGGTGATCAGCGCCAATCCGTTCTTCCGACTGTTCTCAACCACCAACACAATCGGCCTGGGCGACACCAGCGGGCTTTATCACGGCACTCAGCAGATCAACCAGGGCCAGATGGATCGCTGGTCGATCGTCACCACGCTGAATTATCTCGATCACGACGTCGAAGCCGAGATCGTGGTGGCGAAGGCGCCGACCTACAACACGCCAGAAGGCAAGCGCACCATCATGGCCATGGTGCGCGTTGCCGACATGACCCGCAACGCCTTCATGAACGGCGACATCTCCACCGTCATGAGCCCGCGCACGGTGATCACCTGGGCGCAGAACGCGGAAATTTTCGGCGATGTGGGCCTGGCGTTCCGGATGACGTTCCTGAACAAATGCGACGAGCTGGAGCGGCCGACCGTGGCGGAGTTCTTCCAACGCGCGTTCGGGGCGGATCTGCCGGAAGCGGCGACGCGGGTGAAGGTGGCTTAGGTGGTGCGCGTATGATAGATTGGGTTTATGCCTGATGCGGCCTTGCTTTCTCCACGTCCAGGAACCCCATCGCGAAAGCGATTCACGGGCGAGGAGGTGCTGGAGCTGATCGCCAAGGGCGCGCTAGCCAGTGACCGGGTCGAGCTGTTGGATGGGGAGATTTGGGAAATGGCCTCAGAGGGGCCGCCGCATGGTCGGCTGGCGGTGTGGCTCAATAAATGGCTAATCCTCAATGCCCCCGAAGGCGTCGCAATAGCGTGCGAGCGGACCATCCGACTGGCCGAAAAGCATTGGCCGCAGCCTGATTTCTTTCTGTTCCCCGAGCGCCTGCACGTGGATGAAGTGCGCGGACCGGACGTGCTGCTGCTGATCGAAGTCGCCGATACATCGATCCAGGATGATCTGAACATCAAAGGGCCGAAATATCGCGAGTACGGCGTGCGCGAATATTGGGTGATCGATCTTGCCGCGCGCGTCACGCACGTGCATCGCCTCGACGGCGCTTGGCCGGAGACGCCGCCGGTTGCGTTCGACGCCGAGTTGTCGCCTTCGCTCATGCTGGCGCTGCGCTTGCGGC
>JAKFYF010000145.1 GCA_021731005.1 Hyphomonadaceae bacterium
GGGTGAGCGACGTGGCGTCGATTGGCGACATTCATATTCTCGTTGTCGATGACAACAAGCAGATGCGCTTTCTGCTGCGTTGTCTGCTGCGCGCGGGCGGCGTGATCGATGTCACCGAAGCTGAAACCGCAGGCGACGCATTCGCCATCATGAGCGCACGGCCCGTCGACCTCATCATCGTCGACTGGATGATGCAGCCGGTTGATGGGCTCGCCTTCACCCGCATGGTGCGCTGGGACGCCAAGAGTCCGAACCCGTATGTGCCGCTGTTGATGCTGACCGCTCACACCGAAACCTCGCGCGTCGCCGCGGCGCGGGATGCGGGCGTCACCGGGTTTGTGAAAAAGCCGATCAGCGCGCGGGTGTTGTTCGAGCGCATGACCAGCGCGCTGACGGACGCGCGCCTCTTCATCCGCACTGACAGCTACATGGGCCCCGACCGCCGCCGCGGCCAAGCGCCGGGTTATGCAGGCCCTTTCCGTCGTGGCAGCGACCGTGGCGCTGACGACATCGATCTCGACGATCAGCGCTGGCGCGCCTGACTGTTCCCAGCGCTTGAAGCGCGGCAACGCCGCGCGCACATTCCCGCCCGCCTCAGCGGCGGGGACACGATCATGATTAAAGCGCTGGCAAGCTTGCTCTTCCTGTTGCCCTTGAGCGCCTGCGTTGTCGGCGCTGTCGTCGGCGCGACAGGCGCTGTCGTCGGCGCCGCAGTCGGCGTGACCGGTGCAGTCGTCGGCACCACCGTCAAAGCAGGCGGCGCCGTCGTCGATGCGGTGACGCCCGGTGACGATGATGACGACGAAGACGACGACTGATCGTTTGCGACGAACGGCTATGCTTTAACGGGAACGTGAATTGCCGACGTGCAAGCGCGTGGCATCCTCGCTTCAAGCTGAAGGCATCGCCGCTTCGCCGCGCTGATTCCGTTAGCTGCTGGCCGATGGCAGTCGTGCGCGCAAGCGTGCGGCAGTCGGCAAGCGCTAGGGCGGGCTTCGGCCCCGAATCCCCGTTCTCGCCATTGCCCGCTCTAGCGCAAAGCAGCTCTATTTTCAGCGTAAACCAAGCATTTTATGCGTCTGCAGGCTGAGCCGCCACGGCGGGTGTGCGAGGCAGTATTCAATCGCGGCGCGCGTGTTGGACTCGCGCACGGGGCTGTCCATCGGCTGCAGGAAGTAGTTCTCGAAGGAGAGATGCGCGAAGTGCTCGGGCATCGCGTCGGCTTGTGGGTAGACAAGCTTCAGTTCGTGGCCGCTGGTTTGCGCGAGCACCGCGTTAGACTTCGGGCTAACGCAGATCCAATCAATGCCGTTCGGCGCAGCAATCGTACCGTTCGTCTCAACCGCGATCTCGAATCCCTCGGCGTGAAGCGCATCGATCAGCGGCGTGTCGAGCTGCAGCAGCGGCTCACCGCCGGTGCAAACGACATACGGCGCAGGACCGCCTGGCCACTTCGCGGCAGCGGCGCGCGCGAGCGCTTCCGGCGTTTCGAACTTGCCGCCGCCATCGCCGTTCACGCCCACGAAGTCAGTATCGCAGAAGGTGCAGACGGCGGCCGCGCGATCCTGCTCGCGCCCACTCCAGAGATTGCAGCCAGTGAAGCGCACGAAGACGGATGGGCGACCGGTGCGGGCGCCCTCGCCTTGCAGCGTGTAGAACATCTCCTTGACGGAGTAGGTCACGCCGTCGCGCTCCGTCGCCAGGCTTCCCAGCCTTTCGCGCGCAGCTCGCAAGCCGGACAGACGCCGCAGCCATAGCCCCAAACGTGAAGGTGTTCGCGATCGCCGCGGTAGCAGGTGTGGCTATGCTCGACGATGGCGTCGACCAGCGCATGGCCGCCGAGATCCCGGGCCAATGACCAGGTCTGGGCTTTGGTGAGTTTCATCAGGGGCGTTTCAATCGTGATCGGGCGATCGAGACCAAGCGACAAAGTCCTGGCCATGGCGTCGATCGTGTCCTGCCGGCAGTCCGGATAGCCGGAGAAATCGGTCTCGCACATGCCGCCGACCAGCACGTCCACGCCACGCCGGTACGCAAGCGCGGCGGCAACAGTGAAGAACACCAGATTGCGCCCGGGCACAAAGGTCGTTGGCAAACCGGTCGCAGCCATCTCGATGGCGCGATCGGCCGTGAGCGCGCTTTCGGCGATTGCGCCATAACCGGATATGTCGACCACGTGATCCTCGCCCAGTCGATCAGGGCCGCACAACGCACCGATCTGGCTTCGGAGTACGGGCCTTTGATCGAGTTCGACCGCGTGCCGTTGGCCGTAGAAGAACCCGATCGTTTCAACCCGCTCGAAGCGTTGCAACGCCCACGCGAGGCAGGTCGCCGAATCTTGGCCGGCAGAGAAAAGGACGAGCGCATGGCGTAACATCAGCGCCCCTTATAACCCGAGACCAAACGTGACGCTTGCGTATGATTTCAGTGCATGACGCTAGGGAAGTCCGGCCCGTTCCATGAAGGCGACGTGGCGGAACTGTGGCGCGGCGGACGCAGCCAAAATCTCGATGACGCGCACGTCAAGTTATCCAGCGGCTGTCCCGTTGACAGTACCTCCCTGCCTCCCTGCTA
>JAKFYF010000062.1 GCA_021731005.1 Hyphomonadaceae bacterium
GGGGAGGGGGAGAAAACGGGCGCCATCTCCCCTCACCCCAACGCCTCCGCCAACATCGCAAAGCCCTCCTCGATATCGCACAATTCGTCGCGCCCCTGCGCCAGCATCGCTTCCAGGGCCGGACGCACGCGCACCGCTTCGTCGACTTCCGCGTCCGCGCCCGGCTTGTAGGCGCCGATGCGGATCAACTCTTCCATCTCCCCGTAAAGCGAAAGCGACGCTCGCGCGCGCGCGAGCAAAGCGTTCTCTTCTGGCGCGTGACACATGGGCATCAGCCGCGAGATCGACTTCAGCACATTGATCGCTGGATAGCGCCCGCGTTCAGCGATGGCGCGCTCCATGACGATGTGGCCGTCGAGGATGCCGCGCACCGCGTCGGCGATCGGCTCGTTGTGGTCGTCGCCGTCGACCAGCACGGTGAACAGCGCCGTGATCGAGCCGGCCTTGCCTTCATAGCCCGGGCCGGCGCGCTCCATGAGCTTGGGCAGCTCAGCGAACACCGAGGGCGTGTACCCCTTGGTGGTCGGGGGCTCTCCTACCGACAAACCGATCTCGCGCTGGGCCATGGCGAACCGCGTCACCGAATCGATCAGCAGCAGCACGTCCAAGCCTTCGTCGCGGAAATGCTCGGCCACGGCGCAGGCCATGTGCGGCGCCAAGCGCCGGCGCGCGGCGGCCTCATCGGACGTGGCGACGACAACCACCGAGCGGCGGCGGCCTTCTTCGCCCAAAGTGTCCTCGATGAATTCCTTCACTTCGCGGCCACGTTCGCCGACCAGGCCGATGACGATCACGTCGGCCGCCGCGCCGCGCGCCAGCATCGACATCAGCACCGATTTGCCGACACCCGAGCCTGAAAACACGCCCATGCGTTGCCCCCGGCACAGCGCGGCGAACAGATTGAGCGCGCGAACGCCAACATCGAGGCGGTCTCCAACGCGCGCGCGCGCATGCGCGGGTGGCGGCGGCGCGCGCACCAGGCGGGGCGTTTGTCCCGCCGGCAGCGGCCCATCCCCGTCCACCGCTTCGCCGAAACAATTGACGATGCGCCCCAGCCAGGCGCGCGAGGGGCGCACCATCGGCGCAGCACCTTCGAGCGCAACCCTCGCGCCGGGGCGAACCGCCTCGATTGAGTCATAAGGCGCGAGCAAAGCGCGGTCGCCGCGGAAGCCGACGATCTCCCCGCGCACCGGACTTGCGCCGTGAATGATCGCGCGCGCGCCTAGCGCCAACGCGTCCTGCGGGCCCGATGCTTCGATCAGCGCGCCTGACAGGCCGGTAACACGGCCCTCGAAGCGGCGCGGCTCAAGCGCGTCGATCTGATCGGCGATGCGGGAAAGCAGCGAAGGCACTCACAGCAAATGCAGCTGCTATGGTAAACAGCGTGTTTACGATCGCCTTTGCGCGCGCGGATGATTCCGAAGTCGGAATCTTCTCAAGCGCTAGTAGCTCAACGAGTGTGCGTCCCAGACTCTTGCGGATGCCGGCGAATACGATTCTAAAGTGAGAATCACTGATCCGGTTCTTCATCACTCGTTTACCTGCATCGGTAATGGTGAGTCGAACCGTTAAATTAACCTCGGGGCAGGCGTGATCAGCGCTGGGGTCGGAGAGGGCACAATGCGAGTTCTGCTGATCGAGGATGATAGCGCCACGGCGCAAGGCATCGAACTGATGCTGAAGTCCGAAGGCTTCAACATCTACACCACCGATCTGGGCGAGGAAGGCATCGACCTCGGCAAGCTCTACGATTACGACATCATCGTACTCGATCTCACGCTGCCCGATATGCACGGCTACGATGTGCTCAAGCAGCTGCGCGTGGCGCGCGTCAATACCCCGATCCTGATCCTTTCCGGCACCGCCGACATCGACACCAAGGTGCGCGGCCTCGGCTACGGCGCCGACGATTACATGACCAAGCCGTTCAACAAGGATGAGCTGATCGCGCGCATCAACGCGATCGTGCGCCGCTCCAAGGGTCACGCTCATTCCGTGATCAAAACCGGCGACATCGTCGTCAACCTCGACGCCAAGACCACCGAAGCCCACGGCCAACGCATCCATCTGACCGGCAAGGAATATCAGATGCTGGAGCTGCTCTCGCTGCGCAAGGGCACGACTCTCACCAAGGAGATGTTCCTCAATCATCTCTATGGCGGCATGGACGAGCCGGAACTCAAGATCATCGACGTGTTCATCTGCAAGCTGCGCAAGAAGCTCGCGGCCGCCACCGGCGGCGACCATTACATCGAAACCGTCTGGGGCCGCGGCTACGTGCTGCGCGATCCCCACGAGCCGGGCGTGAGCATGACGCCGAGCACGGGTGTGGCGGCGTAATTTAATTCTCTAGCCAAGGCAAAAGCGGTCTCTCGGCGCCAACGATCAATGCCGCCTTCGACCAGCTTGCGGTCATGGGACGCGTCGCCGAGGTGACGGGAGAGAAGCGTGGCCCACTCTACCCCAACCCGCCCCGCGGGCTCGCGGTGTGTTCCGCCAGCTCATCTCCCGCATCGTCGCACTCCAGAAGTTTCACGTCGTAGCCCCA
>JAKFYF010000163.1 GCA_021731005.1 Hyphomonadaceae bacterium
GGCCCGAGCGAGCCGAAGCCGAGATCGTAGGCGATGGCGGCGACGGTCTGGCGCGCTTGCCCGGGGTCTGCGAGCATGCGCTTGGCCGCCTCGATGCGGCGGGCGTTCACGAACGCGGCGAAATTGCGGAAGCCGAGATGGTCGTTGATCAGCGGCCGCAGCTGGTGCTCGGGAATTCCGACGGCCTCCGCCAGGGCGCCGATGGTCAGGCCTTCCCGGCGCCAGATTTCGTCGGCGTCCATCGCCTGGTTGAGGCGGTCGAGCACGGCCCGGTCGGCGGCGTCCGCTGGCGGGGTCGATTGGCGGGGCCCGGCTGCGCCCAGGAGATCGGCCGGGCCGCGCACGAAGATCGCGGCGCCGGCAACACACAACGCCGCGAGCGCCGCGCCATTGATCAAGTCCGCGGGGGGCTGCAGGCCGACGATCTGCAACCCCGCCATCAGCAGCGCATAGAGCGCGACAATCGCCACGAACGGCGCGCGGATGCGCAGGCGCGCTTCCACCAGGTCGCCGCGCCGGGTTCGGAGCACGACGGCCAGCGCATGCAGCGCCAAGCCCGCCTCGCACAACCTCTGAAGCACCTTGATCGGCCACATGGTCGTGGCGAACGCAACAAGCCCAACCGCGATCAGCCCCAAAACGGGCGCCAGCGTCTTTGCTCCCATCGTACGGTCCTCAAACAAGGTGACGACGAACAGCCACATGAACCCAGTGGTTCCGAGCGAGAGGACGTTGGCGGCAATGTAGACGGCGCCGCCGTGCGCGCTGAACGCCCGGGAACTCTCCAGCACATGGCCGATGGCGGCGATGCAAAGCAGCAGCGCGGCGAGGGCCACTGGCTTCCCCCGCGCGACCCGCCAAACGCCGGCGGTTGCGGAGACGAGCGCGCCGATCGCGATCCCGCGCAGGACGAGTTCGTAGACGACATTTGCCTCAGGCATCGGCGCCGCCATTGGCGGCGCTTCTTCGAAACTCCGTCGGCGTGACCCCGGTCGCTTCCTTGAACGCGCGGTTGAACGGCCCGAGCGAACCGAAGCCGAGCTCGAAAGCGATGGCGGCGACTGTGGTGCGGGATTTGTCCACATCAGTCAGCATGGCCTTCGCCGCCTCGATCCGCCGCGCGTTCACGAACGCGGCGAAGTTGCGGAAGCCGAGATGGTCATTGATCAGCGGCCGCAGCCGGTGCTCGGGCACGCCGACTTCCTCGGACAGCGCGCCGATGGTGAGCCCTTCGCGCCGCCAAGCCTCGCCTTCGCCCATCAGCGCTGAAAGCTTCGCCAGCGCGGCGCGGTCGCCGGCGTCGAGAGCGTCGCTCTCCCCCGGCGCCGTGGGCGCGGCTGCGCCGAACAATTCGCTGCGCGCGCGCAGGAACACGAATGCGCCGGCGCTGCAATAGAGCGCCAGCGATGCTCCGCCCAAGAGCCGGAACCAGTCCTCGAAGTAGCCGAACCCCTCAGCGATCTCGAACCCCGACAGTGTCAGCACATAGAGCGTCACCACCCCCAGGAACGGGCCGCGCAGGCGCCGGCGCGTCTCCACCAGATCGCCGCGCCAGCTGCGCCAGATGGTGAAAAGCGCGTGCGTGGCGAAGCCCGCCTCCACCAGGTTGTGGATCAGCCAGGTCGGTTCTTGCGTGGACCTCGGCGCGAACCAGCCGATCAGGCCAATGATGGTCAAGAGCGCCCATGGCGCCAGCGTGCGCGCGTTCACCGCACGATCCTCGAACAGCGCTACGATGAACAGCCAGAACAGGCCCGTACCGCCGAGCGCCGAAAAATGGATCGGCGCCATCACTGGCGCGAAGGCGGCGGTGAGTTGCGGCGAGGAATTGATCACGTAAGCGGCGACGCCTGCGCAGAACAACATCCCCGCCAGCCGCGCCGGCTGGCGCGCGCCGCCCGACCACAAGCCCCCTGCCATCGCCGTGAGCGCGCCGATGGCGATACCGCGCGTCAGGATTTCAAGGGCGATGAGATCGGGGTTCATTGCGCGCCAGTCTTAGGCGCCTGCCCAGCACAAGAAAAGGCGCGGACCCCCGGAAGGTTCCGCGCCCAATTGCCGATCGTCTTTGGCGGGAGGGGGCTAGGCGACGATCTGGGCAGACAGCGACAAGAGCGCGTAGGCGATCGGGGCGAACAGCGCGAAACCGGCGGTGAGGCTCATCAGCTTGGTCATATTCAGTCTCCTGGTTGTTAGCGGCGCGGGGCGCCGAAGCTTATGATCTGTAGATGCCGGTGATCGTTCGTTTGGATGCGCTGCGGCGTTGCTTTTTCTTGTGCAGGCGAGGTTTGCGAAAATGCTGCGCCGACAAAGCAAAAGGCGCGGACCCTAGGGGGGTCCGCGCCTTCAAGTGACCGTCGCTTCTTGGCGGGTTTGGGGGGATCAGGCGACGATCAAAGCGCTTTGATGGAGGAAGACCGCGGCGACCGGCGCGAACACCGCAAGACCAGCCAGGACGCTCAAGATTTTCAACTTCAACATGGGGCTCTCCCGTTTCTGTTTGCCGCCAGTTTGCGGCGTGTCTGAAGCTTAGATGCGGCCGAGATG
>JAKFYF010000073.1 GCA_021731005.1 Hyphomonadaceae bacterium
CCTCTCCCTTGCGGAGAGGGTCGCCGCGTAGCGGCGGGGTGAGGGGCGGGCCGACAAGCAGGCGCCGGCGTGTTTGCACGCATCTCACCCCTGCCCCTCACTCTGGATTCGCCGGCCGCGGAGCGGCCGTGGGGGGATGTCAGCGCCGGCGCTTGCCGCGGTGCTTGCCGAAGTCGCGTCCGACCACGCGGCCCTTGCTTTTGCGCCACCCAGCCGCCGGCGGTTCAGGATCGGTGAGTACGGAGAAGAGGAGGCCGCCGCTGATCGGGGTTGCTTCTTCCAGCCGCACTTCAACACGCATGCCGAGTGGAAAGCGCGCGCCGCTTTCGGTGTTGACCAGCGCGTGCGCGGCTTCGTCATGGTTCCAGAAGCCGGCGCCCAGCGAGCGGATCGGCGCGAGGCCGTCGGCTTGGGTTTCATCGAGGCGAACGAAGAGCCCAAAGCGCGTGACGCCGGTGACGCGGCCTTCAAAGGTTGAACCGACGCGATCGGCGAGGAAAGACGCAATGTAGCGCGACGTGGCGTCGCGCTCGGCGGCCATGCTCTTGCGCTCGGTCTCGGAGATGTGTTGCGCGGTCTCAGCGTAGCGCGCTTCGTCCTTGTCGGCGGCGCCGTCGTCCCCAAGGCCCAGCGCCCGGATCAGGGCGCGGTGGATAGTGACGTCGGCATAGCGGCGGATCGGCGAAGTGAAGTGCGAGTAGCGCGCGAGGTTCAAGCCGAAATGGCCGATATTGTCGGGCGAGTACACCGCTTGCGACTGCGTGCGCAGCACCACTTCGTTGATGATGTCCTTGTTCGTGGATTTTTGCGCCAGATGCAGAATGCGGTTGAAGCGCGCGGCGGTGACGCTCTGTCCCTTGGCCCAGGACATGTCGACAGTCGGCAGAAAATCCGTGAGCGCGGCGATCTTCTCGTCTGACGGGCGATCGTGGATGCGGTAGATTTGCGGGCGCTTCTTCTGTTCCAGCGTCTCCGCCGCGCAGACATTGGCCTGGATCATGAATTCTTCGATCAGCTTGTGCGCATCGAAACGTTCGCGCCGCTTCACGCCGGCAACCTTGCCGTCCGTGAAGATGATCTTGTGTTCGGGCGCGTCGATGTCGAGCGGCTGGCGCGCGTCGCGCGCTTTCCAAACGCACCCATAAGCGGCCCAGAGCGGCTTCAGAATGGACTCCAGCAGCGGCTTCGTCTTCTCGTCCGGCCCGCCATCGATGGCGGCTTGTGCTGCTTCATAGGAAAGCTTGGCGGCTGAGCGCATCAGGCCGCGCACGAATTGGTGGCGGCGCTTCTTGCCGTCGGCGCCGAATACCATCTCGACGGCCAGGCACGCGCGCTCCTCGTGCTCGCGCAAGCTGCACAAGTCGGCCGACAGCGTCTCCGGCAGCATCGGCGCGACGCGGTCGGGAAAGTACGTGGAATTGCCTCGCCTCCAGGCGCCGCGGTCGAGCGCCGAACCGGGCGTCACGTAGTGGGAGACATCGGCAATCGCCACCCAAACCCGCCAGCCGCCAGGATTCTTCGCATCGCCATCGGGCTGCGCGAACACGGCGTCGTCATGGTCGCGCGCATCCTCGGGGTCGATGGTGATCAGCGGCACTTGCCGCAGATCGACGCGGCCCTTGAGCGGGGCGGGCTTGGCGGCGTTGGCTTGGGCTTCTTCGTCGGGCGTGAAGCCCGGCATGATGCCGTGCGTGTGCATGGCCAGGATCGAGGCCGCGCGCGGATCGCTTTCCTTGCCGACGATTTCCTTGATCAGCCCGCGCTTGGGTCCATGCGCTCGTTCGGTGTGGCGCGCATCGATCTCCACCAGCACCAGATCGCCGTCTTTCACTTCGCCGACATGGTGCGCCTCGATCACGATATCGAAGCGCGCCTTGCGGTCGGCGGGCTCGACGCGGCCGCCGCCAAACTTGCGCCCGCGCTCGTCCTTCATGGCGCGGAACACGCCGAGGATGCGGTGCGCGCTCTGGCCTAGGCGCTTGACCACGCGCGCTTCCATGCCGTCCTCGGTGCGGGCGATGCGCGCCAGTACGCGGTCGCCGACGCCGATGGCGGCTTCGCCTTTCTGGCCGCGCGCTTCTCCCGGCGCGAGCCGCACAGCCGGGCCGAACAAGCCGTCCGGCCCCCGCATGCGCGCGAGTAGTTCGCCGTCGGCGTCGCGGTCGACGATGTCCATCGCGCCGGACGCCGGCAGCGCATGCGTGTCAGCGTAAGTCTTGCGCCCTGTGCGCCCGAGCGCGCCTTCTTCTTCCAGCGCGCGCAGAATCTGGCGGAGTTCTTTTTTTTGATCGGGACCAATGCCAAGCGCGCGCGCGATGTCGCCTTTCTGTGCGCTGCCGCCCGATTTCTGCAGCGCCGCGAGTACGAGTTCGCGGGTGAGGGGGGCGGGGGAAAGTGTCTTTGCCATCTCAGCAGCGCGTCCCTTCTCCCCGTTCGCTGCACTTGAACGGGGAGAAGGTTAGGATGAGGGGCGGCTGCTTGCTCCGTGCACCGACCCGTCGCTTCCCGCCGAGCCTTTGGCCGCCCCTCACCCTAACCCT
>JAKFYF010000022.1 GCA_021731005.1 Hyphomonadaceae bacterium
ACCCTCTCCCCTCAAGGGCGAGGGGACGCAGCTTAAACCGGCAATGTCTGCTTCGGGCCACTCCGGCGTTCGTTCCCGCTCACCCCGCCGGCAAAGCCGGCGCGCTTCCCAGCGCCGCCGCCGCCACCCACAGCAGGCCCAAGATCAACGCGGCGACGACGACCCAGCGCATGCTGTCGGCCAGGAAATACACCAGCCGCCGCAGCGGCCCGAAAGCGCTGAACGCCAGCACGACGAGAAAAGCCGCGCCCGCCGCCAGCCAGATTTCGAACTCGCCGAGCCCGGAATCGAGTCCGGCGACATAGGCGAGCCATGAGCCGCCAGCCGCCAGCGCGAAGCGCACCAAGCCTTTGACAATAGCGCTACCGGCGCCGCTGGGGCTAAGCCGGGGAGCTGGGACCTCCGCAGCTGCACTTGCCCGCACCGGCGCCGAGGGCTTGGCCCCTTCCAGGCGCAGCTGACGCCACCCGGCCGCTTCCGCCTCGGCGCGGATCTGTTGTTCGAGCATCCAGGCTTCGCTGGCGACAGGCGGGGATTTATCCGGCATCCAGGCCTCCCGGGAGTATTTTGCGCGCGATTGGGCATGCTGCAAAGTGGCCTGAACTGCTGTTAACCGGGGTATTGGACCGGCGTTTATCATTTTTCGATAAAATTGCCCTTGCTTTTGCTCCGCTTCATATCAATTATCGATAAGCCGGTCGCTGGGGCCGGGGCGGAGCAGCTGCCCATGAAACAATTTCTGATCACGGTGGCGGGGGTTCTCGTCGGCCTGGTGCTGTTTCTGTTCGTTGGCCCCATCGTCCTGTTTTCGATGATAGCGGGGTCGGTGGACCACCGGCCTGCTCAGCCCGGGCAGATGGTGCTGGCGCTCGACCTGCGTCACCCGCTGACCGACCAGACGCCCGCCAATCCGTTCGCCTCGATCGGGGAAGCGCCCTCGCTGCTGGAATTGCTCTCGCGTATCGACGCGGCGCGCACCGACAACGCGGTCAAGGGCCTCTATGTGCGCGCCAACACCGACGCCATGGCGCCGGCGCAGGCCGAGGAATTGCGCGCGGCGCTGCAGGCGTTCCGGGGCGCTGGAAAATTCGTGGTCGCGCATTTGCAAAATGACGGCGTGCGCATGTCGATGCCCGGCTACATGACGGTCGCGGACGCCGACGAGGTGTGGCTGCAGGACGCCAGCGAATTTCAGCCCATGGGGCTTTCCGCGGAGGTCACATTCCTCGCCGGTACGCTGCAGCGCTACCATGTGCAGGCGCAGTTCGAGACCCGCGAGGAGTACAAGACCGCCGCGCATTCTTTGACGCAGCGCACGTTCACGCCCGCCCACCGCGAAGAATTGATGGGCCTGATGACCAGCCTCTACGATGTCATGCTCGCTAACATCGCGGCCGACCGTGGCCTGACCCCGCAAGCGGCGCGCGCGGCCATCGAAGGCACGCCCTACACCGCGCAACGCGCGATGGAACTGAAGCTCGTCGACCATATCGGCCGCCCCGAGGAAGCCGAAGCGGCGGCCTTGGCGCGCGCGGAGGGGGCCGAGATCGTCGACATCGCTGATTACGAGGCGTCGACGCATTCCGGCGGGCGCGTAATCGCGGTGGTGCAGGGAGAAGGCGCGATCGTGTCTGGCCCCGCCGAAGACAGCGTGTTTGGCGGCGAGCAGATGATGAACAGCGACGATATCGCCGCCGCATTGCGCGAAGCCGCCGAGGACGACGATGTCGCCGCCATTGTGTTCCGGGTTTCCAGCCCCGGCGGTTCGGTGGTGGCGTCGGACCAAATTCTCGCCGCCGCCCGCGCCGCTCAAGCGCGCGGCAAGAAGATCGTGGTGTCGATGGGCGACGTGGCTGCATCCGGGGGCTATTACGTATCGGCCTTCGCCGATGAGATCGTCGCTTCGCCTTCGACCATCACCGGTTCGATCGGCGTCGTCGGCGGCAAGCTCATCGTCGGCCCCGCGTTCGATCATTATCTCTCGACCAACACCGAGACTATCACTCTAGGCTCGCCGATGGTCGAAATGTTCACCACCGAGCGTCCCTTCAACCAGGCCGAGCGCGCCGCGTTCTCGGGCTTCATCGATCGCGCTTACCAGGGCTTCATCGGCCTCGTCGCCGAGGGTCGCGAACTAACCCCGGCGCAGGTGCGCGAAGTCGCGCGCGGACGGGTGTGGACCGGCCAACAAGCGCTGGAGCGCCGTCTCGTCGACCATCTCGGCGGCTTCCAGACCGCGGTGGACCGCGCCCGCGCACTGGCTGGGATCGATGCCGACGCGCGCGTGCGTCTGCGCTTCTATCCCGAACGCAAGAACCCGTTCGAAGCGTTTGGCGCATTGTTCGGCGCGTCCTCGGAGAGCGCCGAGGCGCTGGTTCGCCTCAACGCGGCGCTCGCCGATCCGCGTGTGAGAGAAGCGCTCGCAGCGATACGCGAAGACGACGCCAACATGCGCGCGGAAGCTGAGCGCGTGCAGGTGCGGTGACCAACTCAGCACTACCGAGACCCTCGCCCCCGCGAGG
>JAKFYF010000122.1 GCA_021731005.1 Hyphomonadaceae bacterium
CCCCCCTGCCCCCTCCCCGCAAGGGGGAGGGGGAGTGCGCTTGGTTCCAGCCGCGTCCATATTCCTCCCCCATGAAAATCTGGATCGTCCACGCTTTCACCGACCGGCTGTTCACCGGCAATCCGGCCGCCGTCGTGCCCCTCGATCGCTGGCTGCCGGATGCGACGCTGCAGGCGATCGCCACCGAGAACAGGCTCTCTGAAACCGCCTTCGTCACGCCCACGGGCTTGAAGGGCAATTACCAGCTGCGTTGGTTCACCCCCGCCGCCGAAGTGCCCATTTGCGGGCACGCGACGCTCGCGGCAGGCGCGATGCTGCTCTCGGAGCTGGAGCCGGGCTTGGAGGTCGTGGTGTTCGACACCCACGCCGGCGCCCTGGTCGTGCGCGCCACGCCCGAGGGTTACACGCTCGATCTGCCGAAAAAGCAGCGCGCGCCATGGGAGGCGCCGGGCGAACTCGCGCGCGCGTTGGGCGTCAATGGCTTCGCCGATGCGTTCGTGGCGGAATACGCCAACGTCGTGCTCGAAAGCGAAGCCGCGGTCGTGAACATGAAACCCGACATCGCCGCGATCAATGCAATGATCCGCGGACCCCGACAGGGATGCCTCGTCGTCACCGCGCCGGCGGACGAGGGCAAGCCGTACGATTTCGTGTCGCGCTTCTTCGCACCGGGAGCGGGCGTTGACGAGGACCCGGTGACAGGATCCGCCTTCGCCGATCTCGCGCCCTATTGGTGCGACCGCTTCGACATGGAAAGCGTTGTCGGCTACCAGGCCAGCAAGCGCGGCGGCTTTACGCGCGCGATTCAGACGCTCTCAAGCGTGCGCTTGCTCGGGCAAGTCGCGGTGTACCTGCGCGGCGAACTTGATCCATCGCTGGCGCGCCTGGCCAATCGCGCCGACGAACATCCCGAAGCGCCGCCGCGCAAGAAGCGCCGTGCGCGCAAGGCGCGGCAATTGCCGGCGATCTTCGAAGATCCGGTGCTGCCGGGGATGGAAGCGCCGTCCGCGCCGGCGGACGCCTCACCGCCACCCGCGCGGGAGCTGCGGCCGCCAACTTCCCACCCCGTACCGCCGGAGGCGGGGAACGCGCTGCCTCGGATCGTGGTGACGGGGAAGTAACCCGAGCCCCGTCATATCGTCGGCGCCGTTGCATTTCCCCGCGAACACCGCCATCTCGTGCGTGGGCCATCCGCTCCCAACGGCGGACGTCCATCTGTGAGGATGGGAGATAAGTTGATGAGCATACAACCCAAGCCGGCATTGCGCCCGGCCGACGCCCGGTTTTCCTCGGGCCCCACCAAAAAACGCCCTGGCTGGAATTTCGCGGCGCTTGGAGGCGCCGCACTCGGTCGTTCGCACCGTTCCAAGGCCGGCAAGGCCAAACTCAAGGAAGCGATCGACCGTACGCGCGCGCTGCTGCAGGTCCCGGCCGACTATCGCATCGCCATCGTGCCGGCCTCCGATACCGGCGCGGTGGAAATGGCAATGTGGTCGATGCTGGGCCAGAGGCCCGTCGACGTGTTCGCCTGGGAAAGCTTCGGCGAGGAATGGATCACCGACGCCAAGCTCTTGAAGATCGACGCGGCGCTCCACGTGGCGCGCCCCTACGGCGCGCTGCCCGACTTTTCTAAGGCGCGCGAGAACGCCGACATCGTCTTCACCCAGAATGGAACAACTTCGGGCGCGAAGATACCTAACTTCGATTGGATCGCCGCGGATCGCGAAGGCATCAGCATCAACGACGCCACCAGCGCCGCTTTCGCGCAACCGATCGATTGGGCCAAATGCGATGTGGTCACCTATTCGTGGCAGAAGGTGATGGGGGGCGAGGCCGCGCACGGCATGATCATCCTTTCCCCGCGCGCCGTGGCGCGGCTGGAGAGCTACACGCCCGACCGGCCGCTGCCGAAGCTGTTCCGCATGACCAAGAAGGGCAAGCTCGACGAAGAGCTGTTCGAAGGCGCCACCATCAACACACCCTCGCTGCTCGCGGTCGAGGATTATCTCGACACGCTGAATTGGGGCGAGAGCATTGGCGGCTTGGAAGCGCTGCACGCGCGCGCGAATGCAAACTCCAAAGTGCTCTATGATTGGGCTGCGCGCACGCCCTGGATCGCGCCTTTGGCGGAGGACGCGCGCACTTGGTCGAACACGGGCGTATGCTTGAAAGTGGTCGATCCGCGTGTGACAGCGTTGAGCGAAGAAGTGCAAGCGGGGTTTGCCAAGAAGCTCGCCGGCCTGCTGGAAAAAGAAGGCGTAGCGCTCGATGCCGCATCGTACCGCTCCGCGCCACCGGGCCTGCGCATCTGGTGCGGCGCGACGGTTGAACGCGCAGATGTGGAAGCGCTGATCCCGTGGGTGGAATGGGCGTTTGCAATGCTTGTCGCTGAACTCGCCACCAAGGCCGCATGACCCCCCTCCCCGCGAGCGGGGCAGGGGGCGGGGTGACGCTCCGCACTCTCCGAATTGGCCCAATTCCGATCTCGCACAACATGAACCGTCGTGTTT
>JAKFYF010000038.1 GCA_021731005.1 Hyphomonadaceae bacterium
ATGGCTTCCGCGACGCCTGGGCGCTGGGGGTGGCGGGCGGCTACGCAATCGGCGTGTGGGTGGGCCGCCCAGATGGCGCGCCGCGTCCGGGTGCAACCGGGCGCAGCGAGGCGCTGCCGATCCTGTTCGAAGCGTTCGATCGCTTGGGGCTTGCATCCGAGCCTGCACGCGAGCCCCAGCCCGAACGTGGGCCCGCTCCAGCGCTCGCGCGCATGCAAGAAGGCGAGGGTCTGGCGATCTTGTTCCCGCCCGCTGACGCCGAAGTGCTGGTGTTGGAATATGGCGCACGCGCGCGCGGGCTTTCACTCTCCGCGCGCGGCGGGCGCGCGCCGCTTGCCTGGTACGCCGAAGGCGCTCGCGTGGAAGCGGAAGCGACGAGCGGGCGCGCCATCTGGCGGCCTTCCGCGCCGGGTTTCTACACGATTACTGTGGTCGACGCCGAGGGCCAACGCCAAAGCGTGCGCGTGCGGGTGCGGGGCGGCCGATAAAACTATCCCATCGCCCGCGGTTCGCAGCGGATCAGCCGGCTGTCTGCGACTGCGGCGGTGCGATGCACCGCCATTTTCTGATACTCGCCGTCGCCGATCATCGAGAGCATTGCCGCCACGCTCGGATATTCGACGATGAAGGCCATGTCCCAGCGCTCCTCGGCGGGGCCGATCACTACAAGGTTCGGTGCGCCCGCCCACACGACGCGCGCGCCGAGCTTGGCGATGTGGGGCGCGGTTCCGGCCATGTAGCGCTGATAAGCCTGCTCGCCGGTGAGATTTTCAGCTGCGCTTGCATGGTCGGCGGGATAGTCTGCCTTGGCGCGGTAGCGGATCAAATTGATCATGTTGATCGCGCCCGGCGCGCCAGCGCTCGCCAACATGCCCGCGATTTGCTCCGAACTTGGATTGACCGATCCCACGCTGTTCTCCTTTGCGCCGCTTGCGTAACCCTTGGGCGCCCGCGGTCAACAAAAAGGCGCGGACCGGGGGAGGGTCCGCGCCTTGCTTGTGATCGCCCACTTAGCCTTGGGATGGGCTCTCGGGAGGGATCAGGCGATCATGCGGGATGCTTGCATCAGGAACACGGCGGCGACCGGAACGAACAGGATCAGCGCGGCGGTGAGGGAAAGAACCTTGGTCATGGGACTTACTCCGAGGGGGTGTGTGTGTGTCTGATTAGGAGATGCCGCCGGCGCGCGGGTTGGATGCACGGCGTCGAGCACAAAGGCGAGGTTGGCGATTTTGGTCATCGGATTTCCTCCAGGTTGGCTGTCAGGTTAAGGATGCGGCGCGCGCGGCGATCCGATGCTTTCGGGCAAGTGGTTTGCGCACGGCGGCGGCGAAGCGGACGTGATATTCGGGGTGCTCGGTGCCCATGAGCCGATCCCACCAGGTGAAATAGAGCCCATAATTCCAGCGGGCCTGGGCGTGGTGCAGGTCGTGGTGGGTGGTGGTGGTGAGGAAGTCGAACCAGGGCCGCCCATCGGCGCGCGCCGGCATCAATTCGTAACCAGAATGCCCCAACGTGTTGCGCACGATCTGGTGCAGCATGAACAAGGCGCTCACGCCCCACGGCGTGGGAACCAGGATGAGCCACAGCGGCACAAAGCTCGCCATGATCGCCGCCTCGCCCAGATCGAAGGAATAGGCGGTGAACGGGGAGGGATTCATGCTCTTGTGGTGGCGGCGGTGGAAAACCCGGAACAGGCGCGGGTGGTGCATCAGCCGATGCGCCCAGTAGAAATAGGCGTCGTGGGCGATCACCATTAGCGCCAGGCTCGCCCAGAACCAGGCCGGGCCCCAGGTCGCGGCGATCGCAGGCCCGGGCAGCAGGCCGAAGCGTTCCAGCATGAAGGTGGCAAGCCCAACTGTGGAGAAGATGGCGATCGAGCGCAGCGAGACCAGGAACTCGAGCGCGAGTTGTTTTGCGGGCGGTGTAGCGTCCCGGATCTTACGGCCGCGCAACACCCCCGCGAAAACCACCCACAGCACCAGCCAGACGCTGACCGCGAAGATGACGTAGCGGGTAACGTCGGTCTGGGCGTTGAGCAGCCATTGGGCGGCGATGTCGGCTGCGAACTGGAAGTCCATGATGTGCTCTCCTTAGCGATCCCGTCGCGGGGAGAGCGGTGGCGGAAAGCCGGGCCAATGGCTCGCCGCAGCTTGAAAAAGCCTGGGCGTTTCCAAAATCAGCTAGGTTTTTCGGGAAACGGCGAGCCTTGGCCCCGCCGAAACTCCGTCGGCGTCACACCCGTCGCTTCCTTGAACGCGCGGTTGAACGGCCCGAGCGAGCCGAAGCCGAGATCGTAGGCGATGGCGGCGACGGTCTGGCGCGCTTGCCCGGGGTCTGCGAGCATGCGCTTGGCCGCCTCGATGCGGCGGGCGTTCACTAACGCGGCGAAATTGCGGAAGCCGAGATGGTCGTTGATCAGCGGCCGCAGCTGGTGCTCGGGAATTCCGACGGCCTCCGCCAGGGCGCCGATGGTCAGGCCTTCCCGGCGCCAGATTTCGTCGGCG